>CAYVPC010000016.1:0-27048 GCA_964453555.1 uncultured Hyphomicrobiales bacterium | reverse complement strand
GATCGTGCGCGGCCATGCCGATTCGATCGCGCTGCGGCTCGCGTGCCACGACCCGGCGGTGCATCGCAAACTGGCGCCCGGCGGCCAGCAGGCGCGCGCGGTGTTCGACGCGGTCGAGCAGGCGCGCGTCGAAGCGATCGGCTCGCGCCGCATGGGCGGGGTGAAGAAAAACCTCGCCGCCATGCTCGACGACCGTTTCCACCGCGGCAAATACGACGAAATCACCGACCGCGCCGACGCGCCGATCGAAGACGCTATCGCCATGATCGTGCGCGAGCGGCTGACCGGCGAAACACCGCCCACGACCGCGCGCAAGCTGGTCGATCTTTGGCGCCCGCTGATCGAGGAGCGCGCCGGCCGTAATCTCGACCGGCTGGAGCGCGTCCTCACCGACCAGCGCCGGTTCGGCGACGTTGTTCACGATCTGCTCGATTGCCTCGACATGGGCGAGGATCGCTCCAGCCAGTCGGAGGAAGAAGAAGGCGAGCAGGGCGAGGAGCAGAACCGCAGCGACGAATCCGGCCGCGACGGCGAAACCTCGGATTCCACCGACAGCGAGCGCATGAGCCTGGAGGAGGCGGAGGCTTCGGCCGAGGAATTGCCCGACACCGGCGCCGAGGCGATCGACGCGCCGGCCGCCGACATGGCCGACGATGCGGAGATGGGAGATTCGGAGACTCCGGCCGAGCCGTGGCGGCCGCGGCACAATCGCAATGAGCCGCGCGGGCCCGATTACCGGCCGTTCACCGGCAAATTCGACGAGATCATCGGCGCCGAGGATCTGTGCGATCCGGAAGAGCTCGACCGGCTGCGCGGCTATCTCGACAAGCAGCTGTCGCATCTGCAGGGCGTGGTGGCGCGGCTCGCCAACCGCCTGCAGCGGCTGCTGCTGGCGCAGCAGAACCGGGCGTGGGAGTTCGATCTCGAAGAGGGTCTGCTCGATCCGGCGCGGCTGTCGCGCGTCATCGTCGATCCGATGCATCCGCTGTCGTTCAAGCGCGAGAAGGATACCGACTTCCGCGACACCGTGGTGACGCTGCTGTTGGACAATTCCGGCTCGATGCGCGGCCGCCCGATCACGGTGGCGGCGACCTGCGCCGACATCCTGGCGCGCACGCTGGAGCGCTGCGGCGTCAAGGTGGAGATTTTGGGTTTCACCACGCGCGCCTGGAAGGGCGGCCAATCGCGCGAAGCCTGGTTGGCGCAAGGCAAGCCCGCCAATCCCGGCCGGCTCAACGATCTGCGCCATATCATCTACAAATCAGCCGACGCGCCGTGGCGGCGCGCGCGCAAAAACCTCGGCCTGATGATGCGCGAGGGCTTGCTCAAGGAGAATATCGACGGCGAAGCGCTCGACTGGGCGCACAAACGGCTGTTGGCGCGCGCCGAGACCCGCAAGATCCTGATGATGATCTCGGACGGCGCGCCGGTCGACGACTCCACGCTCTCGGTCAATCCGGGCAATTATCTTGAGCGCCATCTGCGCTGGGTGATCGAGGACATCGAGACCCGCTCGCCGGTCGAACTGATCGCCATCGGCATCGGCCACGACGTCACGCGCTACTACCGGCGTGCGGTGACCATTGTCGACGCCGAGGAGCTTGGCGGCGTCATGACCGAAAAGCTCGCCGAATTGTTCGGCGAAAGCCCGGCCGAGGAGGTCGTGCGCCGCCCGGCGCGTCCGCGGCGGCGATTGGACGCGTAAGAAGGGAATGATCCGATGGAACGAAAGACAGCATCGGAATTCCCTCAAGCCCTGCTGCAACTGTTCGACCGCTACGTGCACGGCGAGATCAGCCGCCGCGATTTTTTCGACGGCGCGCAAAAATTCGCTGTCGGCGGTCTGACCGCCGCCGCCTTGTTCGAAATGCTCAAGCCGAACTATGCCTGGGCGATCCAGGTGCAGCCGGACGACAAACGGATCAAAACCGAATGGGCAAATGTGCCGTCGCCGCTCGGCAATGGCAGCATCAAGGGCTATCTGGCGCGCCCGGCGAACGCCGGGAAACTTCCCGGCGTTCTCGTTGTGCACGAAAATCGCGGGCTCAATCCATACATCCAGGACGTGGCGCGGCGGCTGGCGGTCGCCGATTTCATGGCGTTCGCTCCCGACGCGCTGACCTCGCTCGGCGGTTATCCCGGCGACGATGGAAAAGGCGGCCAGCTGTTCGCCCAGCTTGATCGCGGCAAAATGCTTGAGGATTTTCTCGCCGCCGCCGGCTGGCTAAAGGCGCGTCCGGATTGCACCGGCAAGGCAGCCTCGATCGGCTTTTGTTACGGCGGCGGCGTCTCCAACCAGCTGGCGGTGCGCATGGGCGCGGAACTCGCGGCCGCCGTGCCGTTCTACGGCGTCCAGCCGAACGCCGCCGACGCGGCGAAGATCAAGGCGCCGGTGCTTGCCCATTACGGCGAACTCGACACCCGCATCACGTCAGGCTGGCCGGCCTACGACGCGGCGCTCACCGACGCGCATGTGACGCATGCCGGCTACGTGTATGCCGGCGCCAATCACGGCTTCCACAACGACACCACGCCGCGTTACGACGAAGGCGCCGCCAAGCTCGCCTGGCAGCGCACGCTCGACTGGCTCAACATGTATCTGCGATAGGCGATTTACGCCGCGGCGGCGCGCTTCTTGGCGACCGCCCGCTTGAGATCGAGCGCGCGCGGCGAGAGTTCGCTGTTCTTGGCCTTGAGCAAAAAAGCGTCGAGCCCGCCGCGATGGTCGACGGTCTTGAGCGCCTTGGCGGAAATGCGCAACCGCACCCGGCGGTCGAGTGCGTCGGACAAGAGCGTGACGTTGAGCAGATTGGGCAGGAACCGCCGTTTGGTCTTGCGGTTCGAGTGGCTCACCTTGTGCCCGATCTGCCGGGTTTTGCCGGTCAGTTCGCAACGCCATGACATGGTCTGAAATCCCGCCTGCAATTCGATTAAAAGCCCGCGCATGCAGCGCGGCGGCCCGTCAGGGCCCGTCAAGGTTGCGGACCTATAAAGATCGTGCCGAAAAGCGTCAAGCAAAGCCTCTTGTCGCCGACCAACGGCAGGCGATGCTTTGGGGGCATTTGCCAATCACACAAACGGCACATTCTCCGACAAGACAATATCCGTCGTTTAGTTTATCAGCTTGCCGCGGCTATTCGGGCGCTTGCTCATTGGCCGCATGATCTAAGGTCCTTTCCTCAGTCACCCTGGGAGCCGTCGCCGCCGTGCTAAGTCTGCCGACACTGCCCATCCGGATCGTCCGACCTGCCGCGCTCGCCGCGGCGGTTTTCGTCATGGCGGCGGACATTGGGGCCGACGCCATGCATGTCGCCGCCGCGCAGGGGCGGCTCGAAGCCGAATACACCGCGAGTCTGGCGGGCATTCCGATCGGCCGCGGCAACTGGGTCATCGAAATTTCCGAGGATCAGTTTTCCGCGTCGGCGACCGGCGGCACGACCGGTCTGCTGCGGGTTTTCGCCGGCGGGCACGGCACGAGCGTCTCGCAAGGCACGTTGAGCGCCGGGCAACCGGTGCCGACGACCTACGTCTCGACCATCAACAACGGCAAGCGCATCGATGAAGTGCGGATGGCGTTCACCGGCAGCAACGTCAAAGACTTCTCGGTCGAGCCGCCGATCGGGCCCAATCCCGACCGCATTCCGGTCACCGAAGGCGATCGCCGCAACGTGCTCGATCCGATGACATCGACGCTCAACGTGGTGGGCGGCAGCGGCGATCCGCTATCGCCGCATGCCTGCGGCCGCAAGGTCGCCGTGTTCGACGGCCGCATGCGCTTCGACCTGCGCAGCGAGTTCAAGCGCATGGACACGGTCAAAGCGGACAACGGCTACCAGGGACCGGTGGTGGTCTGCGCGGTGTATTTCATCCCGATCTCCGGTTACGTGCCGGATCGTTACGCGATCAAATATCTCGCCGGGATCCGCGACGCCGAAGTCTGGCTGGCGCCGATCGCCGGCACGCGGGTGGTCGTGCCGTACCGTTTTTCGTTGCCGACGCCGGTCGGCACCGGCGTGCTGCAGGCGACGCAATTCATTTCCGTCGCCAAACCGCCGCATGCGGCGGCTAATGTGAAGACGCAGTGATTGCAGCGGACGTGCCAGGTAGACGGCCGCGGTGTCCGATCCAATGCGCTCCGCGCTGTCCCCGTTATCCACAGGCACCCCTCTCTTGACTCGCAGGCAGAATCTCACCGGCGGCGCATTAACGGATTTGCGGCTAAAACAGGCAGCCAAATGTCGGCGCGGACACCCGATCTGGTATTGAGTATGAAGGCCGGGGCCATATCTCGCGGTGAACGAACACGAACATCGCGCGAGTCGCCGATTCGGCCGCGATTTGTTCCAGACTCGTTCCACACCTTAAGCACAGGGCTTTCCCGCCTGTCCGACGGGCTTTCCAGCGTGCTGTTGTGATACAGATGCGGAGTTAGCCGCCGGCTTCCACGGCGGTCCGGGCCATTGATGCCGATCTCCTTCTCCCCTTCCACCAACCGTGACGCGCGCGCCCGCGGCGCCGGCGTTACCGCCGTGCTGGGGCCGACCAATACCGGCAAGACCCATCTCGCCATCGAGCGGATGCTGGCGCATTCCTCCGGTCTGATCGGTCTGCCGCTGCGGCTTCTGGCGCGCGAGGTCTACAACCGCGCGGTGGAACGGGTCGGCGTCGACGCAGTGGCGCTGATCACCGGCGAGGAGAAGATCAAGCCGCCCAATCCGCGCTTTTGGGTCGCCACTGTCGAGGCCATGCCGCGCGATCTCGATGTCGCGTTCCTCGCCGTCGACGAGATCCAGCTCGCCGCCGATTTCGAACGCGGCCACGTTTTCACCGACCGCATCCTGCACCGGCGCGGCCGCGAGGAAACCCTCGTGCTCGGCGCGGCCACGATGCGGGGAATCGTGGAGCGGCTATTGCCCGGCGTGAGCATGGTAAGCCGCCCGCGGCTCTCGACGTTGAGCTTCGCCGGCGAAAAGAAATTGACGCGGCTGCCGCGCCGCTCGGCCATCGTCGCGTTCTCGGCCGAGGAGGTTTACGCCATCGCCGAGCTCATTCGCCGCCAGAGCGGCGGCGCCGCGGTGGTGCTCGGCGCCTTGTCGCCGCGCACCCGCAACGCGCAGGTCGCGCTCTATCAGGCCGGTGAGGTCGATTATCTGGTGGCGACCGACGCCGTCGGCATGGGGCTTAACCTCGACGTCGATCACATCGCGTTCGCTTCGGACCGCAAGTTCGACGGCTATCAGTTTCGCAAGCTCTCGCCGGCCGAGCTCGCCCAGATCGCCGGCCGCGCCGGACGCGCGATGCGCGACGGCAGTTTCGGCACCACCGGGCGCTGCCCGCCATTCGAGCCCGAGCTGGCGCAGGCGCTGGAATCGCACACCTTCGAGCCGGTCAAGATCGTGCAATGGCGCAATACCGATCTCGATTTCTCCTCGATCGGCGCATTGCAGGCGACGCTCGCTGCCGCGCCGACCGAGAACACGCTGACCCGCGCGCCGGTCGCCGAGGATATCCTCGTGCTCGATCATGCCGCGCGCGAAGATGAGGTGCGCGCACTCACCCGCACCGCCGCCGACGTCGCGCGGCTATGGGACGTCTGCCAGGTTCCCGATTACCGCAAGATCGCGCCGGCGACCCACGCGGAACTGGCGGTCAGTCTCTACGGTTTCATGCAGCGCGAGGGAGCCATCCCGAGTGACTGGTTCGCCAAGCAGGTAGCGCTGGCCGATCGGACCGACGGCGACATCGACACGCTCTCGAACCGCATCGCCCACATTCGGACCTGGACCTTTGCCGCCAACCGCCCGGACTGGCTGGCCGATCCGGAACATTGGCAAGGGGTGACGCGCGCCGTCGAAGACAAGCTCTCCGGTGCGCTGCACGAGCGGCTGACCGAGCGTTTCGTTGACCGCCGCACCAGCGTCCTGATGCGGCGGCTGCGCGAGAACGCGCAGCTCGATGCGGAAATGAGCAAGACCGGCGAGGTCATGGTCGAAGGCCACGCTATCGGCCGGCTCGATGGCTTCGTGTTCGTACCGGACGCGTCCTCTGGCGGATCGGAAGCCAAGGCGCTGCTGAATGCCGGGCAAAAGGCGCTCGCCGGCGAGATCGCCGCGCGCGCCGCGCGGCTGGCCGAGGCGCCGGACGAACAATTCGTGCTCGCCGCCGACTGCACGGTCCGCTGGACCGGCGCCGCGGTCGGCAGGCTCACCGCGGGCGAAGAAGTGCTGCGGCCGCGCGTTCGCATCGTCGCCGACGAGCATCTCTCCGGCGCGCCGCGCGAGGCGGTCGAGGCGCGGCTCGATAAATGGCTCAAGGCGCACATCGAAAAACTGCTCGGCCCGTTGTTCGGGCTTTCCGCCGCGGCCGACATCAGCGGCATCGCGCGTGGCGTCGCCTTTCAGTTGGTCGAGGCGCTCGGCGTGCTCGATCGTGCGCGCGTTGCCGACGAAGTGAAGGGGCTGGAGCAATCCGAGCGGGCGACGCTGCGCAAATATGGCGTCCGCTTCGGCGCCTATCACATCTACCTGCCGCTCCTGCTCAAGCCGGCGCCGCGGGCGCTGGCGGCCCAGTTGTTCGCGCTCGCCCATGACGGTCCGCAAAGCCAGGGCCTCGACGATCTACTGCATCTTGCCGGCGGCGGCCGCACCTCGATTCCGGTCAAGCGGGAGACCGACGCCGCGCTCTATCGCGCGGTCGGTTATCGCGTGTGCGGCGAGCGCGCCGTCCGCGTCGATATTCTTGAGCGGCTGGCGGATCAGATCCGCCCGGCGCTTGCCTGGCGCGAAGGAGCCGCCGGTGCGAAACCGCCGGGCGCGTTCGCCGGCGGCGGCTTCACCGTGGTCAACACCATGACGTCGCTGATCGGCGCCTCCGGCGAAGATTTCGCCTCGATCCTGCGCTCGCTCGGCTATCGCATGGAGCGGCGGCCGAAACCGCTGGAGCCGGCCGCGCCGGCGCCTGCCGCCGAGGTGGCGGTAACGGTGGCGCCCGATCATGCGGAAGCGCCGGCAGCCGAAGCGACCGACGTTCCAGTTGCGCCGCCCGAATCCTCCTCGCTGGTGCCTGACTTGGCTCTCGAGACTGCCGCAATCGAAACGCCGGAAGCCGCGGCAGGGCCGGCGGAGGTCGCCGCCGAAGCGCCGCCGCCGGCAAGCGAGCATGCACCCCCCGCCGCCGAACCGGCGCTGATCGAAGTGTGGCGGCCGGGGCGGGAAGGACGCGCGGAGGGTCGGCGTCGTCCACGCGGGCGCCACCGCGATGCTGGCAAGCATTCCGCCAAGCCGGTCGAGCAGGCGGCCGCCACCGAGCAGCCCTCGACCGCGCCGCAAGCGGCTCCGGCCGAGTCCGCCGAGCCGGCGGGCAAGTCCAAACCGGGAGGCCATGGGCGGCATCGCCGCCAACACGGCGGGGAGCAGCGCTTCGACCGTCCGCGGCGCGAGCGGCCGCCGGCGCACACCGCGCGGCATGAACGCAGCGAGCGGCGCGATCGAAGCGACCGCCGCGAGCGCGAGAAAGCGCCCGATCCGAATTCGCCATTCGCCAAGCTTGCGGCGCTCAAGGCGCAGCTCGAGGCGGATGCCAAGGAGCGCCGCTAGCGCATGGCGAGTGTCTCGCCGCCGGAACGCGCGCGCCAGCGCGTCGACAAATGGCTGTGGCATGCCCGGCTGGTGCGCACGCGCAGCGCCGCGGCGGCGCTGGCGAATACGGGTTACGTGCGGGTCAACGGCGCGCGCATCCGGGCTCCCGGCCGCACGGTGCGGCGAGGCGATGTGATCACCGTGGCGCTCGACCGCCGCGTGCGGGTTTTCAAGGTGACAGCGTTCATCGAGCGTCGCGGGCCGGCCGCCGCCGGCGCAAATCTCTATGAGGAAATTGACTTGAAATAGCCGCCGAGCGCGCGGCATCTCGCGCAGTGGCGAAACCTTGCGCCCCTATGGGCCATGCGGTAGGAGCAAGGCTCGCTGAGGGCTGACGTCAGAGTGAGCAGATGACCTATATCGTCAACGATAATTGCATCAAATGCAAATACATGGACTGCGTTGAAGTGTGCCCCGTGGATTGCTTCTACGAGGGCGAAAATATGCTGGTCATCCATCCCGACGAGTGCATCGATTGCGGCGTCTGCGAGCCCGAATGCCCGGTAGACGCGATCAAGCCCGATACAGAGCCCAACGTGGAGAAGTGGCTAACCGTCAACGCCGAATTCGCGAAGGTCTGGCCCAACATCACGGCCAAAAAGGAGCCCCCCGCCGATGCCAAGACGTGGGAGGGCGTAACCGGTAAGTTCGAGCAGCATTTTTCGCCGAATCCGGGAACGGGCGACTGAACCGGCGCTGGATTTCCGCCTTTAACCTTTTTCCGGCGTTGCGACCTTCTTGCGGCGCCATAACGCTTTGATTTTGGCTGAAAATGTGATATAAAGCCATTTACATAATGAAAAACACCCCCGGTATGCCGCTCCCTCACTCGGGGAGCTTATTTTTCCGGGGCGTTACCGAGGAACCGTCAAAAAGAGGCGTGCGACCCACGCGAGAGCAGTGGCAGATAAAACTCGTCGTCATCGTGCAAAAAAGGGCACGGCCGGCATGAGCCGGAAGGCAAAAAAACCGGCCTCTGGCGCCAGCCGCAGGCCAACGCAATCCACGCGGCAAACGACCCGGGGAAGGGCCGGCGCCGCAAAAGCCGCCGTCCGGCGCAAGCCGGAAGCGGAAGGAGTTACTTTGGGAATGAACGCGAAGAAGACTACACAGCGGCAAGGCTTCAAGACCAACGAGTTCGTCGTGTATCCGGCCCATGGCGTGGGCCAGATCGTTGCGATCGAGGAGCAAGAGGTCGCTGGAGCGCGGCTTGAGCTGTTCGTCATCAACTTCGTCAAGGACAAGATGACGTTGCGGGTGCCGACCTCGAAGATCGCTTCCGTCGGCATGCGTAAGCTCGCCGAAACGCCCACGGTCAAGCGGGCGCTGGAGACGCTCAAGGGCCGTGCGCGCATCAAGCGGACGATGTGGTCGCGCCGGGCGCAGGAATACGAAGCCAAGATCAACTCTGGCGACATCGTCGCCATCGCCGAGGTCGTGCGCGATCTCTTCCGCTCGGAGTCGCAGCCGGAGCAGTCCTATTCCGAACGGCAGCTTTACGAAGCCGCGCTCGACCGGTTGTCGCGCGAGGTCGCGGCCGTGCAGCGGCTCACCGAGACGGAAGCGATCAAGGAGATCGAGGCCGCGCTCGCCAAGGGCCCGCATCGCGGACCGAAGCCGGAAGCCGACGAAGATACCGTGGTCGAGGAAGAGGCGGCCTGACCGCGCTCCTTCAATCAGCGGAACAAAGTTCCAGGGGCCCGGCAGCGATGCGGCCCTTTTTTGTTGTTCCGCCGCCCGCGCCAGGTCTTGATCCGCCAGCAAAAATTCGCCCGTTAGACATAAATTAAGCTTCATTTGAAAGGAACTAGGGCCGTAAGCGTGCGGGGACGGGGGCGTTGCACATGCGTCGTGTTCGGGCAGACAGGCGCGGCCGTTGGATCTCGCTCCTTGTCGCCGGCTTCGCCGGTTACCTGCTCGGCGGCTGGCACGGCGCGATGCCCGCCGGCGATCTCTCAGCCTCGCAAAATGTTGCGCTGCGCTTCCCGGAGACCCCGGCCGATGCGCCGGTCGTGGATGCAGCGGCCGACATGCCGACCGGCACGGTCAGCACGACGGCGCTCAAGCAGGCGCGGCTGGCGCTGTTGAGTCCGCAGCCGATGACGCCCATCGTTGTCGCGCCGGCGGCACTGCCGCAGGAGACTGTCGCCGCGCTTGCGCCGCCGGAAGCCGCTGCCGCGCCGCAGCCCGAGGCCAGGCCGACAGCTGTGACGCCGCCGCGCGCCGAGCCCAAATCACCGCCGGCTCCCGCCGCCCCGCACCACGCCAGCCGGCCGGGCTTTCTGCTCAACGACGCGCAGATCGCCAGAATCAAGGAACGGCTGCACTTGACGGCCGAGCAGGCGCGCATGTGGCCCGCGGTCGAAGCGGCGCTTCGCAATATCGCCTATGCCAAGGAACGCTTCGCGCATCGGCATGGCGCACCGGCCAATGCCGAGGTCGCGTCGCTCGACGCCGACAGCGCGGAAGTGCAGGGGCTCAAATCCGCCGCCATCCCTTTGCTGATGAGTTTTTCCGACGAGCAGAAGAACGAGGTGCGCAGCCTCGCCCATGTCATGGGACTGGACAAGCTCGCGACGGAGTTTTGACGCTCAGGCCATTGTCTCCAGCATCGATCCCATCAGCTGATGGATCAGGTTGATGGCTTTGAGCGGACGGATCATGACCTTGAATTCCGTGATTTTTTGATCGCCGTTCCAGGCGATCATGTCGATGCCGTTGACCGCGATCCCGTCGATCAGTACCTCGGATTCGAGCACCGCCGAGGTTTCGCCGATCCATTCGTTGCGGTAGGCGAACGTTTCGTTCTTGAGCACCCGCAGCGCCGCCTTGAGATACTTTGCCACCAGCGGTTTGCCGACTTGCGGCTTAAAGACGACGGGCGAAAGAAAGCGCGCATCGTCCGCCAGCAATTCCTCGAGCGCGGCGATGTCGTTGTGCGCCGCGACGGCATGCCATTTTGCGATCGCCGCCGGTCTTGGCATGGTCTCCCCCGTTGTTGTCCGGATTGCAGAAAAACCCGGCCGGCAATGTCGCGCGGGAGGTTGCGCGCCCAGCGCCCCTATGGCAAGGATCGCCGCGTTTTTTATTGCGGCTCGCGTCGCGCCGGCCGTGTGCGGCGCGCCCGGCCGATAGGTTCGCTGCCGTAGCTCAGTGGTAGAGCACTCCCTTGGTAAGGGAGAGGTCCTCAGTTCAATCCTGAGCGGCAGCACCACTAAAAGCCCTATAGAATGGGCATTTCCTTGCTTTTAACCCTGTCACCAATTACTGTCACCTTTCACTGGTCACCAATGCCTGTCACCATTACTATCGGAGCATGGCACGCAAACAAGACTGGATTTTCCAACGTCCGCAGTCGCAGAATTTCTATGTGCGATTGCGCGACGAAAACGGCCGCCGCTTCGTTCAATCGCTCCACACCAATGACCGGCGCGAAGCCGAAGTTAAAGCCGGGCCGCTAATCACAGAACACAAGGCGCGCTTGCTGGCCGCTCGACCGCGTGTCGAGACGGTATGGCAGCACAAAATGGAACCGGGCCGCGAGCACGTCGGCGAGGATGGCGGCAAGATCATCGCCACCGACAAAGAGCTTATCCACATTGGCCACAACGGCGCGATCGTTAAGCAAGAGCCGAATGGCGGGATCGCGCATCGCTTGGTGAGTCGTGATCCGTTGACCGTCTATGGCGTGGTCCAAGCCTTGCTCAATGCGGAAGGCGAGGAATTTGGCCCGGTAGCACGTCCGACCGTCGCGGCTAAGACCAGCGATGACGTGCTTTTCCAAACCTACATTGACAGCGGTGCGCGCAAGGGTCGTGGCCTTGATGGCTATGCCCGCAAAGAGGCGCAAGTGGTATGGGATTTGTTTCGGACGTTGACTGAGGGCAAGGCGTTGGAAAAATGTGACCGTAGCGACGGCCGCTTACTGGTCAAGCACTACACGGCGGAGGGGCTTAGCTATCCGTCGATGCAAAAGAAGATCATGTGGCTGTCGGCCATGGTGCAGTTCTCGATTGATGAAAAGAAACTGCCCGATACCATGGTCAACCCGTTCTCCGGGATCGTGCCGCAGCGGACGCCGCAAGAGACGCACGCCGCAAAACGCAAGCCGCTCGACGATGCGGACCTTAAAGCGTGCAAGGCGAAGCTCGGCGGGCTTAGTGAGTCCGATCAGTTGTTGTTCCGGCTTTTGGAGGGCACGGGAATGCGCCTAAGCGAAGCATTCCAGATCAAGGGCGAGGAACCGCATAACGGCGGGCCGCGCTTCGTCATCGTCGGCAACAAGACTGAGAACAGCTTGCGCCGCGTGCCGCTCCCCAAGAGCGTGTTGCCGTACCTGCCCGCGAAGATCAAAAGGCCATTGTTTGAGGGCTTGCCGTCGAGCGCGTCGCATCGCTTCACTGAATTCCTGCGCGAGACGGTCAAGATCACCGACCCGAAAAAGGTCCTGTACTCGCTCCGCCATCGCGCCAAGGACCGGCTGCGCGATCTTGACTGCCCGGAAAAGATCAGCGAGGCGTTGTTCGGTCGCGATGAAGTGACCACGGGCGACGATTACGGCAAGGGCTTTTCCATCAAGAAGCTGAAAACGTGGGTGGACAAGATCAGCGCACTGTAATTTCTTTGCAGGATGGCGCGGACTTCCCCGCGCTCGCGATGTGGCGCCGCGATGCGTGAAGCGCAACGGCGGATCAGCGCCGATCTTGTGCGGCGCCTTGGCGTTAATTCACTCTGTAAGGAATTCCGCTGCTTTTTAGGATCGGCACGACAACCTGATCCGGCAAAGAGAAATAAGTGATGTTGCCAGCAAGGTCCTCACTGGTCGCGCCAAGGATCACGCTCACACCGAACTGCCCTCGATTGTGGGCGCGCTGATGATCCATTAAGCGGTTCTCGAATTCGAGTTTGCGGCTTTTCGGAATGGTTATGCTCATGACCTTATACTCCGCTGAGTCGCGCCAATCATACCACATCCGGGCGTTGCCGGAGATTGCTGTTGCCGGTAGGATGACGCTTGCGGCGTTCCTGCGGGGCTGCGCTTGTGAGACATGCTGTGATCCTAGTCGCGTTGGCGGCGGGCGCGTGCGCTCGGCCCGGCTATATGTACGACACAGGCAGTTTCGTCCCTCACCCGACGCCGGGCTATTGCCAATCGCTAGGCCAGATGTACGACGTTGCTGCGCAGCAATGTACGCCGCTCGCGCCGCCGCCGGCCGTCGCACAAATGCCGCCACCAGCATACCCGCCGGCTTACGTGGCACCGGCGTATGATCCGCCGCCCGCGTACCCGCCGGCCTACGCGCCCCCGCCTGTAGCGCAAGTGCAACCGCCCGCACACACCCCGCCGCCTGCACCATCCGCCCCAGCGATGGCGCAATCAGACACCGTTGGATTTACGGCCATGCTCGGCGAGACTGGATGTGACAGTAAGTATAGTGATGAAAAGAAAGCCGACATATTCGAAGCCAAATATAAGGGCAAGCAGATGACCGTGAGTGGGACAATCTCAAAAGTGAGCGGGGGAGAGGTTTTGATTAGAGTGTTGCCCTCGACGTTGTCGTATGACGTAGGCGTAACGCTGAGCGACCCGAAAAGTGCTTACGATCTTCAAAAAGACCAGCGCGTTTCCGTGAGGTTCACCGTGCGGCGCGCCGGTGGTTGCATTCTGCCCTATTCGGGGGACCAAGGCGTACTCGTACCGTGACCTGTATGTGAAGGCGCTACTCGACGATGCCGCCTTTCGATGCAGACCCGAAATGGGTTCCGATCTTGAAGGACGCCGATATTCAATTGGCGATCTTTCTGTCATGTGGCGTGCTGTGGATTGCCGGACATTTTTGGGGCGTCGTGCCGGTCGAGTCTTGGTTGATATGGGTCAAGGTCATAGCATCTAAGTGTTTGATTTCGATTATTCCGGCTCCCTTGGTAAGGGAGAGGTCCTCAGTTCAATCCTGAGCGGCAGCACCACGCCGATTGTCAATTCAGCCGCAAGCCCGCGCTCTCGTGTTCATGGGCGCTCCGCCACGATGGTGACGGCCGGCCGCGCGCTGTCATCGGCCGGTCCGTTGCGCGTGGTAAATGATCTTCACGGCATTGCCGGAAATTCTCAATTCGCCTTGCCAGCGGTCTCCCAGAACGACGCTGCGGATATTGGTCAGGTTGATGCGCTGGTAGCGTTTTCCCTCAATGTCAAAGCCGGCGCCGGCCGTCACGTCGAGAATGTGCAGCGTAAAAAAAGTGCCGGAGCCGCCGCCGTTGTAGCTTCCGAGCACCACCAGCAAGCCGTTGGCGGTTGTTCCGTAGAACACGTAGGAGGTTTGTTCCGGCGTGTCGGTGGCCGACCGCTGTCTGCGCTGAACTCTCAAGTGCGTTGCCTTGACGTTCGACGTGCTGCTTCCCGCGACGCGGGTGCGGCCTCGCGCAAAATCTACGACGGCCGAATTGTTGCGGCTCTCACCACGGGATGACTTCGCGGTCGCGGATGAATTTTCCCGTCAGCTTTTGCGGCGCGTCGAGCGCGAGCCAGACCGCGGTTTCGGCGCCTTCGGCGACCCCGCGCGTGGCGCTGGATCCGCCCATGTCGGTCCTCACCCAGCCCGGACAGACCGAGTTGACTGCGACGGCGCCGCGCAATTCGCCCGCTAATATCGCGGTGACGGCATTGAGCGCGGTCTTCGAGATGCGATAGGCGGAGCGCCGCTGCTGTTATCCGTCAGCTCGCCCATCCCGCTCGACATATTGACGATGCGCGCGGATTTGCCGCGCTTGAGCAGCGGCGACAGCGCCTGCGCCACATGCAGCGGACCGAGCGCGTTGGTTTCGAGCGTCGCGCGGATGGTCGCCAGATCGACCTTCAGCGCCGGCGCTCCGCCTTTGGCGATGATACCGGCATTGTTGATCAAGACGTCGAGCCCGCCGTAATCGTCCCCGCAGATGATCGTGCAGAGCCGCAATGCTTTTATCGTCGGTGACGTCGAGCGGATGGAACGCGACGGCAAGCTTCTGCGCGGCAAGTTTCTTCACCGCTTCGGCGCCGGCGTCCTTCTTGCGCGCGGTGAGCACGACGCGGGCTCCGCGCGCCGCCAGCTGCCGGCAAATCTCGAAGCCGATGCCGCGATTGGCGCCGGTGACGACGGCGATGCAGCCGTTGTCGGGGAACGCCAACGCTGCTCACTCCTTGTGGAGCAGCTTGAACGCGTGCGTCCATTCGTTGTTGGTGAAGCCGAGGATGCACCAGAGCATGCACAAAGGCTCGATCGCGCGGGCGGCTTCCGCCTTGCCCATGTCGGCGGTCTCCCAGCCGAACTGATCGTTGATCTGGCGCACCGTCGCCTTGGCCTTGTCGTCGTTGCCGCAGATGAACATGGTTGGCTTGCCGCCTTTGTATTCGGGATTGATCATCCGGGCGTTGCCGACGGAGTTGTAGGCCTTGACGAAATGCGCGTCCGGGAACGCGGCCTGCAACCGCTCCATCAACGATTGATCGAGGCTGGTGAAATATTTCAGCACGCCGTTGGCCGGCGGCGCGTCCGCGATCGGGTTGGTCGCGTCGATCACCGGCTTGCCTGCCAGGTTGGCAGCGCCAGCAGCCTTGAGTGCGTCGGCTGCGACGGTGCCCTTGACCGCAAGCACGACTACTTCGCCGAACTTTGCGGCGTCGGCAAAGCTGCCCGCTTGCGCGCCCTGATGCTGGGCGAGGAAATCCTTGAGCTTGCCGGTGTCGCGCGTGCCGAGCATGATCTGATGCCCGTGCTTGATAAATCCGCCGGCGAGCACCTTGGCGACGTCGCCCGATCCCAAAACGCAGACTTTCATGGCTGTCTCCCCGCCTGTCCGTTTAATGGTAATTGGTTGCGCGGAGACTTTGATTCAAGTTGGCACCGCGGCGATCGCAGGCCGCGTAAATGCAGCGATCGGCGTATCCCCGGCGGATTTGATCCGGCGCAATGCGGCGCGACTATTTTACGCCGACAAGCGCCTCGACAATCAGGCTGGAACCGCTCTAAAAGATAGCTGCGGCTGAGCCCTGCGGCCGTCCGAATGCGGTAACTTCATGGATTATCAAACCTATTTTACCGACGCGCTCGGCCGGTTGCGAAGCGAGCGGCGTTATCGCGTTTTTGCTGATCTGGAGCGGATCGCCGGCCGTTTCCCGCACGCGATCTGGCACTCGCCGCAGGGTCCGAAGAATGTCGTGATCTGGTGCTCGAACGATTACCTCGGCATGGGGCAGCATCCGAAAGTCATCGGTGCCTTGGTCGAGACGGCGACCCGCATGGGCGCCGGTGCCGGCGGCACCCGCAACATCGCCGGCAACAATCACCCGCTGGTCGAGCTTGAGCGCGAGCTCGCCGACCTGCACGGCAAGGAAGCGGCGCTGGTCTTCACCTCCGGCTACATCTCCAACGAAACCGGAATCTCCACGCTTGCGAAATTGATGCCGAACTGCCTGGTGCTGTCGGACGCGATGAACCACAATTCGATGATCGAGGGCGTGCGGCAGGCGCGCACCGAGAAGGTCATTTTCCGTCACAACGACATGGCGCATCTCGAATCGCTGTTGGCGGCGGCCAACCGGGAGCGGCCGAAGCTGATCGTGTTCGAGAGCCTTTATTCCATGGACGGCGACGTGGCCCCGGTAAACCGGATCTGCGATCTGGCCGAGCGTTACGGCGCCATGACCTATGTCGACGAAGTCCACGCGGTCGGCATGTACGGCCCGCGCGGTGGCGGCATCAGCGAGCGCGACGGCGCCATGAGCCGCATCGACGTGATCGAGGGCACGCTCGCCAAGGCATTCGGCTGCCTCGGCGGCTATATCGCCGGTTCAAGCGCGCTGATCGACACCGTGCGGTCCTACGCGCCAGGCTTTATCTTCACCACCGCGCTGCCGCCGGCCGTTTGCGCGGCCGCAACCGCCGCCATCCGCCATCTCAAGACGTCGCACTGGGAACGCGAGCGTCATCAGGAACGCGCCGCGCGCACCAAGGCGGTGCTCGCCGCCGCCGCGCTGCCGGTGATGACGAGCGCGACCCATATCGTTCCGGTTTTCGTCGGCGATCCGGAACGCTGCAAGGCGGCGAGCGATCTCCTGCTGGCCGACCGCGGCATCTACATCCAACCGATCAATTATCCGACCGTGCCGAAGGGCTCGGAGCGGCTGCGCATTACGCCGAGCCCATACCACGACGACGGGCTGATCGACGCGCTGGCGGAGGCTTTGGTCGAGGTCTGGCAGAAGCTCGGGCTGCCGTTCAAGGAACGCGCGCTCGCGGCGGAATAATTCTAGCGGCTTTCCATCCCGGCCGTCGCTTCCTGCCTGGCGATCCGCCGCGCGGCGATCGCCACCGAGAACGTCACCACCAGAAAGCGCGCGATGTGATGCGCTCCGACAAACACCGGGTCGAGGTGCAAAGCGAGCGCCAGGACCATCATGGTGTCCTGCGCGCCCGGCGAGAACGCGACCACCACATTGGCGATCGGGAACGGAAAGAAGTGCGTCACGATCAGCGCGAACACGGTAGCGATCGATAGCGATAGCGCGAACGAGCCGAACGCAGCGCCGAGATAGCCGACGATCAGCCGGAACGTCGTGTTGGCAAAGCGCGAACCGACCACCGCGCCGAGCACGACGACCGCGAAGCTGCCGATCCACCACGGCAGCACCGCCACCACGAGGCCGGTGCCGTGCAGCACGCCCGACCCGGCCATGGCGCCGAACAGAAGCCCGCCGGGAAACCGTAACCGCGCCACCGCCAGCGCAGCGGCGGCCGAGACCGCGACGACGATTGCGAGTTCGGCGAGCGAGGACGGGCCGGCCGGCCCGCGCGCCGTCGGGATTGCCGGCGCGACCAGTCCGAACAGCGCCAGTCCGCCGGGGATACCCACCGTCAGCAGCAGCACGCGGGTGGTCTGTACGATGGCGACCGCGCGCAGATCGGCGCCAAGCTCGGTCGAAAGCGCGATCACCTGGACCATCGACCCCGGACTCGCGCCCATCAGCGCGGAGAGCCGGTCCCAGCGGTGCACCACGCGTAGATAGCTCGTGGTTGCGATCATCATGCAGACCGACGCCACGACGAGGAGCGCGACGCTGACCGGCCAGGTGATGAAGCCCTTGACCGTTTGCGGCGTCACGACGGCGCCGAGCAGGATGCCGACAATGACATAGCAGACGCGCGCCAGCAGGATCGGCACCCTGACCGGGCGTCCGAACAATGCGGCGGCCGCCACCGCGAGCACCGATCCGGAGATGAGGCCGGCGGGGAATCCGGCGAGCGTGAAGGCAGCGCCGCCGGCGAGCGCAATCAACAGCGTTTCGGCGGGCTCGCGCAACGTCCGCAGCGGCGGCAAGGCGGGCAACATCGACGCCATGAAAGCGCGCTGCGCCGGGCGCCGTCAAATCATTGCGGGTTTTGCGCCGTTCGAATGCCTGCGCTCGCCGCGCAATACGATGCGCATGAGATCGGCGGCGTTTTTGGCGGCGAGTTTCTCCATGATGCGCGCGCGATGCACTTCAACGGTGCGGGGCGAGATGCCGAGCTCCCGTCCGGCCTCCTTGTTCGATGCGCCGCGCGCGATCCTTTCCAGCACGTCGCGCTCGCGCGCGGTGAGCCGCTCGTGGCCGGGGAAATCGCGGCTGAGGATGGAGTTGCCGCGGTTGAGGTTGTGCCACGCTTCGATCGCGTCGCGCACCCGCGTCGCCACGGTCGCGGGGTCGAACGGTTTTTCGATGAAATCGAGCGCGCCGTTGCGGATCGCGTCGATCGCGGTCGGGATGTCGCCGCGGCCGGAGATCACCAGGACGGGTGCGGGATAATGCTGCGCATCGAGCCGTTTGAGCACGTCGAGGCCGGAGCAGCCGGGCAGGTGGACGTCGATCAGCACGCAGCCCGGAATGCGCGCGCGCGCCGCGGACAGGAACGTCTCGCCCTCGACAAAACTCGTGACCGCAAAGCCCTCGCCGCTCAGCACCAGGTCGAGCGCTGAACGCACCGTCGGATCGTCGTCGACAATGAAGACTTCGTTCATCCGCGCTCCGGTTCGCGTTTCCGGCCGGCTGGCGACGCAAAACGATTCGCGGTGAAGGTAACATCGCGCGCGCGATCGCTGAGGTAACCGGCGGCGGCAATCCTAAAAACAATTTTGCCGGCGCCGCAGCGGCGCCGGGCAGCGGAAGATTTTGGCGCAATCCCGCCGCGTAGACAGGCCCGCCAAACTATGGTGATTTAAGCGAAATCGGGCGCTGCGCGCCCTTAAATGAGCGCCTGCAAATCGGCCTTTGGGAAACGCCATGCTGCAAGGCTGGGTCATCGTCGTCATCGCGCTCGCCTACATCGGGTTTTTGTTCCTGGTAGCGAGCTACGGTGACCGCCGGCACGAATGGGTGCGCAGCAGCCGCGCCCGGCTGCTGATCTATCCGCTGTCGCTCGCCATCTACTGCACCTCGTGGACGTTCTTCGGCTCGGTCGGCGTGGCGGCGCGCACGGGCTTCGACTTCCTCACCATCTATATCGGGCCGGTGCTGATGGTCGGGCTTGGTTACCCGCTGATCATCCGCATCGTGCGGCTCGCCAAAGGCCAGAACATCACCTCGATCGCCGACTTCATCGCCGCGCGTTACGGCAAGAGCCAGGCGGTGGCGGCGACGGTGGCGCTGATCGCGATCGTCGGCATGATCCCCTACATCGCGTTGCAGCTCAAAGCAGTATCGGCGTCGGTCGGCACCATCCTGGCCGCCGCGCCGGCGGCGGGTATTGCCGCGCAGCCGCTGCTCGGCGACATCGCGCTGTTCGTCGCCCTGCTGATGGCCGCCTTTGCGGTGCTGTTCGGCACCCGTCACATCGACGCGACCGAGCATCAGGACGGCCTGATGCTGGCGATCGCGACGGAATCGATCATCAAGCTCGTCGCCTTCCTTGTCGTCGGCGTCTTCGTGACCTTCGTCATGTTCCACGGCCCGCTGCCGCTGCTTGGCCAATCGCTGAAGGAGCCCGACACCGCCGCCGTCCTCACCCGCGTGCCGCCGTTCACGGCGTTCTTCGCCACTACCGTGCTGTCGCTGTTCGCGATCGTGCTGCTGCCGCGGCAGTTCCATGTCGCCGTGGTCGAGAACCACAGCGAGGCCGAAATCCGCCGCGCCGCCTGGTTGTTCCCGGCCTATCTGGTGCTGATCAATCTGTTCGTGCTGCCGATCGCGATGGCCGGGCTGTTGACGTTCCGCGGCGGCGGCATCGACGGCGATATGTTCGTGCTGGCGCTGCCGCTGCATGCGCATTCCGAGTTGCTGACGCTGATCGCCTTTGTCGGCGGGCTGTCCGCCGCGACCGCCATGGTGATCGTCGAATCGGTTGCGCTCGCGATCATGGTGTCGAACGACATAGTCATGCCGTTCATCCTCAAGCGGCGGGCCGCGCGTGCCGGCGAGCCGCACGACGCCGGCGCTCAGCTGTTGACGGTGCGCCGTATCGCTATCTTCGTGATCCTGCTGCTGGCCTACATCTACTATCGCTCGGCGGGGCCGGCGCAGCTTGCCTCGATCGGGCTATTGTCGTTTGCCGCCATCGCCCAGCTGACGCCAGCGTTTTTCGGCGGGCTGGTCTGGCGGCGCGGCACCGCGCCCGGTGCCATCGCCGGCATGACCGCCGGCATACTGGTCTGGGGCTATACGCTGTTGCTGCCGAGCATCCTCGATGCCGGCATGGTCGGCGAGCACATCCTCAACGTCGGGCCGTTTGGCCTCGACTGGCTGCGGCCGCAGGCGCTATTCGGGCTCGAACTGCCGCCGCTGGTGCACGGCGTCGTGCTCAGCCTGGTCGTCAACATCGTGCTTTATATCGGCTGCTCGTTCAGCTTCCGGCCGAGCGCGATCGAGCGCGTGCAGGCCGACGTGTTCGTGCCGACGTCGCTTGCGCCGATGGCGCCGAGCTTCCGCTTGCGGCGCGCATCGGTGACGATCGAGGAGCTCACCGCCACGGTCGCGCGCTACCTCGGCGAGGAGCGCACGCGGGAATCGTTCAAGAGCTTCGCCGCCTCGCGGCGCATCGGGCTGGAGCCGCAGGCCGAGGCCGACTTCCAGCTGCTGCAATACGGCGAATATCTCCTGGCGTCGGCGATCGGCGCCGCGTCCTCGCGGCTGGTGCTTTCGCTGCTGCTCCGCAAGCGCACCGTCTCGACCAAGGCCGCGCTCAAGCTCTTGGACGACGCCAACGCGGCCATCCACTACAACCGCGAGATTTTGCAGACGGCCCTCGACCATGTGCGCCAGGGCATCGCCATCTTCGACAAGGACCTGGCGCTGGTATGCTGGAACCGCCAATTCGGCGAGATTTTCGATTTGCCGCATGCGCTCACGCGCATCGGCGTCGCGCTCGACGAAATCCTGCGCCATCTCGCCGGCCGTGGCGCCGGAACGAGCGACGATCTCGACGCGCAAGTCGCGCAGCGCATCGCCCGCTACACTTCGGAGGCCGAGCCGTTCCTCGAACGCTTCGCCGAGCGCGGACTGGTGATCGAAGTGCGCGCCGACCGGATGCCCGACGGCGGCCTGGTCACGACCTTCACCGACATTACCCCGAGCGTAAAGGCCGCCGAGGCGCTCGAGCGAGCCAACGCCACGCTGGAGCGGCGCGTGCGCGAGCGCACCGGCGAATTGACCCGGCTTAATGCCGAACTTGGCCGAGCCAAGGCGGAGGCCGACGAGGCCAACGTCTCCAAAACGCGCTTCATCGCCGCCGCCAGCCACGACATCCTGCAGCCGCTCAACGCCGCGCGGCTTTACGTGACCAGCCTGATCGAGCGCCAGCGCGCGGGCGAGGACGGCGACCTGGTGCAGAACATCGATGCCTCGCTCGAGGCGGTGGAGGAGATATTCGCCGCGCTGTTGGACATTTCGCGGCTCGACACCGGCGCCATGCAGCCGGAGATGACCGATTTCCGCATCGACGAATTGCTGCAACGGCTGGAAGTCGAGTTCGCGCCGCTGGCGCGCGAGAAGGGCCTCGGCCTGAAGTTCATGCCGTGCTCGTTGTCGGTGCGCTCCGACCGGCGCCTGCTGCGGCGGCTGCTGCAAAATCTGGTCTCGAACGCCATCAAATACACGCCCACCGGAAGCGTGCTGATCGGCTGCCGGCGCCGCGGCGCGCGGCTGCGCATCGATGTCTACGACACCGGCATCGGCATTCCGCAAGCCAAGCGGCGCGCGGTGTTCAAGGAGTTCCACCGCCTCGACCAGGGCGCGCGGGTGGCGCGCGGCGTCGGGCTCGGGCTCTCGATCGTCGAGCGCATCGCGCGCGTGCTTGATTGCGAAGTGGTACTGAAGTCGAATGTCGGCCGCGGCTCGCGCTTCTCGGTCGAAGTCCAGCGCGCCAGCGCCGCGGCGGTGCAGCCGGTGGTGGTGCAAGCGGTGCCGAAACGGGCCGCCGCGGGGCAGCTGGCCGGCACGGTCGCGCTTTGCATCGACAACGACCGCGCCATCCTCGACGGCATGCAGACTTTGCTCGGCGGCTGGGGCTGCCGCGTGCTCAAGGCCGCGGACCTTGCCGAAGCGCTGGCGGCGATCGAGGGCAGCGGGCTCGATCCGGACGGCCTTCTGGTCGACTACCATCTCGACGGCGGCAACGGCATGGTCGCGATCGCGGAGTTGCGCCGCCGGCAGGGCCACGATTTGCCGACCATCCTGGTCACCGCCGATCGCTCGGTGCATGTGCGCGAAGAAGCCCGTGCCGCCGGCGTTCATCTGCTCAACAAGCCGGTGAAGCCCGCATCCCTGCGCGCGCTGATGACGCAGTGGCGCGTGCAGCGCATCGCGGCGGAGTAGCGGATAATCAATTCTCGCGCGCCGGCACCTGCGGCCACTGGCCGGCTTCGATCTTGCCGGCGGCGATGACCGCCTGCGTGCGGCTCTCGACGCCGAGCTTCTGCAAAATGGCGGAGACGTGCGCCTTCACGGTGGCTTCGGACACGCCGAGTTCGAAGGCGATCTGCTTGTTGAGCAAGCCTCCCGACAGCATCATCAGCACGCGCACCTGCTGCGGGGTGAGCGTCGACAGCCGCGCGATCAGCGCTGCGGTCTCGGCGTCGGATTGGCGGGTGAGATCGACGTCCGGCGGCGTCCACACCTCGCCTTGCAGCACCCGCGCCACCGCCGCCCGCATCGCCTCGGTGCCGAGCGTCTTCGGGATGAAACCCGACGCGCCGAATTCCATGCAGCGGCGGATCACCGCCGGGTCGTCGTTGGCCGACACCACCACGATCGGCAGGCTCGGGTATTGCGCGCGCAAATACATCAGCCCGGAAAACCCGCGCACGCCCGGCATCGAAAGGTCGAGCAAAATCAAATCGACGTCGTCGCCGCGCTCCAGGAGCTCGCTCACCTCCTCGAAAGTGCCGGCCTCGGCGACGTCGGCGCGGCCGAACAGTCCGGCAACCGCCTCGCGCAGCGCGCCGCGGAACAGCGGATGATCGTCGGCGATCAGCAGATGGTGGGATTGCGTCTCGCTCAAGGAAATAACGCCTCGCCGCGCATGTTAGCGCCGAACGGCGGCGGCGGTCCATCCGGGTTCGGACTCTCGCCAAAGCCGGCGTTTGTTGCCAAGCTCGAATGAATTCGGACCCGGAGAAAGTTCATGAAAGTCATATTGCCCGGATGCGCCGGTCTGTTTCTGGGCGCGATCCTCGGCGGCGTGCTCGGCGTTGGCGCCGGCTTTGCCTGGACCACGTTTTTTCACACCACATCGTTCGAAGGTTATTCCGGCATGCTGGTATTTTACAGTTTCATGCCGATAGGGATCGTCATTGGCGCGGTGATCGGGGCAGTTGGGCTCGGCATCCTCGCTTCCCGCGGCAATGCAGGCCCGCCGCGCGACGCGGGCTGAACGGCCCGACCTAATGCGTGAAGCCGCCGGTCAGCAGCAAAATGCCGACCGCCGACGACGTCAGCAGCGTCACCGCGGCGCTGATCCGAAATCGCAACACGGCAATCGCCGCGGCGGCAAACAGCGCCAGCGCCCAGGGATCAAGCGTCGCGACATTGGGCAGCTCGAAGCTGAAGCCGAACGGCTGAACTTGATCGATGGAATGAAACAACGTGCGGATGCCGAACCAGACCGTAAGATTGACGAGCATGCCGACGGCGGCCGCGGTGACGCTGTGCAATGTGCTGTTGAGGAGCGCGCTGCTGCGCAAGCCGTCGATGAACGGCGCCGCCACCATGATGAACAGAAAACACGGTGCGAATGTCATCCAGACCGCCAACAGTCCGCCGAGCCCGCCGGCAACGAGCGGCGGCAGCGTTCCGGGATCGCGATAGGCGGCGAGGAAACCGAGGAATTGGGACACGATCATGATCGTGCCGGGGACCATCTCGCCCATCGCGATGCCTTCCTGCATTTCCGTGGGCGAGACCCAATGGTAGGCATCCACCACCTGCTGCGTGGCGTAGGAAAGGACGGCGCCGTCGCCGCCGACGGCCATCAGCGCGACCTTGCTGAAGACGAAGCCGATCTGCGTGAAGATGTTGTTGGGGCCGAAAGCCGCCAGCAGCGCGATCAATGGCGCCAGCCAGATCGTCAGCCAAATCGACAGCGAGCGGATCAGATGCGCGATGTTGGGCCGCGTGTGCGCGGGCAGTTCCTTCTGCCGTTGATCGGCGGCGAGTTCGCGCATGGTGGAGGGCAGGTCCGTCAATTCGGCGCCGGCGCCGATCAGCGCCGCGCCCAACACGATGAGCGGGAATGAAAACTTGAGAAATGCGGCGGCAAAGGCCAGCGCCGCAACGCCAACCATCAATTTACTGAGCAGGACGCTTCGCCCGAAGCGAATGATCGCCTCGATCATGATCGCAAGGATCGCCGGTTTTACCCCGACGAACACCGCCTGGCCGAACTGCGAGCTGGCGCCGGTCACATAGGCGACGGTGAGCGCCATCATGCACACCGCGCCGGGCAGGATAAAGAAAGCGCCCGCAATGATGCCGCCGATCGTGCGGTTCGCCAGCCAGCCAACATAGACGGCAAGCTGCTGCGTTTCCGGCCCGGGCAAAGCGATGCAGTAACTGAGGGCGTGATAGAAACGCTGTTCGGAAATCCACTGCCGTCCTTCGACCAGCAGCCGGTGCATGGTGGCGATCTGCAATGCGGGCCCGCCGATGCCGGCGGCCGAGACATGCGCCCATACGCGCATCGCGTCGCGCAGGCTGCCGCGCTCCGCCGCCTCTGCCGAGCCGCTGACGGCTCTTCTACCCACGCCCGCATCCATGGTGTCTACGTCATCCGCTCCCGGGGCGAATTGCAAGCAATTGCAGCATGTTTATGGCCCGGCGACCGCGCCGACAAACTGCAACACCACTTCGCGCCGGTGCGGCTGCGCGCGATGCTCGGCGACGTAAATGCCCTGCCAGGCGCCGAGCGCCATCTTGCCCTCGACGACCGGCACATGCAGCGTGACGCCGTTGAGCATGGATTTGACATGCGCCGGCATGTCGTCCGGCCCTTCCACCTCGTGTACCCAGTCGGCGTCCGCCGGCGCGAGCCGGTCGAGCGCGGTTGCGAGGTCGGTGCGCACGTCGGCATCGGCATTCTCCTGAATGACCAGCGATGCCGAAGTATGCCGGATGAAAAGAAGCAGCACGCCGTCGCGCCCGCCGATGTCGCCGAGAAAGCGCACCGCATCGTGCGTTATTTCGAAAAAGCCCGCGCCCGTCGTCTCGACCGAAAGCATGGCGGTGGAGATCGTCTCCACGCGCACGGTGCGGATTGCGGACGGATCGGAACGCATGTGCCGCCGTCAGCTCTTGTTCAGCACTTGCTTTTGCGCCCGTGCGATCACTTCCACCAGCCGGTGCCAGACGCGATTGACAAACGCCACCATGCGGCTGACTTCGGCGTTGCTCGGCAGTCGCAGGCTCGTGTCGTTATCGCGCGCGCCGGGCGGTCCCGGCACGGCGCCGGACGGCAAAGCGAGGCCGTGCGCCAGAATCTCCTTCTTCAGCGCGCCGTTCTCCGCGCGCAGCCGCGTGATCTCATTCTCGAGCACGGCGCGGTCGTCGGGCGCCGCCTGGCAGGCCCAGCCGACGGTGCGCTGGCTGCACAGCGACACGTCGCCGGTCTGCGTGTCGAGCCGCAAAAATCCGTCCGCAACTTTGCTGAAGCTGTAACGGCCGCCGGCATCGTCGAGCGGCGGCGCTTCGTCGGCGAGCGCCGACCCGGCCAAACAAAAGCCGGCGACGAAAATGGCAAGCGTCCGGTCGATCATAATCGTCTCCTTGTAAGCTGTTTGCGCCCCAGGCATTGTAGCTTTATCCGCTTCGCGCTGCACAATCGGTCCTCGACAGCGGGCCCGAAGCGGCCCATATCGTTCGATGTTTCAATAGATTAGCATCTACGGGCGTTTCTTGACTTGGCGGGACCCAATCAGTATGGTCCGCGCGGCTTTTTAGGGGGCGACCCGTTGCGATTGCCGCAAAGCCGCGAGTGTCGGAGTCATGAGTGACGGCACGCGCGAGAACGGCGACAGCGACAAAGCGCACACCGACGAAGCCGCCCTCTCCGCGAGACTCCGGCGTCTCGGCGAAGGTCTCGGCCAGGCGCACAAGCGCGTGGCTGAGCCCACCGGCGACGCTGGCGGGGATCGGGCCGCGACTGCATCGGGTTACGCCAGAGGCTTCCGGCTTTCGAGCGAACTCGTTGGAGGCGTGTTGGTCGGTGCCGGCCTAGGCTGGGGCATCGACCGCCTGCTCGGTATCGCGCCCTGGGGGTTCATCGTACTCCTCTTGCTCGGCTTCGCCGCAGGTGTGCTCAACGTGATGCGCTCCGCGGGGGTCGTCCCAGGCGCCACACCCGGCGACGGCCGATCTGCAGGCCGGAAATGATTTAGCGCCCGACGGCGATGGAACCATGACGATCGATCCCATCCACCAATTCGCGATCAAGGATCTGGTGCCGCTGTTCACCCTCGGCACCCGTCAATTCGCCTTCACCAATTCCGCGCTCTACATGTTCGTCATCGTCATCCTGGTGTCGGCGCTCCTGATCGGCGCGACCATCCCGCGCGCGGTGGTGCCCGGCCGGCTGCAGTCGGTCGCCGAGATGTCCTACGAATTCGTCGCCAATACCGTGCGCAGTTCCGCCGGCCCCGAAGGGATGAAATTCTTCCCCTTCGTCTTCACGCTGTTCATGTTCGTCTTGTTCGCCAACATGATCGGGCTGATCCCGTATTCCTTCACGGTGACCAGCCAGCTGATCGTCACGGCGACGCTGGCGCTGCTCGTATTCTTCATCGTCGTCATCTACGGGTTCTGGCGCAACGGGCTCGGTTTCCTCAAGCTGTTTGTGCCGAAAGGGGTGCCGATCTACATCCTGCCGGCGATCGTGGTCATCGAGGTGCTGTCGTTCATGTCGCGGCCGATCTCGCA
>CAYVPC010000015.1:0-29584 GCA_964453555.1 uncultured Hyphomicrobiales bacterium | reverse complement strand
CCATGACGGCAAGCTCATGGGCTCCGGCACGCTGATCTGGCAGGCGCGTCAGGATATCGCCGCCGGCAAGATCGACTACCAGGAATTCATCGACATCGTCGCCGAGTCGGCGCCGTCGATCGGGCATTGCAATACCATGGGCACCGCCTCGACCATGAACGCACTTGCCGAAGCGCTCGGCATGTCGTTGCCCGGCTGCGCCGCCATCCCGGCGCCGTATCGCGAGCGAGCGCAAATCGCCTACCAGACCGGATTGCGCGCGGTCGAGATCGTGCGCGAGGATTTGAAACCCTCCGACATTCTTACTCGCGCCGCATTCGAAAACGCGATCGTTGCCTGCTCGGCGATCGGCGGCTCAACCAATGCACCGATCCATATCATCGCCATCGCCCGCCACGCTGGCGTCGAGCTGTCGATCAAAGACTGGGAGACTCTCGGTTACGACGTGCCGCTGCTCGTCAACATGCAGCCGGCCGGCGCCTATCTCGGCGAAGATTATTTCCGCGCCGGCGGACTGCCGGCGGTGATGCATGAGCTACTCGCCGCCGGCCGCATCCACGCCGACGCGCGCACTATCAACGGCAGAACAGTGGCCGAAAATATCGGCCATGCGAAGGCCGGCAATGCCGAAGTCATCCGGCCCTATGACAAGCCGCTGAAAGCCAAAGCTGGCTTCCGGGTGCTGCACGGCAATCTGTTCGATTCGGCGATCATGAAGACGAGCGTGATCTCCGAGGAATTCCGGCAGCGCTATCTAAGCAACCCGAAGGATCCGAATGCGTTCGAAGGCCGCGCCGTCGTGTTTGACGGGCCTGAGGATTATCACAAGCGCATCGACGATCCCGCGCTCGGCATCGACGAGCACACCATGCTGTTCATGCGCGGCGCCGGGCCGATCGGCTATCCGGGCTCGGCCGAGGTGGTCAACATGCAGCCGCCGGCAACGCTGATCAAACAGGGCATCAGCTCGCTGCCCTGTCTCGGCGATGGCCGGCAATCGGGCACGTCAGGCTCGCCGTCGATCCTCAATGCCTCGCCCGAAGCATCCGATGGCGGCGGGCTGGCGCTGCTCAAGACCGGCGACCGCGTGCGCATCGATCTCAACAAGGGCACCGCCGATATGCTGATCTCCGCCGAGGAACTGGCGCAACGCCGCGCGGCCCTCAAACAAAGTGGCGGCTATCGCTTCCCGGAAAGCCAGACGCCGTGGCAGGAAATCCAGCGCGCCATGGTCGATCAGCTTGCCGAAGGTATGGTACTTGAACCTGCCGTCAAATATCAGCGGGTTGCGCAGACATTCGTTCCGCGCGACAGTCATTGACGCTCCAAGTTTTCGGTCGTTCGGCCGGGGTTCGATATGAGTAGCGCGCGTCCTTCCGTCGCCGACAAGCGCAAGACCTTCCGCCAACTGCACGCGACCGGCTGCTTCGTCATTCCCAATCCATGGAATGTCGGCACCGCGCGCTATCTGCAAGGGCTTGGTTTCAAGGCGATGGCAACGACGAGTTCCGGCCATGCCCACTCGCTCGGTTTTCCCGATGGCGGGCAGAAGCTCGACGACGTGCTCGCCCATTTTGCGGAAATCGCCGAAGCCACCGATGTGCCGCTCAATGCGGACTTCGAGAACGGTTTCGCCGACGCCGGTGATCTCGACACTCTTGCCAGGAACGTAGCGCAGTGCGTCGCGAGCGGGGTCGCCGGACTGTCGATCGAGGACTCCCCGAATAATTCGACAACGCCGCTCTACGATCTCGAGACCGCGACAGTGCGCGTCAGAACGGCGCGCTGGGCGATCGATGCTGCGGGCGGGGATGTGTTGCTGACGGGGCGGGCGGAGAATTTCATCCGCGGCGTGCCCGATCTCGACGACGCGATCCGAAGGCTCAAGGCCTATGCCGCGGCCGGTGCCGATTGCCTTTATGCGCCTGGCATCAGGACCCGCGAACAGATCGAAGCGGTGGTCAATGCCGTCGCGCCGAAGCCAGTGAATTTTCTCGGCGGCGGCGCTTTCGGCTTCACCGTGAATGACATTGCGGCGATGGGCGTGCGCCGGATCAGTGTCGGCGGCTCGCTGGCGCGCGTGGCAATGCATGCTTTCATCCGCACTGCCACCGAAATCGCCAAGGAGGGCAAGTTTGACGGCTTTTCCGGGCTGACTACCAACGCCGATCTGAACAAGTTTTTCAACGAAGACCGCAAGCGATTGTCGTGAGTACGTTTTCAGAACCGCATCCGCAGACCGGCCAGCCGGTCGGCTTGCCGGTAGATATTACGCCGGCGAAACGTCCCGGTCCGGTGACGCTCAACGGCCGCCACGGCCACCTCGAAAAGCTTAGGCCCCAGCATTTCGCCGATTTGTGGCGGGCGTTTGCCGGCCACGACGCGGTCTGGACTTACATTTCCACCGACGGACCTTTCGCCACCGAGCCGGATTTTGCAGCGTTTCTCGCCAAGCGCGCGGCGGCGTCCGATCCCTATGCTTACGTGGTGATCGACACGTCCGGTCGCGCCGTCGGCTATCTGACGCTGCTGCGGATCGAGCCGGAGATGCGGGTGATCGAGGTCGGTCACGTGCTTTATTCGCCACTTTTGCAACGCACTCCGCTCGGCACCGAAACTCAATACCTGTTGGCGCGTTACGTGTTCGAGACGCTCGGCTACCGCCGTTATGAATGGAAATGCAACGCGCTCAACCTAGCGTCGCGTCGGGCGGCCTTGCGCTACGGCTTCGTGTACGAAGGCACGTTCCGCCAGCATCTGATCTCCAAGGGCCGCAACCGCGACAACGCCTGGTTTTCCATGCTCGACGGCGAATGGCCGGCGTGCAAGCGCAACTTCGAGCGCTGGCTCGATTCGGACAATTTCGACCAGGATGGCCGGCAGAAGCTCAGTCTGGCGGAGATGAACGCAGCGAAAACCTCGAGGCCGCTATGAGCAACAGACTGGACGGCAAAGTCGCGTTGATCACCGCCGCCGGTCAGGGCATCGGTCGCGCGATCGCCGAAAAGTTCGCCGCCGAAGGCGCCAGGCTGATCGCCACCGATGTCGATCCCAACAAACTCTCCGGTTTGCGCGGCAAGTTGTGCAAGCTGGACGTCCGCGCGCAGAACGACATCGATGCGTTCAGCCGCGATATCGCCCGCGAATTCGGCCCGCTCGATATTCTGGTCAACTGCGCCGGGTACGTGCACCAAGGCACGGTGTTCGCTTGCTCCGACAAGGACTGGGATTTTTCCTTCGATCTCAACGTCAAATCCATGCACCGGATGATCAAAGCTTTCCTGCCGGGCATGCTGGAGAAAAAATCGGGTTCGATCGTCAACATCGCTTCGGCGGTTTCGTCGATCCGCGGCGTCCCCAACCGCTACGTGTATGGTGCGACAAAAGCTGCGGTGATCGGGCTCACCAAGGCGGTCGCTGCTGACTTCATCAGGCAGGGCATCCGTTGCAACGCCGTTTGCCCGGGCACGATCGAATCGCCGTCCCTCGGGGAGCGCGTCGCCGCCGTCTCGCAGGAAACCGGCAAGACGCTCGACGCCGTGCGGGCCGATTTCGTCGCCCGTCAGCCGATGGGGCGGCTTGGCACGTCCGAGGAAGTCGCCTGGCTCGCCCTTTTTCTCGCCAGCGATGAATCGAGCTACATCACCGGCCAGGCGCATCTCGTCGACGGCGGCATGGCGTTGTAAAAAACGGCGCATGCACATTCTGATCACCGGCGCCGTGGGAATGATCGGGCGCAAGCTAACCGCGCGGCTCGCCGCCGACGGCGCTCTTGCCGGCCGCCCGGTTGAACAACTCACGCTGCTCGACGTGAGCGTGCCGCGGCGGCCCGACACATTTGCCGGCAGGTTCGATACCGTTGCCGGCGATCTCGCCGATGCGAAGATTGCGCGCGCTGCTGTCGTCGGACGGCCGGAGGTCATTTTTCATTTGGCCGCAATCGTCTCCGGCGAAGCCGAACTTGACTTCGAAAGAGGCATGCGCGTCAATTTCGACGGGTCGCGCGCCTTGCTTGAAGCCATCCGCGCCGCCGGCGACGGTTACCAACCGCGCGTCGTCTTCTCCTCCTCGATCGCGGTGTTCGGCGCGCCGTTCCCCGATGCGATCCCCGACGATTTCTTCCGCACTCCGCTCACTTCCTACGGTACGCAGAAAGCGATGATCGAGCTTCTGCTGGCCGACTACGGCCGCCGCGGTTTCGTCGACGGCGTCGGCATCAGGCTGCCGAATATCGTCGTGCGGCCAGGCAAGCCGAACCAGGCCGCATCAGGTTTCTTTTCGTCGATCATCCGCGAGCCGCTCAGCGGCGCGGAGGCGGTGCTGCCGGTCGAGGAGAGCGTCCGCAACTGGCACGCCAGCCCGCGCGCCGCGGTCGGGTTTCTCCTCCACGGCGCGACGCTCGACGGCAAAGAGCTTGGCCCGCGCATCAATCTGACCATGCCCGGGGTCTGCTGCACCGTCGCCGAACAGATCGCGGCGTTGCGCCGAATCGCCGGCGACAAGGTCGCCGCCCGCATCCGGCATGCACCCGACCCGCTGATCGCACGCATTGTCGCCGGCTGGCCAAGCCGGTTCGACGCCCGTCGCGCGCTCGCGCTTGGGTTCAAATCCGAGCAATCGTTCGACGAGATCATCCGGGTGCATATTGAGGATGAGCTTGACGGCCGGCTCCCCGCTTGATGCCGGCCGCACGGGCCATGCTAAATGGCGCCCATGCGTTTTAGCTCGACGCTCATCCCGGCGACGCTCGCCCGGCGCTACAAGCGTTTCCTCGCCGACGTGGTGCTGCCCTCGGGCGAGGTGATGACTGTGCACGTCGCCAATCCGGGCGCCATGACTGGCCTCGACCGGCCGTTCTCGCGCGTCTGGTTATCCGATTCCGGCAACGCGCTGCGCAAATACCCGCATACCTGGGAGCTGGTGGAAACGGATCTGGGCAGCGGTCCGGAAATCGTCGGGGTCAATACCGGACAGCCGCATCAGCTGGTCGCCGACGCGCTGGAAGCCGGCCTCATTCCTGAATTGCGCAATTATCCGATCATCCGGCGGGAGGTTAAATACGGCGGCGAGAGATCGCGGGTCGATTTTCTGCTCGACGATCCGGCCCGGCGGCCTTGCTACCTGGAAGTCAAGAACGTCCATCTCATGCGCAAGCCGCGGCTTGCCGAATTCCCCGACAGCGTAACCATCCGCGGCGCCAAACACCTGCGCGAACTTGCCGGCGCGCTGACAACCGGCGCGCGCGCCGTACTGCTGTTCGTCATTCAGATTTCCTCGGCCGAGCACTTCGCCGTCGCCCGCGACATCGACCCCGCCTACGCCGCGGCGTTCGATCGCGCCCGCGCGCTGGGTGTCGAGATGCTGGCCTGGCGCTGCAAGGTCACGCTCGACGGTATCGAGATCGCGGCCCCGGTTTCGATCGTCGACGCCTAAGCCGGGGTGCTGAAGCAGATTGCTTGCGTTGCGCGCGCGCATGCTTACATTTGCGAAGGGCGGCCGACAGCCGCTTTCTTTGCGGCTGAAGCTCCAACGCCATGACCTACGTCGACGCGGCCGTCGCGCCGCTGCGCAAGACCGGACAGATCAAGATCTACGGCCCGGCCGCCTTTGCCGGCATGCGCAAGGCCGGCCGGCTGGCGGCCGAATGCCTCGACATGCTGGCGGGCGAGATCGGGCCCGGCGTCGCCACCGAGCGGATCGACCGGCTGGTCTACGATTTCGGCCACGATCATGGCGCCGCCCCGGCGACGCTGATGTATCGCGGTTATCGCAAGGCAACCTGCACGTCGGTCAATCACGTCGTTTGCCACGGCATCCCGTCGGAGAAGCCGCTGCGCGAAGGCGACATCGTCAATGTCGATGTGACGTTGATCCTCGACGGCTGGCACGGCGATTCCAGCCGCATGTACGCCATCGGCGAAATTCCGCGCCGCGCCGAGCGGCTGATCGACGTTACCTACGAAGCCATGATGCGCGGCATTGCCGTCATCAAACCCGGCGCCACCACCGGCGACATCGGCCACGCCATCCAGACCTTCGTCGAAGCCCAGCATATGAGCGTGGTGCGCGATTTCTGCGGTCACGGCCTCGGCCGGCTGTTTCATGACGAGCCGAACATCGTCCACGTCGGCCGGCCGGGCGAGGGCATCGTGCTCAAATCCGGCATGGTCTTCACCGTCGAACCGATGATCAATCTCGGCCGCCCGCATGTGAAGGTTCTGTCCGACGGCTGGACGGCGGTGACCCGCGACCGCTCGCTGTCGGCGCAGTTCGAACATTCAGTCGGCGTCACCGACACCGGCGTCGAAGTCTTTACGCTTTCGCCGAAAGGTCTGACCAAGCCGCCCTACAAGGGGTGAGCGGGCCGCCGCTTCACCATGCGGCTTCCAGTATCTGCATCACGTCGTCGGGCGAGCGAATCGGCTGCGGATTGGTGCGTACCCATTGATTGAACATCGCGGCGGCGGCGATCTTCGGCAGTTGCTCGCGCTTGACGCCGACTGCGCGCAAGGTGGTCGGCTGCTTGAGCGAGGCGATCAACTCGGCGACCGCGTCGGCCGCCGGCGCATTGGGTCTGCCCAACGCTTCGGCGATCAGCCGCTGCTTGTCGGCGGTCGCCCGCGCGTTATAGCGCATCACATGCGGCAGCAACACGCATGACGTGTGGCCGTGCGGCACGTCGGCGAAGGCGCCAAGCGCGTGGCCGATACCGTGACTCGCGCCGTAATTGACGCGCGCGATCGAGGAGGCGGCGAGCCAGGACGCATGCTGGCAGTTTAGCCGAGCGGCAAGATCGTCCGGCCGCGGCAGCGCCTGCACAAATAGTCGCAACGCATGCAATGCCTGGCCGTCGCAATAAGGATGCGCGTCGATCGAGCATATCGTTTCGACCGCATGATCGACGCCGCGCACGGCGGTCGAAAGCCAGAGCCACTCGGGCGTGTGCTGCGTGATTGCCGGATCGAGAATGACGGAACGAGCGCCGACATTCGGGCCGATAAAGGAGTGCTTCTGGCGGATGCGCTCGTCGGTGATACCGGCGAGGTTGGAGAATTCGGCGCCGGAGAGTGTGGTCGGCACCACGACCTGGCGGACCGGCGAAGGCTTGACCTCGGGCACGTGCCGCTTGCCGTCGGCGCCGATCGAGACGTGCAGGCCGTCCAGCCCTTCGGCGGTTACGACCCCGTGTGCGAGACAGATTTGCAATACCTTGACGGTGTCGATCGCAGTGCCGCCGCCGACGGTCAGAATGAGATCGGGCGCCGCCGCGCGCACCGCCTGCGCCGCCGCGATGACGCTCGCGCGCGGGCTGTGCTGGACGCAGCCGTCGAACAGGCCAGCGCAGCGCGCACCGAGCGCCTCGGCAATGCCCCGGATGACCGGCGTCTTACGCGCCAGGCTCTTCGAGGCGACGATAAATACGCGCGCTGCGCCGATGCGCGCGGTCTCATCCAGCATCGCATCCGCGGCCGGAAGGCCGAATACGACGCGCTCGAGCGGCAAATAGGCGTAACTCCCGGCCTTGACCATGGCGCACTCCCCGCTTTCCGATTGCAAAATACCGCAATCCGGTCATCCTTGTAGCCGCCGGTACGGCCGTAGGGCCGCCAGCGGAATGGCGTTCAAATTCCAATGTTGGGAAAGAAGCGTGAGAGCGAACGCGGCCTCGTCGAGGCCCCGCCCCACTATTATGACCATCGCCAACGCCTGCGCGAGCGTTTCCGCGAAGCCGGCGCCGAGGCGCCGTCGGATTACGAGCTGCTGGAGGCGGTGCTGTTCCGCGCCCAGCCGCGGCGCGACGTCAAGCCGCTGGCCAAGACCCTGATCGCGACCTTCGGCTCGTTTGCCGAGGTTATCGCCGCCCCCGAGGCACGGCTTGAAAAGGTCAAGGGATTGGGCGCAGCCACCATCACCGAGCTCAAGCTGGTGCAGGCGGCGGCGAACCGGCTCATTCGCGGCGAAGTGAAGAAGCGGCCGATCCTTTCGTCATGGTCGGCGATGCTCGATTATTGCCGCAGCGCGCAGGCCTTCGAGGACCGCGAGCAATTGCTGTTCCTCGACAAGCGCAACCAGCTCATCGCCGACGAAGTGCAACAAACCGGCACCGTCGATCATACCCCGGTCTATCCGCGCGAGGTGGTCAAGCGCGGGTTGGAACTTTCGGCAACCGCGATCATCCTGGTGCACAATCACCCGTCCGGCGATCCGACGCCGTCGCGCGCCGACGTCCAGATGACGCAACAGATCATCGCGGTGGCGAACCCGCTCGGCATTTCCGTGCACGACCACATCATCGTCGGCAAGGAAGGCCACGCCAGCCTCAAGGGGCTGAAGCTGATTTGACCGGAGACAGGCAGCGATGGCGCGCGCTTTGACCAGGCCACGCAAGGCCGCCGTCACGTCCGATCTGCTGGCGCTCGCGGTCGGCGCCGCCGCCATCGGTGCGGTGGCGATCGGCGCAGTCGCGATCGGCCGGATTGCGATCGGGCGGCTCGCGATCAAGAAGGCGCGGATCGGCTCGCTCGAAGTGGACGAACTGACCGTGCGCAAACTTCGCGTTGTCGAGCGGTAGACTTCGCCGGGCTAGATTTTTCGTTGGAGCATGATCTTTTCGGAAAACCGGTAGCCACTATTCCGGATCATGCTCTAACGGACGCTGGCGAGCTGCAGCGAATTTAACCGAGCGTTTTGCTCGTCGTTCAAAGTCTTCTGAAAGTCCGCCAGCGCCACTTGAATGGTCTGAACGGCGCGCCAGGCGGCGTCGAGGCGCTCTTCCGTTGCCTCCAGCCGGCCCAACGCCGTACGCGAAACGGTGCCTGGGCAATCGGCATCGAGATCGGTTTCCGCGCGGTCGAAGGCGTCCTCGACCTTGGCCAGAGCTTCGCGCTGCACGGCGGTCGGCTGCACCGCCCGTTCAAGCTGCGCCAACGATTCCTTCGGCGATCCGGCCGGCGTCTTGCAGGCCGGCGCGATGCCGTCAAGCGCGCCGCCGGCGCCGTCAAAGCGCGCCCGCTGCTGGTCGCTCAAGGATTGCTCGAAGGCCTGCAACGGCGGCCGTACGATTTCCAGCGCCATGATAATGGCGTCCAGCTGGTTGACCATCAGCTGCAAACGCGCGACCGGCTGGGTTGGAATTTCAGTCGGACAAGCTTTGATCAGATAGCCGTTGGCCTGGCCGAGCGCGGTCGCCAATTTTTGCAGAAGCGGTTGTTGCTTTCCATCCGGCGACGTTTCCTGAGTGATGCGACCGACAAGTGCCGCCGTGTTATCGCGGTACGGGCACAAATCTGCGCTACGCTGCGCCGGATACTTTCCGAAAGCCTGATCGAAAATATTCTGGTAGCCGAACGACCAGGAGGACGAAGCGCTTGGCGCGAAAATGTCGTCGTAGATCGTCGGCCAGGCGAGCACCGGATAAAGCAGCGTCGGCGGACCGGCCGGCGGCAGGTCCGCTTGCGGCGTCTCAGCGGCGCCGGGTTCGGTTCGCGCCACGTTGCTTTGCCGATGCTCCCCGGGGACCGGCAGATAAAGATGGAACGGCCCGAAGTTCAGGCCAAACGCTTGCGCCGCCTGCGATGTCGGAAAAAGCGTTGCGAAAGCGATTGCAATAACGCCAATACGCGAGCTGACCGTGGGCATGGCTCAAGCCTTCCGAAAAGGAGCCCTGGGAAACCCATGATAACGCGTTCCCCCGGCGCGAGTTCCATAGCCGCGCCCCGTCGGTGCTTGATTTGATGGTCACGCCGCCAAGCCCGCTTGCTCCGGTCTATTGATCGCCGCGCGGCTTGGAGAGAAGCATCTGCCTGCGTGCAGCGAAACAGCGCGATGGTCTTGCCGGTGGCCTCGCTTTTCACTTCGGCATCCCAGACTTGCGTGGTGCGCCCGCCATGAATCAAACGCGCTTCGCAGGTGATGCGGCCTTCAAGCGCGGTACCGATGAAGTTCGTCTTGAGTTCGACCGTGGTAAAGCCGGCCGCACCTTCTGGCAGCGACATGAAGCAACCGTAACCGCAGGCCGTGTCCGCCAGCGCCACGACCGCGGCGGCGTGCAGATAACCGTTGGGCGCCAAATGCTGCTTGCCGATCTCGAACCAGCCGCGGGCGAAGCCTTTGCCCAGCTCTGCCCAATCGAGTGCAAGATGGTCGGGCAAATATCCGGCTTGCTTGGCGCGGAAGAGCGCAACTGCATCGTTCATGCTTTCGGCCCTCGTGCGCGTCTTCGTTATTGCCGCACCAGCAGCACCGGGTCGGCGGTTTCCGGCACGCGCTGCCAGGTGTTGGCGTCGTTCTCTTCGAACCGCCACGTCTGTCCGCGCGCCGAAAGCAGCACTAATTCGCCCTGATCCACCCGCCACGAAATCGGACCGAAGCGCGTGACGAGCGGATCGCAGCCAGGCTTGACCTTGAGCGCCAAATTGTCCGCGCCGCCGCCGACGGGCTTGCTTGCGAGCGTCAGCAAGCAGATCGGCTTGCCCGTGCCGCGCGCGATCGCCCAATCGCCGACCATGTCGTCGGCCGAGCGCAACGGCGCGGCCGCAGCGCTTTGCAGAATGTAGCGGCCTTCGCCGGGCTGGAAGCCGTCGAAGATTCCTTTCTCCGTCTCGCTGAGTTCGATCAGCGCATCGCCATGCGCATCGAGAAGGCGCAGCGATCCAAAGGCGTCGATCGTCCAGCCGGCGACGTCCTTTGTCGATGGGAACAAATCGGCACAGCTTCGATCGATATCGACCCGGTAACCGCCGGCGACCGCATCGGCACGGAACGTGAAGCGGCAAATCTTGTCGTGATCGGCATTGGAAAATTCCCAGACGCCGATCATGGCGTTGGCCGCCTCGCTGAGCGCGGGAGAATCCTGCGCCGCGGGACCGCTACAAATACTCGCCGCAATGGCGACGCCGATGAGGACATGCCGATAAATGCCCGCGCGACCCGCGCTCATGGCCGACGCTATCACGCGGAATGCGGTGCCGTCATGAGCGGCGGTCGTCCCGGCCACCGGAGCGAGCGGACGAAAGCCTGCGCCGGCACCGGGCGATATCCACTGTCACCCGCGGCGACCGGGCACGCCGGCGGGCCGGATAACGCGCCGCTTGTGATCGCCTACGCCGGCCTTACATTGGTAAGGGATCAGCCCGCGGGCAGCGTCACACCATGGCAGACGACCAGGACCGGCCGGAACGGCCCCGCCTCGAACCGGAAATCATCCCGCCAGAGCGGATGCGGGGCGATTCCGAATGGCCGCCACGCGCCTGGCGTCCCTACGCCTCGGCCGCAACCATGCGGCAGCGCGTCTACGTGGCGCGGCTCGGGCCATTCGGCTTTGCGTTGCTGATGGCGATCATCGGCATCGTCGTGGCCCTGATCCTGCTGGCAGTCGTCGGTGCGATTCTGGTCTGGATACCGATCCTGGCGCTGCTGCTCGCCGCCGGTGCCGTTTTCCGGCTGCTGCGCCGCTGACCCGCCGCCCGCCGGCCGCTCCTCAACCCTTGGTTTGCGCCCGACAAGCCGCCCGCAGGCGGGCGCGTACACCACCCATTAACCGTGTCCCCTTATGGATTGGTTAACCATACCGGCCGCCATGGACATGCCCGATTGCATGCCCTTGAGTCGGCGACGGATTAACGCGCCGAGACCAGCGCTGCTGCGCGCCGCCGTTGCTTGCCGGTGCAGCGCCGTCTCCAACGAGTCGGTTCGAGGATGTTCGAAGCGCCGCGTCAAATGCAGTCGGTTGCCGCCGGGGCGGGCAATATCCCGGTAGGCTTCGCGCCGCTCGCCGAGATTGATTTTCAAAAACTGTGGTCGGTCCTCTGGCACGGCCGCGCCACGATTCTGTGGACGACGGCCGCTTCGCTCGTGCTCGCGATGCTGTTCATCCTGATCGTGCCGCATCGCTACACGGCGGTGACACAAATCCTCATCGCGCCGACGGACTTTCACGCCGTCAGCAACGATCTCAGCAACAATCAGACCAACAATGAAGTGGCGGTCCTGCAGGTGGAAAGCCAGGTCCGCGTGCTGATGTCCGACAGCGTATTGCTGCGCGTGATCAAGACCGAGATGCTCGACCGCGATCCCGAATTCGTCGGCCAGTGGAGCCTTGCCGTCGACAGCACCACCGCTGCCTTGAATGCGCTGAAGCACAGCATCTACGTCAAGCGTGCCGAGCGCACTTACGTGGTGGACATCGGCGTTACCGCGCACGAACCGGCCAAAGCCGCGCGCATCGCCAACGCGATCGCGCAAGCCTATCTGGCCGAACAGACCGAGGTGCGGTCCGACGGTGCCCATCAGGTGTCGCAATCGCTGACGGCGCGGCTCAACGAACTGAAAGAGCGCGTGCGCGTCGCCGAGGATCGCGCCGAGGCCTTCAAGGCCCGTAACAACATCCTTGGCGTGAACGGGCAGTTGGTCAACGAACAGCAATTGTCCGAATTGAACAACCAATTAAGTATCGCGCGGGGGCGCACGGCGGCGGCGAAGGCACGCTACGACCAGGTCCAGCAAGTACAATTATCGAAGGACGAAATCGGCGCGTTCCCGGAAGCGGTGCAGTCGCAGACCATCACCGCGTTGCGCGGCCAGTATGCCGAGATCATGCGGCGCGAGGCCGAGCAGATGACGTCGCTCGGCGATCGTCATCCGGCGGTGATCGAGATTCAGGCGCAGGCTGAGCGGCTGCGCAAAATGATCGAGAACGAGGTGCGTCGCGTCGCGCTTTCGGCGCGCAGCGAATACGAAAGCGCGCGCGCCAATGAAGACACTCTCGCCGCCAACGTCGAGACTCTCAAAAGCACCGCGGTCACCACCAACGAGGCCTTGGTGACGCTGCGCGAGCTGGAACGTGACGTGCTGGCCAGCCGGGCGATCTATGAAGCTTTCCTCGTGCGCGCCCGCGAGACCGGCGAGCAGGAGCGGGTCGACACCAAGAACATCCGGGTGATTTCGCGCGCCGACCTGCCGCTGCATCGGAGCTTCCCGCCGTCGACCCTGCTGCTCGCACTCGGCGCGATCATGTTCGGCGTCGCCGCCGGCAGCGGCACCGTGATCATGCGCGAACTCTACGACATCGGCATGCCACGCATCGGCGGCGCCGCCGTCCTGGGGAACGCCAGTGTTTTGGGCAGCGCTTTCGGCGGCAAATTGGTCAAGGCGATCAGGGAATTTTGGCCGTCCGCCACGGTTGCTTCCGCCATCCCGGTGCTGGCGGTGTTGCCAAATGTCGACGTCTCGTTCGGCCTCGACGCCGCGGAGGACTCGAAATCGCGCTTCGCGGCCGAACTCCGCAAGGTGCTTGACGCGCTGCGCGCCGCCCACAAAACCCGCGCCAATCCGAGCATTCTGGTGGTCGCCTCCGACGATGACGACGGTACCGTGGCCGTCGCGCTCACGCTTGCTGCCGTCGCCGCCGCGACGCAACGCGTGCTGCTGATCGACGCCGACCTCGACCGTCGAACGCTGTTGGCGATCGACGCCGACCAGAACGATGCCGGGCTGGTCGACGTCGCCGTGGGGCGCCGCGAGCTTGCCGACGTCATCGGCCGCGATCAGGAGACCAACATCAATCTGGTGTCGTTCGTTTCGCCGAGCAGCCGGCGGGACCGGCGGATCAGCGAAGCCGACGTCCGGCAGGCGTTCGACCAGACCAAACGCTTCGATATGGTGATCGTCGCGGCGATCGATCTGGCCGGCAACCCGAGCACCAGCTTCTTCGCCGGCCTGGTCGATCACATCGTCCTGGTTGCGCGCACAGACGACCGTAATATCCGCGCGGTCGAGCAATTCGTTTCACAACTCGGCCTCGCTGCGAGCAAAGTGCGCGGAGCAGTCCTCACCGGCCCCGCGACCGCCTGAGACGGCGCGTTGCCCGCTCGGCCTGCGGCAAGGAAGATACGCGGTGGCAGAACTCGGTTTAATTCAGGCGCAGCGCCCGATCATCGGCGGGGCCGCCGATTTTGACACGCTCATCCGCAATTTTCTGCTGGCGTCGGTGTTTCTGCTGCTGTGGATCTCGTTTCGGCCGTTCGAAGACCTGTCCGAGGCGCTCGACATCGCCGCGATCGGCGGCACAGTCGCCAACCAAATCGGCTATTCGCTCTTGTTCGTGTTGCTTGGCGCGTGGTGCTTGTTCCACGAACCGCGCCGGCTGCTGTTCCTCATCCGGCCAGCCTTTGTCGCTCTGCTGTTCTGGATCGCTTTGTCGGTTGCCAACTCGTGGGAGCCGTCGCTCTCCGGCCGGCGCTTTGCGTTCACGATGGTAGCCATCGGCATTGCCGGCATGGTTCTGCTCGTGCCGCGGAATCTGCGACAGTTCAGCGGCGTGTTGGCAGCGACCGTCCTGGCCGTGCTGGCCGCCTGCTATTACGGCGTGTTCTTTCTTCCGTCGCTGTCGGTTCATCAGTCAAGCGATTTTGCCGAGCCGCTGCTCGCCGGCGACTGGCGGGGCGTGTTCGGACACAAAAACGGCGCCGGCGCGACCATGGTCCTGTTCGTTTTCATCGGATTGTTCGTCGCCCGCCAACGCAATATTTTTGTCGGCGCGCTGATCGTCGTCCTTGCCGCAACGTTTCTCGTCTTTACACGATCCGCCACCGCAATCGCGATGCTGCCGATAACGCTGGTCATGTCGAACCTGACAGCTCGTATGCGCACGCCGGCAGCTGCGGTTTCGCTGACGCTTCTGGTCGTGCTGCTTCTCAATCTGTTTTCGGTCGGCTCGATCTATTTCGAGCCGATCCGCAATCTGCTCGGATTAATCCTCTCCGACCCTTCGTTCACCGGCCGCACCCAGATCTGGGAATTCGCGATCGATGCCCTGGCGAAGCATCCATTGACCGGCTACGGGTTTGCGGCGTTTTGGAACACACCCGAAGTCATCTATGGCATGAACAGCACCGACGTTTGGGCCAACACGGCGAGCCACGCGCACCAAGGCTATCTCGATCTAGCCATCACCATCGGCATTCCCGGGGCCGCACTGGCCGCTCTCTGGCTCATTGTGCTGCCGCTTATCGATTTCTGCCGGTCGCCCAACGACCCGTCGCTGGCGCCGCTGAAAATGCTGGTTCTGCGGGTCTGCCTGTTCGCCGCCTACGCATCGTGTTTCGAAAGCATGCTGATGCAGGAAGGCGAACTCGGCTTGTTCTTTTTCACCTCGGTCTTTGCGTTGCGTTTACTCTCCGTATCGCGCCTCGCCGCCTAGGCGCACGCATTCGTGCACGGTTAACCGGCGGCCGCTAACGATAATCTCCGGTGCGGCCCGCCGGGACAGCGCGGCCTTAAGCCTAATATTTGGTTTTCTTTGCCTGCACCTCGCGGCGGGCATAAATTTCGATCGAGGAGCCCAAAGTCGATGGTGGCGTATAGGGGTAGTGCGCGCCTGAACGGCGGCGTGGATCGGCAATGGTCGGTACCAGTCGCCGATGTCGGCGGGCGGCAGGTGGTCCTGTGATCCCAGGCACCGCTGCTTCCATGACCGAACGTTCCGCGCCTTCCGTTTGCCTGTGCGTGCCGACATTCCGCCGGCCGGACGGTTTGCGCAAACTCCTCGCGCGGGTCGCGCAACTCGATTACCCCGGCAAACTCGGCATTATCGTCGTCGATAACGACGCGCGAGACCGGGCCGGCGACACCATCGTGCAACAGGCGGCGCCCAACTTCCGTTTCCGGTTGACCGCTTATGTCGAACCGCAGCTCGGTCACACCTACGCGTACAACCGTGCCTTCGCCAGAGCCTGCCGGACGACGCCGGCGCCCGATTACATCGCCGTGCTCGACGACGACGAATATCCGGCGCCGCAATGGCTCGCCGAGATGGTGACGGTCTCGCTCGATTTTGATGCCGATATCGTCGGCGGTCCGGTATTCCCGGTGTTCGAGGATCCCGGTCACTGGCTCGCCCGGAGCGGCCTGTTTGAACCGATACGTTACCCGACCGGCCGGATTCCGATGATCAGCGGCGCCGGCAACATGCTGATCCGGCGCAGCGTGCTCGAGCAATATCTCGACGAACCGTTCAATCACGCTTTTGCCTTCACCGGCGGTAGCGATTCCGAGTTTTTCCGCCGCTGCAAGCGGGATGGGCGCAGTTTTGCCTGGGCCGACGACGCATACATATTCGAATCGACGCCCCGGTCGCGGACGAACGTGGGTTACATCCTGCGCCGCAAATTCCGCACCGGCACCGAAGCAACCCGCATCGAACGGGAATTGCGCGGTCTCCGCGGCTCCATGTTGCACTGGTTCAAGGGCTTTTGCCTGCTCGGCTTCGGAATCCTGTCGCTGCCGATTGCCGCTTGCGGCGGCCGGCGCGGCATCATGACCAGTCTGATGCGCGCGGCGCGCGGCGCCGGTCATATCGCCGCCGAATTTGGCATTCTGTACGAGGAATATCGGGAACCACGTTGATGCAAATGGCAGTAAATGTCGTGCGGCCGCGCATAGTTCCCGCGCAAAAGGCGCCCGAATTCTCGGTCGAGGTGTTTGCCGGCGACGACCTCGAACGCGCCGGCTGGCCGTCCATTTCGGACACCTCCGACCTGCGGATGTATGTCTATCAGTCGCGGGAATTTCTCAAAGTCTGGATGGACACGATCGGCGACGCCCATCGCGCCCAGTCGTTTCTAGTCGTAGTCAATCATCGCCAGCGCGGTCCCGTCCTCTATCTGCCGCTGGTCATCGAAAAGAAATTCAACGTCCGCCTGCTCCGCTTCATGGATGCCGGCGTCGCCGACTTCAACGCGCCGATCGTGGCGCCCGGTGTCGAGTTTACCCGGCCGGAATTCGCCGCGGTCTGGTCGCAGATTCTGGCGCGGCTTCCGAAAGTCGACGCTGTCGATTTGCAGAAGATTTCCGCCAATGTCGCCGGCGCTGCCAATCCGCTCGCCTATCTCGATTGCACCCCGCACGGCTCGAGTGGCCACGCCATCGTGCAGAGCGCGATGCGCGACGACGTCAACGCGCGACCTTCAGTCGTCAGGCTGCGGAAGAAGTTGCGTCGCGATTTTCGCCGCCTCAACCGGCTGGGCGAAGCAAATTTCGCGATCAATCCGTCGGCTGCGGAATCCGACGAGATCTTTACCACCCTGATCAAGTTCAAGCACCGGAAATACATGGCCACCGTGGGCAGCGATTTCCTGGCCATGCCCGGAGTCCGCCGCTTCTACCGCGAGATGGTATCGCCGCAGAGCGTGGGAGGAGTAAGCCACCTTTCGGCGCTCACCTGCGGCGGCGAGGTGGTTTCAGCGCATCTCGGATTTATGGGCCGCAGCAGCTTCTATTACACGTTCCCCGCCTACAATCCGGCCTACCGTCAATATTCGGTCGGGCATCTGCTGCTGCAATACCTGATTGATCAATCCGCCGCGCAGGGCCTCGACACCTTCGAACTCGGGGAAGGCGATTTCCCGTACAAGGCCAAATGGGTGACCCACCGACTTTCGCTGCACAACCATGAACAGGGGTTGTCCGCGGCCGGCCTTTTCTATTTGCACGTTCGGCGCGTGCGACGCGCTCTCGATATGTCGGACATGTCGGAACTTCAGCACGAGCCGCAAGCGCCGGAGCAGAACCGATGATGTGCCCGCGGGACCGATCGGATACGGCGAACGCTTCGATCAGAATGTTCGGCGAGCGCGCCCACGAGACTGGTTTTTCGCTGCCGGTCAAAGTTCGTGGCATGGCGACCCGCGTCGTTGCGCGTGCGGTGCGCCGCAAGACGCTCGCGCTTCGCGAAATGCCGCCGATGGTGAGCTTTACTTTCGATGACGTTCCCAGCTCGGCCTGCCGGGCAGGCGCGCGCATTTTGGAGCGCCATGGCGTGCGCGGCACCTTCTACGTGGCCGCCGGCGGCTGCGGCGCAATCAGCCCGGTCGGCCAGCTAGCATCTCGGGATGAAATCCGGACGCTCGCGGCCAACGGGCACGAGATCGGATGCCATACATATTCGCATCCGGACGTCTCGCGCATCACCCTCGTGGCGCTCGACAACGAGATCGATCAAAACCGGTCGGCGCTACTCGGCATCCACGGCGACATCGTGCTGCGAAATTTCGCCTATCCTTACGGCGAAATGTCGGTTCGCTCCAAACGGCGCCTGGAAACGCGCTTTGATTCCTGCCGCTCGGTCCATCCCGGCATCAACAGCAAGACCGCGGACCTCGGCTCGCTGAAAGCCTGTCCGCTCGAGAGCGCCGCCGTCGATCATGCGAAGATCGCGCGGTTGATCGAACAGACCATCGAGACCAACGGTTGGCTAATTTTTTACAGCCACGACGTGTCCGAGCATCCGAGCCCCTTTGGCGTCGCTCCCGGCACACTCGATTTTGCCGTGCGTGCGGCGAAGAAGGCCGGCTGTATCGTCGCCACAATTTCCCGCGGGCTTGACCTAATCAATTGCGCGACCGGCAAGGCCCGGCGTGCGGTGCCAGCGTGAGCGCATGCAGCTTTTGAACCTTCATCGCACGGTGGTGCCGGCCAAGAGCCGGACACCCGCGCGCGCACCGACTGTTCAAAGCCCTTCGCTCGCCGGGCCGCACGGCGGCGGGGCCTCGCCGACCCCCAAGGTCAGCATCGTGATCGCCGCCTACAACGTCGCGCGGTTCATCCGCAAAACGATCGACAGCGCGCTGAGGCAGTCGTTAAGCAACATCGAAGTGATCGTCATCGACGACGGCTCGACCGACGGGACAAGCGAGATCCTGCATTCCTATTCCGACGACAATCTAACGCTGCTCCGCCAGGAAAACAGCGGCGTCAGCACGGCGCGCAATGTCGGGTTGGCGATGGCGCGCGCGCCCTACATTTTCTTCCTCGACGCCGACGACATTCTGGCGCCGGACGCCCTGTTCAAGATGGCGGTCACGCTCGACTTGATGCCGCAACACGTCGCCTGCTTCGGGCATCATATCAAAATCTCGGAAGACGGCACGGAGCTTTCGACGCGATCCTATCTGCGCTGGAGGGTGCTGCCCTCCGGCGATACCTTGCGCAATTTGATCGCGAAGAATTTTATTTCCGGCGCAATCTGCATCCGCACCGAGGCCGCCCGCGCCGTCGGCGGCTTCAATCCGGAACTTAAGCTCGGAGAGGACTGGGAATTCTGGTGCCGCCTCGCTACGCTCGGCGATTTCGCGGCCATGCCTGACGATGTCATTCTGATGTATCGCCAGCGTTTTAGCAGCGCGAGTTACCGATTGCGCGAATCGCCGTTGCGTCCGAACTGCGAAGGTATCGACGCCATCTATGCAAACCCGGCTATCCGGCAAAGGTTTTCGTTCGCCGAATTGAGCCGACGGCACCGACTGGCAGAGATCGATTCCTTCTGGGCCGGCGCTCGTAACCAGTATGTGCAGGGCCGGATGCTCGGATTCCTGGCTTACCTAGTCATCGGGGCGCTGCGCTTTCCCGACAGCATCCTGCGGCCGCGGCTGGTCTATCTATTCTTTCGTGGCCTGGAGCAACAGGTCAAACGCCCCACCGGCCCGAACGCTCGGGCACCTGCCGGTACGACCCCGCGCAATACTGAAAATCGGACTGAAAATCAGGGTGCCAAACAGTGATCAGTCCATTCACCCTGATTTATCTCTCCGCCCATATTGGGCCGGCGATCATCGGCTTCCTGGCGATGATTCTCTACAGCCATTTACTGTCGCCCGCCGAATACGGCGTGTATGTGATCGGGCTGAGCATCGCCGGTGTCATTTCGGCGACGTTCTTTACCTGGGTTCGTCTTTCCGTGTCGCGCTATCAGGCGCGATCGCCGGACGTCGACCTGCGCGGCGCGGCGGCCGTGGCTTATATTGTCACAGCCATCGTGATCGCCGTGGCGACGCCGGTCGTGCTACTGATTGTTCGGCCGGATATCGATTACAGCGTTCTAGCGGGAAGCCTTTTCCTGTCGCTGACGCTCGCCGCGTTTGAAATCACCCAAGAGTTTCGACGGGCCACGCTCGATCCGCTGCGTTTCGCCACCACCGCGGTGGTGCGCGGCAGTTTGGGGCTCGGCCTGGGGCTGGCGGCCATCCGCCTTGGCTTCGGCGGACTGGGCCTGCTGCTTGGCGTCGCCTTGAGCTTCTTGATCGCCAATCTTGCGACCTATCAGCGTCGCAATGCAAAATCGTTGCGGGTCAGTTCCGGCCAACACCTCGCACAGTTCGCCCGTTACGGATTGCCCTTCTCGCTGGGTGCAATCACCTTCGCTCTGCACAATTCGCTAGACCGTCTGGGAATCGCCTACCTGCTCGGTGAAAGCGCGGCCGGCCAATATGGCCTGGCGGCGGAAATGACGCGGCAACTCATCGGCCTTCTCGGCGCCAGCGCCGCGTCGGCCATGGTCCCGATCGCCTTTCGCACCCTTGCCGAATCCGGTCCCGCCGCGACGCGGACGCGGCTCGCCGAGGGGGCCGAACTCATTCTTGCGCTGATCGCGCCGGTCGCGGTCTGGCTGGCGATTTCCGGCGACGTGATCGTCGGCACGCTACTCGGCGCGCAATTCCAGACGGCCGTAGCCTCAGTTCTGCCGTTGCTCGCCGTCGCTCGCATGTGCGGCGCGGTCAACCAGTTGTATCTGCAAGTCAGCTTCCAGCTTGCGGAAAAGCCATTGCTTCAGGTCGCGCATGATACGCTGTTGCTGGTTCTCAACATCGCGCTCTTGTTTCCGCTGACGCTGGCCTTCGGATTGCCAGGGACCGCCGCCGCGATCTTGATCGCCGAAGCATTCGGCATCCTCGTCGGGATTTTGTTGTCGCGCAGAGCGTTCCGTCTGCCGTTCATCGGCTGGGCGATAGCGCGGGTATTCGCCGCCACGGGGGTCATGGCAGTCGTCACCTATGCCGCCAAGACCGCGTCGCCTGGTTACGGGCTGACCGTGCTATTGAGCGTGGTTCTGCTCGGCGGCATCGGCTATGCCGGCGCGGCCATCCTCTTCAACGTCGCAGGCATTCGCATCTCGCTTGGTCAGTTGCTACGCAGAAGCGCACCGATCGAGCCCGCACTGCCGGTGCCACATAATTTGGGTCGCGAGCAGCCATGAACCTGCCGTTGACCGAGCAAGCGTTTCAGGACAGCACCAACGTGCCGGGCGCTGCCGCGTCGCGTGGTCGCCGGCTGTTTTTGTTGACGCCAAGCGAGGAAGCGTGCGCGGTCGAGATTTTTACCCGCTCGCTGGTGGGCGCCCTGCGCGACTGCTATCCTGACGAAGGATATGAGCTGCTGCCGATTTCCGGGCACTGGCGCGACCTTCCCGCCGTCGTCGGTAAAATCATCAAGGCCGATCAGGTCATCTTCAATCTGCCGCTGGTGGCATGGAAGCGTCTCCTGTTGACGCCGCTGGTGCTCCTTCTGGTGGCAACGCTGGCACACCGCCCAGTCAGCGTCTTCATGCACGAATGGTCGGGGCTGCACTGGCTGCGGCGGCTTGCGCTCGCGCCAATCGTGATGCTCAGCCGCACCATCATCGTGGTCTCGCCGTTTATTTCCGCACAAATAGCGAACAGCCAATGGCTGATCGGCGCCGGAGCAAAGTGCCGCCTGGTGCCGCATCCGCCGACCATTCGATTGCCCCGCGAGCGAGGCATCACCGAGCGCATCGAACGGGTGCGCGAAGTCACCAAAAACTGCGACGTGGTCATCGGCTGCTTCGGCTCGATCTATCGCGGCAAGGCGGCGATGGCGCTACTCGATATTTGCAAACATCTGCAAAGCCGGGACATCCGCGCCGCAATCGTGTTCATAGGTAGCTTCACCAAATCGCTCGACGGCTACGAACAGGAATTCCGGTCGCGCGTGTCGGAGCTTGCGATCGACGATCAGGTGATCGTCACCGGCTATGTACCGAGCGAAGTAGAGCTCTACACGCTGTTTGAGGAGATCGGCGCCTTTCTATTTTTGTTTCCCGAAGGCCTGACCGCGCGGCGGTCGAGCGTTATTGCATGTCTGCATTCCGATCGCCCGGTGGTGGTGACCGCGCCGCACTCAGCGACCGAATTTGCGCACCATGATGGCTTCAGCAAGTTGATCGACAACGGCGCCCTGTCGTTCATCCCCGCCAACGCCGACCTGCGTACGATCGCCGATCAACTGTTGGCGGTCGCGAAGCAAGACAAGCGGGTCGTACCGGTCATTAACGATGCCGCTTGGTGGAACGCCGCAATAAACGCCGTGCGCGCGGCCATCTGAATCAAAAGGCCATGAACCGTCGCGATTCTAGACTCAACCGGCGTGCCACCATTCTCGGCCTTGCCGGCGCCGCGCTCGCGGCGCCGGCGGTTATCGGACAACCGCTTCTTGCCGGTTTGGATCTCAATCTTGAACTGGCGCCGGCATTGCGCAGTATCATGCGCACCTCCGGCATCCGTTACGGCTGCGCCGGCGCTGCCCCGATCGTCCAACCGGACCGCATCTTGCTCGAAAAATTCACGACTGAAGCGAATATTTTCGTGCCGGAAAGCGCGCTGAAATGGAACCGAACCGAGCCTGCGCCGGGCGTATTCGACTTCGCCGAGGGCGACAGCATCGCCGCGTTCGCCACGCGCAACGACATGCTGGTGCATGGCCACACTTTGGTCTGGTACGCGGCAATCCCAGAGTGGGTAGCGCGGATCACCTCCGGACAAGAGGCCGGAGCGGCGCTGGAACGTCACATCAGCGCGGAAGTGTCCCGCTATCGCGGAAAGATCTGGGCGTGGGACGTCGTCAATGAGGCGATCGAGCCGGAAGACCGCCGCGAAGGTGGCTATCGCACGTCGATCTGGTTCAATTGTCTAGGTCCGGATTACGTCGACCTGTCGTTCCGGCTGGCGCGCGCCGCCGATCCGCATGTACCATTGTGCCTGAGTGAATACGGAATCGAATATGCGACAACGGCGGCACAGCGCCGCCGGAACGCGCTGCTTGCTTTGCTGCAAAATCTCCGCGACCGCAAAACACCGATCGATTGCCTGGCGTTGCAGTCACACCTTGAAGCGGACCAAGTCTTCGACCGCGCCGAGCTGACCGGATTTCTGCGTAATGTGGTCAAGCTCGGCTATCGACTGGCGATCACCGAACTGGACGTCAACGATTACAAACTTCGCGGCAGTGACGAAGAGCGCGACCTCGCCGTTGCCCGCCATGCCGCCGAATATCTTGACATCGTGCTCTCGGTGGCAAAGCCGATGTCGATCGCCACTTGGGGGCTGAGCGACCGCTACACATGGTTGCGCCAATACTTCAAGCGTGCCGATGGAACGCCGCTGCGGCCGCTGCCACTCGACGCCAATTTCAACCGCAAACGAATGTGGGCGGCGCTCGCCCGCGCCATCGCCGCGTAAAGCTCGATTGTTAGCGTTAACCGTGACCGCTCGACCGGAAAGGCCGCGTTTCTAGTATAAAACTCCGTCGCTTCGGCGCTTCGCATTCTGCTTGAACGATCCGCAAGACTTGAACGATCCGCGAGAAATGTACGAAACAATCGACAACCGCGCCAATGTCAGGATGTCTCTGCCGGCGGAGACCCGACAAAGGTTTTTCGAGCTGGCAGGCGCGGTCGAGGCGCGCAGCCTTATCGTTTGGGGCGAGCATTGCTCGGAATGCGCCTTTCCCACCTGCTACACGTCGTGCGCGTTTTATACGCCGCGTCGGGACCTCCACTGCCGCCGCTTCGCCGACGGGATCGAGCAGGGCAGGATCGGAAGCGTTTCGCTGGGTCGGGTTCGTTTCCGCCGCTGGGCCAAGCTCGAGGGCGTCGGTCCGGTCAGGCTGTTTTCGCGCCGGCACACCGTCGTGCGCGAATGGCTGGATCGTCTGGTCTCGTCGTTGATCATCAATTTTTCGCCGTCGCAGAGATTCTATGCCCGCTCGCTCAGATACTGGAATCAGCTGAAGAGCACGCCCGCGGCTCGATCGATGCCCGGCGGTCTCGATGCCTTCGTCGTCGAGGCCTGGCTCGCCGCCGGTCCATCAATTCCGGTGACCGTGACGTTCCTGCCGGTGGGGCATGACGGCAGCGGCCTGTTTCAGTCGCGCTTCGATCTGCGCGCCGGCTATAACCGCTTCGTATTGCCCTACGCGGACATCGCCGTGCGGGTCGATTTGAGCGACCACTTCCTCATTCAGATCGAGCCGGTCGGCGATGCCGCCGGGCGCGAGGTCGTCTTCGGACTGATCGATTTCGTCCGGTTCGCCGCGGACGCCGGCGTGACGATGCGCGGAACATCCAAGACCGAGGGGACGGCGCCGGCTGCGTCCGCGCCGGTCGCAAAGCGTGCGCGCACCGCCAAGTGCGTCGTCTGGGATCTCGACGATACGATTTGGCACGGAACGCTGGCGGAAGACGGCCGCGAAGCGCTGACGCTCGATCCGGCCGCGTTGGCCGCCATTATCGAGTTCGACCGGCGCGGCATCCTGCAGTCGATCGCCAGCAAAAATGACCCGGAAGCCGCGCTCGCCGCGCTCACGACCTTTGGCGTTCGCGACTACTTCCTGTTCCCGCAGATCGGCTGGAGCCCGAAGAGCGCCGGCGTGAGACAGATAGCGGAACAGCTCGACATCGGCCTCGACACCTTCGTCTTCATCGACGATCAGCCGTTCGAGCGCGGCGAGGTCGGCGAGACGCTGCCGCAAGTTACAGTGCTGCTGCAGACCGACATCCCCAGCCTCTTGGCCAGCCCGCTGTTCGACGTCCCGGCAACGCCGGAAAGCGGCAAGCGCCGCGCCATGTATCAGACCGAGGAACGCCGCCACGCCAGCTTTGCCGCTTCGGACACCGACTATGTGACGTTCCTGCGCGACTGCCGCATCCGCCTGGAAATTTCCGACCTGACCAGCGCGCATCAGGAACGGGCGTATGAACTGTCGCAACGGACCAATCAGCTCAATGTCTCGGGCACCAAATACTCACGCGACGACATCAAGGCGCTGATGAGCCCGTCGTCGAAACAGCAGGCCTTTATATTGCGCTGCGAAGACCGCTTCGGCGACTATGGCGTGATCGGCATGTGCGTGACGGACCGTCGCCTGCCGCGGGTGCAGTCCTTCATGATGAGTTGCCGGGCGCAACGAAAGCGGGTCGAAGAGTCGTTTTTCGCCTGGCTGTGCAGGGAGATGATCTCAGCGCGTTCAGGCGGCGTGCTGGAGGTCAGCTACCGGCGCACCGAGCGCAACCAGGCGGTCGTGAGAATGCTTGAACAGCTTGGGTTTGGGTACCGCGCGAAGGACGACCACACCGGCACTTTTGCCCGGCCGGTTGGAGTTCCGATTGCTGAAGACGACGTGGTTGAGGTCGTGGACCTTACAACCGCGCGATCGAGGGAATTTAGCGGCAACCGGACCTTCATCTAACTGTCACACGGCTCGCGCAAGGTTAGGGCCTTTCCGACAGCGAGGGGTCCCCATGAGCGATGTTGCCGTATTACCTGGCTCGATAGAGCCTGCAGGCCGCAAAGGTCCGGATCTTACCGGCGCCGTTAATCCCCTAACCGGCATCATCTTTGGCGGCGTCATCGCAGCCGTACTGCTTTTCGTCGCCTACAGCATTTACACCGACATCGGTGCAACCGGCGCAAAGGTCACCAGTTACGCGCCGTTCTTCCTGCTCTTCGTCGCACTTTTGATCGCGCTCGGCTTTGAGTTCGTGAACGGCTTTCATGACACGGCCAATGCGGTGGCGACCGTCATTTATACCCGCTCGCTGCCGGCGAACTTCGCAGTGGTATGGTCGGGCCTCTTCAACCTGGCCGGCGTCCTGACCTCCTCCGGCGCCGTCGCATTCGGCATCATTTCGCTCCTTCCGGTCGAGCTGATCCTGCAAGTCGGCAGCCACGCCGGTTTCGCGATGGTGTTCGCGCTCTTGATCGCGGCCATCTTCTGGAATCTCGGCACCTGGGCTTTCGGCCTGCCGGCATCGAGCTCGCATACCCTGATCGGCTCGATCATCGGCGTCGGCGTCGCCAACGCGCTGCTGCACGGCCGCAGCGGCACCGCCGGCGTCGATTGGGGCAAGGCCAAGGAAGTGGGCGAGGCGCTGCTGCTCTCACCCTTGTTCGGGTTTGCGCTCGCCGCCGCCTTGTTGCTCCTGCTCAAGGCGATTATCCGCGTTCCGGCCCTTTATGCCGAACCCAAGGGCGAACAGCCGCCGCCGTGGTGGATCCGCGGCATCCTGATCCTGACCTGTACGCTGGTGAGCTTCTTCCACGGCTCCAACGACGGGCAGAAAGGCATGGGCCTGATCATGCTGATCCTGATCGGAACCGTACCGACGGCTTACGCGCTCAATCGCGCCTTGCCGGAAAGCCAAATCCAGACTTTTGCAGCGCGGTCCATTGCCGCGAGCAAGGTGATCGAAGCGAAGGCCTCGGGACATAGCGTGCTCGGCAATCCGCGTCCCGCCGTGACGGCATACGTCTCGAGTCACACCTTCAATGAGGGCACTTATCCCTCGTTGGCCGTTCTGGTGCGCGACATTTCCGACCAGATCACCAAGTACGGATCGCTCGCCAGAATGCCGGTCGACACCGTCGGCAACACACGCAACGACATGTACCTCGCGTCGGAAGCCATCCGGTTCCTGATGAAGGACAAAGGGAGCGACCTTTCAGGCGAAGAAAAACTCACATTGAGTGAGTACAAACTGTCGCTCGACGAAGCGACCAAGTTCATTCCCACCTGGGTGAAGATCGCGGTCGCGATCGCGCTCGGACTGGGTACGATGATCGGATGGAAGCGCATCGTCGTCACCGTCGGCGAAAAAATCGGTAAGACGCACCTGACTTACGCGCAAGGCGCCTGTGCCGAGATCACCGCCGCCGCGACGATCGCCGCTGCGGACATCTACGGATTGCCGGTTTCGACGACGCACGTCTTGTCGTCGGGCATCGCTGGCACAATGGCGGCCAACGGTTCAGGCCTGCAGCTGTCGACCGTCCGCAATATCGCGCTGGCCTGGGTGCTGACCCTGCCGGCCGCGATGGTCATTTCCGGCACGCTCTATTGGGCGTTCTCGCAGATGATGTAACGGCGGCTGCAACCACCATCCAACGATCGACCAGGGCGCCGGCGCGATCCGGCGCCCTTATCTTGCCTGCTTTGATCCACGTCCACTGACGCGGTGCTGCAACGCACAATCCGCAAGCGTAAAATTGCACACACCGCTTTGTGAACGGATGTTTCGCACGATCGCGAGGTCGGCGGGTGGCGCCACTGCGCCAACGTTGTCATGATGTGTCGTTTGAAGGTTTCGCGGCGCGTCTTTGCGACGAACCGATCGAAGACGTTGCCGAATTGAACCGAACGTTCAGGGAGGCTTCGATGTCTTCTTCGCACCTTCTGGTCGGCCGCACGAGCCTTTCGTCCAGTCTGGCGATCCGCCGCATAACACCGACGGATTTGTTGCGTGCGCTCGCAAGCGGCTGGGATGACTTTGCCGCGATGCCGAGCCACGCGATCTTTCTCTGTGTGATCTATCCGCTCCTCGGCCTGTGGCTGGTATCGCTTTCCTCCGGGTATTCGATGCTGCCGCTGGCATTTCCGCTGGCGGCCGGCTTTGCGTTGATCGGGCCGTTCGCAGCGGTCGGCCTTTACGAGTTGAGCCGGCGCCGCGAGGCTGGCCTCGACGTTTCGTTCAAAAATGCCTTCGACGTGCTGCACTCGCCTTCGCTCGGCGCGATTATCGCGCTTGGGCTGCTGCTGATGGCGATCTTTCTGGTTTGGCTCGCGGTCGCCGAAGCAATCTACGTCGCCAATTTCGGCTATTCGGCACCGGCCTCCATTACGCAGTTCGTCAAAGATGTCTTCACCACGCCCGCGGGATGGGCTCTGATTGTGGTCGGCACCGGCGTCGGTTTCCTGTTTGCGGTGGCGGCATTGACGATCGGGGCGATCTCCTTTCCGCTGTTGCTCGACCGTGACGTCGGCGCCGCTGTTGCGCTGTTCACCTCGATCCGCGTCGTGATCGCCAACCCGCTGACCATGGCGCTGTGGGGATTCATTGTTGCCGCGCTGTTGGTCCTCGGCTCGCTGCCGTTCTTCCTCGGACTGACGGTGGTGATGCCCGTGCTCGGCCACGCGACCTGGCACCTCTACCGCAAGGCGGTCGAGCCGGGCGCCGCTCCGCGCGCGGCTTTTCAGGAGCGTCCGCGGCGGCCGCGTTCAGCCGCAGATTTTCCGGCTTCGCTGTTCCCGACACGCCGATAGGAGCGCGTGCTCGCTTCCCGCCGCCGGGACAATGCGGGCCATTGCTGGGACGAATCCGGCAGCCGCTAACTTCCGCCGGCGTCCGCTGTTTGTCGCCGCACGGCGCGACCGCGCCAAGGCGGGGCGAGCGGAGAAGCAGCTTCGATGTTGGAAGACCTGCTGCAACGCAGGCCCAACAACACCGCCTCGGATTTCGTGGATGCCCGGTCGCGCGCGGTCTTGCCGAAAAGATCGCCTTCATCGGCGCCGGCCCTTCGTTCAGCTATTGCTAAGCGCGGAACCGCGCCACGATATCGTCCGGAATCGGCAGCGCCTTGATGCCGGACGGATGGCCGGCATCGCGGGTCGCCCAGACGCGGCTTTCGCTGCCTTCAACCGCAAGCTCACCGCCGATGGTCAGCCGGTGCGCGACGTCGAAGCTTGAACGGCGAAACTTGCTCACCTGCGAGGAAAGCTCCACCACGTCGCCGAAACGGGCGGGCGCAATGAAGCGTGCGTTGACGTCGACAAGTGGCAGGATGACGCCAAGCGCGCTGGTCATATTCTGCGGCTTCAAGCCAAGTGCTTGCTCGAACAGAATCCAGGTGCCCCAGTCGAAGAACTCGAAGAAGCGGCCGTTGAACACGATGCCGGCGGGGTCGCAGTGGCCCCATTCAATGGTGAATTGCCGCCGGCTGATGAGATTGGCCATGCTGCCGAGCCCCTTAATGAGTGGCATCGAAGCGCAGGCTAATGGGCGGCGTCAAACCTATGTGGAACCGCGGCGATTGCCTAAAAATTGGCCAGTCCTTTTCGCCGTTTTATAACGTGACCGCCCAAAATTTAGGCGATTTTGGGGGCGGAATCGGATTCAAAATGGGCGCGATGCGTGCGGCATGGCGCGCGGCTTATCGCAATCTTCACGTCAAACCAGCGGTTTAGCATTGATCATCGATTGGCACGCTCCTTGCGATTTGGCGGACTGCGTGACGGCACCGTGCTGATCGCGCGCGTCAAACAGAGGACATCGCGATGCTCAACTCCACTGGCGTGGTCGCCCAGCGACCGCGGGGCCGCCGCTGGCTTGCCGCCGCGGCCGGTCTTGCCCTTGGCCTAACGGCGATATCCGCCGCGCATGCCGAGGATACGATCAAAGTCGGTATTCTCCATTCGTTATCAGGCACCATGGCCATCAGCGAAACAACGCTGAAGGACGTAGTGCTCATGCTCATCGATCAGCAGAACAAGAAAGGCGGCGTGCTCGGGAAGAAGCTCGAGGCGGTCGTGGTCGATCCGGCTTCGAACTGGCCGCTGTTCGCGGAAAAGGCCCGCGAGCTGATCAGCAAGGACAAAGTTTCGGTCGTGTTCGGCTGCTGGACATCGGTGTCGCGCAAGTCCGTGCTGCCGGTGTTCAAGGAGCTCAACAGCATCCTGTTCTATC
>CAYVPC010000014.1:0-31735 GCA_964453555.1 uncultured Hyphomicrobiales bacterium | reverse complement strand
CCTTCGCCGCGCAGCCTGGAGAAATTCGTGCCGGTGCCGGAGCCGTATTTGAACAAGCGCGCTTCGCGCACCCATAGATCCATGATGCCGCCCTCGTTGACGAGGTCGTCATTGATCGACTGGATGAAGCAGGCGTGCGGCTGCGGATGCTCGTAAGCCGTGGCCGACTGCTTGAGCTCGCCGGTTTTGAAGTCGACGTAGAAATGGCCCTGGCTCGGGCCGTCGATGCCGTAGGCCCAGTGCAGGCCGGTGTTGAACCATTGCGGCGAGTTCGGCGCCACCATCTGCATCGCCAGCATGTAGCGGTGCTCGTCGAAGAAGGCCTGCGCATCGGCTTCCGAGGAGAAGTATCCGCCCTTCCAGCCCCAATAGGTCCAGGTGCCGGCGAGCCGATCGAAAACCTGCTTGCAGGAAAGTTCGCCGGTGTAGCGGTCTTTCTCCGGCAACTCGGCGAGCGCGGCCTCGTCGGCAACGCTGCGCCACAGCCAGGAGGGGACGGTCTCCTCTTCGACTTTCTTCAGGCGCGCGGGCATGCCCGCTTTACGGAAATATTTCTGCGCCAGCACGTCGGAGGCGACCTGCGACCATTGCTCGGGCACTTCGACGCCGTCGGCGTGGAAGACAACCGAGCCGTCCGGATTGCGGATCTCGCTCACCGTCAGTCGGAAGGCGATGTCCGCGTAAGGTGACTGTCCCTCTTTGGTGTGGCGCCGCTCAATCCGCATTCTCTGCCCCTTTTTAATCCTTAGTGTTTCTCTTCGCCGGCGGTCTTTGCGGGTTACTTCCGCAATATAAGCCGCCGACAACTTCCCCGCGACGCGGCGGAGCGAACTCCGCCGGCATCCTGCCTCACCCCAGTCGTCTGTCTGCCACCCGCACCCGTCCGGCTTGTGCGCCGAGTCGAATTTTATCCGTCCGGGTCTCTCGTTTCGGGCGAAAAAATCCACGCCGCGTCACGGCGGCACGGAGCACTCCCGCAAACCCTTTTCGGAGAGCCCGGCGGACTTCGTTACCCGCGCGCCGAACTTTGTGAGGCTAGGCCAAGCCGGTCGCGCCCGTCAAGACTTAGTATGAATTCGTTGACAACCCACTAAATGTGGGGATAGCGGGGACGAATCGGGAGAGGAATGCGCAAGTATCAGAGATTCCGAGCGGATTCGAAAGCGCCCGAATGGCTCACAATATTTTTTCGCGGTTCGGCTGGTCTCCCTGCCGCTTCCAGGCCGACCAACGGAGGCGCCCGCGCTCGATCTCTTTGCCATGCCGGTCTCGACAAGAAATCGCCGGTCACACTTCCGTCACGCAATGGTGGGCTTTTCCGGCCGATTCTAAGTGAAATAATCAGAAAAAATCAGTGCTTCTGTTGTTTGATGTTTGGCGCGCGGCTCCTAGTGTGTTGAAACGGCAAGCGAATCCGGCCCGCGCTTTTGCGATCGCTGCTCGGTGGAGGTGGATTACCCCGCAAGAAATAATCTGAAGGCGCTTTGACGCTCGCGCAATGACGCAAACAGCCGACGCCGGAAGCGCAAAAATCAACCGCCAAAACGCCATTAACCTCAAAGAAAAACAGCGTTTTCCGGCGCGGCCATTTGCTTGACGGGGCCGGAGCGATCCGCCGATAACCGTTGGTTAATGATGGTGGGCTGGTGGCAGCGTTGCGTGCGTGCTGGGCGCATCTTTGTGTGTTCCGCCCTGTTGGCCGCCTGCGCCCAAATTCACAACGAGCCGATCAATCAGCCGCTTTCAGCCGGAGCTCAGCCGGCCGCTCTAGTCGATCGCGATGTCGAGACCGACTACGAGGACACCGTCGTCGCGCTTTCCTTTTCCGGCGGCGGCACTCGCGCAGCGGCGTTTTCCTATGGCGTGCTGACCGCCATGGACGAATTCCGGGTGCCCAACCGGTCGACGACGCTGCTTGATCGCGTCGATTTCATCACCGGCGTATCAGGCGGGTCCGTACTGGCGGCCTATTACGGCCTGAAGAAGCGGAAAGCCCTTGCCGATTTCAAGCAGCGCTTCCTTCTGCGTGACGCCGAAGAAAGCCTGCAGATGAATTTCGATCTGTTCAGTGTCGCCAAGGGGTTGGGAGGCGGGATCAACGACCCGACCGCCTTTCCGAAGTGGCTTGACGATAATCTTTTCGAACACGCGACTTTCAAGTCGCTGCTGCGCCAGCGCCGGCCGTACATCTGGATCAACGCTTCCGATATCTACGACCGCACGCCATTCGTTTTCGGCCGGGTGATTTTCGGCGCTTTGTGCAGCGACCTTTCCACTTATCCGATTTCGCTGGCGGTCGCGGCGTCGGCGGCGGTCCCGATATTGTTCGCGCCGGTCGTCATTGAAGGTTTTCCGGGCCGCTGCCCACAGCCGCTGCCGGCATGGGTGGAACAAGTGCGCACCAAACAGGACGCGCCGCCTTTGTTGAAGCTTTTTGCCAACGCCATGGAGCGTTATCACTCTGGCGAGGTTCGCTACGTCAAACTGCTCGACGGCGGCATGGTGGACAATTACGGGCTTGCCGGGTTCACCATTGCGCGGCAGGCGTCCGTCACGCCTTACGGTCCGCTTGAACCCGAGGAAGCCGTCAAATTGCGGCGGTTGCTGTTCCTGGTGGTTGATTCCGGCCGTGCGCCTTCCGGGACCTGGTCGCAGACTGTGGAAGGGCCTTCCGGCGTCACGCTGGTTACTGCGGCTTCGGATACCGCGACTGAATCCGGCGCGGTCGGCAGCTATTCGGCATTCCAGGACACGATGTCCGATTGGCAGGACACGCTGGTCGACTGGCGCTGCAAGCTTTCCGCCGCCGAGCGCCGCCGCTATGGCGCGCCGCCCGGATGGAATTGCCGCGACGTGAAGATCTTCGTCGGCCGGGTCGCCTTCGATCAATTGGGGCCACAGCGCGCGGCAGAGCTCAACAAGGTCGCGACCGCCTTCAAGCTGCCGGCGGATCAGGTCGAAATGGTCGTCTCGGCCGGGCAAGACGCGTTGCGGGGCAGCACCACGTTCCGCTCGTTCTATGACTCTCTCCGCGGCACTCCGGCGCGGCACGCCAAGCCGGTTGCCGGTACCGACGCTGGCCCGCAAGAGGCCGCGGCGCAGGACATCGGAGCGGTCGCTATTCCGCCGCAGCCCTAGTGTGGCCGAGCCGCTTATTGAGCGTGTCGAGCAGCGTCTCGGCGGCTTCGGCGATGACGGTGCCTGGCGGGAAGATCGCCTCGGCCCCGGCGGCTTTGAGCGCATCGTAATCCTGCGACGGGACCACGCCGCCGACCACGATCATGATGTCGGCCCGGCCGTTTCTTTCGAGCTCGGCTTTGAGCTCCGGAACGAGCGTTAGATGCGCGCCGGCGAGCGACGAAATGCCTAGGATATGCACGTCATTCTCGACCGCTTGCCGCGCGGCTTCCACGGGCGTCGCGAACAGAGCCCCGATATCGACGTCGAAGCCGAGATCGGCGAACGCCGACGCGATGACCTTCTGGCCGCGGTCGTGGCCGTCCTGGCCGATCTTGGCGACCAGGATGCGTGGGCGGCGGCCTTCATTCTCCTCGAATTCGGCGACGCGTTTCAGCACTCGCTCGACGGCGTCGGTCATGCCGGCCTCCCGCCTGTAGACGCCGGAGATCGCCTTGATCTCCGCCCGGTGACGCCCGAATACCTCTTCCAGCGCCAATGATATCTCGCCGACGGTAGCCTTGGCGCGCGCGGCATCGATCGCCAGCGCCAGCAGGTTGCCGTTGCCGCCGGCAGCGTTGCGCGTCAGCGCGCCGAGCGCCTCTGCTACGGCCTGCGGATCGCGCTCGCGTTTCAACCGTGCAAGCTTGTCGATCTGCAATTGCCGCACTGCGCGGTTGTCGACCTTGAGGATCTCGATCGGCGCCTCGTCGGACGGCTTGTATTTGTTGACGCCAACCACCGTCTGTACGCGGGAATCGATGCGCGCCTGCGTGCGGGCGGCGGCTTCCTCGATGCGCAGCTTCGGCAGCGACGCCTCGATCGCGCGCGTCATGCCGCCAAGCTCCTCGACCTCGCGGATGTGTGCCCAGGCCCGTGTCGCCAGATCGTGGGTCAGCCGCTCGACGTAGAACGAGCCGCCCCACGGATCGATCACGCGGGTCGTGCCGCTCTCGCGCTGCAGCACGATCTGCGTGTTGCGCGCGATGCGGGCAGAAAAATCGGTCGGCAGGGCGATGGCCTCGTCGAGTGCGTTGGTGTGCAGCGACTGCGTGCCGCCTTGCGTTGCCGCCATCGCTTCGACAGCGGTGCGGGTGACGTTGTTAAACACGTCCTGGGCGGCGAGCGACCAGCCGGACGTCTGGCAATGGGTGCGCAACGATAGCGAACGCGGGTCCTGCGGGTTGAATTCCTTCATCAGCTTGGCCCACAGAACGCGCGCGGCACGGAGCTTGGCCACCTCCATAAAGAAATTCATGCCGATGCCGAAGAAGAACGACAGCCGCGGCGCAAAGCGGTCGACGCCGAGCGAGGCGGCGAGCCCGGCGCGCACATATTCGACGCCGTCGGCGAGCGTGTAAGCCAGTTCGAGATCGGCGGTCGCGCCGGCCTCCTGTATGTGGTAGCCCGAAATCGAGATCGAATTGAACTTCGGCATATGTGCAGACGTGTAGGCGAAAATGTCGGAGATGATGCGCAGCGACGGCTTGGGTGGATAGATGTAGGTGTTGCGCACCATGAATTCCTTGAGGATGTCGTTCTGGATGGTGCCGGCAAGCTTCTCCGGCGGCACGCCTTGCTCCTCGGCGGCGACGATGTAGAGCGCGAGCACTGGCAGTACCGCGCCGTTCATCGTCATCGATACCGACATTTGGTCGAGCGGGATGCCGGCAAACAGCGTGCGCATGTCGTAAATGGAGTCGATCGCCACGCCCGCCATGCCGACGTCGCCGGTGACGCGCGGATGGTCGCTGTCGTAGCCGCGATGGGTGGCGAGATCGAAGGCGATCGACAAGCCTTTTTGTCCGGCGGCGAGATTACGCCGGTAGAAGGCGTTGGAATCCTCCGCGGTGGAGAAGCCGGCATATTGGCGGATCGTCCACGGCTGGGTGAGATACATGGTGGGGTAGGGGCCGCGCAGATAGGGCGCGATGCCGGGATAGGTATCGAGCGCGTCGAGGTCGGCAAGATCGTCGGCGCTGTAGGCTTTCTTGACCGCGATGCCTTCGGGCGTGAGCCAAGGGACGCCAGCGGCGGCGGCAGCAGACGCTGCGGCTGCGGCCGTTGCGTCGGCGAAATCGAGTTGCGCGAAATTCGGGATGCGGCTCATCTTTGGGTTCACCCGATCTCGATGCCGAGGATATCGTAAGCCTCTTTCAATGTCGCTAGTGCGTCGCAGCCCTCGTAAATGAAGGATTGCAAGCCGGCCGCGCGGAAGGCCTGTTCCCGTTCACCCGGGCGCCCGACGAGATAAATATGTTTGGCGCCAGCGGTCGCGAGCGCCTGCGCAGCCGCCGTCGCCTCTTTTTCGTAGACCTTGTCGGTCGAGCACAGGCAGGCGAGCGGTGGGGCGGCGCGCTTGCCGGCGTCGTCGCCGACCGCCTCGATGCCGCCGGCCTCGAAGAAATTCCTGGCGAAGGTCGCGCGCGGCGTGAACTCCGCTGGTGTGCCGAGCGTGGCAAGAAAGATTTTCGGCCGCCCGCCCGTCTTCGCCAGCACACGATCGGACGCATCGCGTAACGCTTCGAACGGTTGCGCCAGCCGGATCGGAACGAGCGGCGCGACGGTCGAAGCCGGCGGGGCGGATTGCGCCGGCAGCGGCGCATCCACCTTCGCTTCGGCTTCCTGCAAGTTCGGGAAGATGCTGACGCCGGTGAGCGCGTCCAGCCGCCGCGTGGTCGCGGCCTCGCGCTTCCCGCGAACGCCGGCAATCTTTTCCTGGATCAATCCGCTTTCGAGCGCGGCGGCGGGTCCGCCCGCCGCTTCGATTTCGCGGAACACAGCCCAGGCTCCTTCACAAAGCTCGTCGGTCAGACTCTCCACCGCTCCGGAACCGGCGGCGGGATCGGCAACTTTGGCAAGGTGTGCTTCTTCGCCCAGGAGAAGCTGCGTGTTGCGTGCGATGCGGCGTGCGAACCGGTCGGGCAAGCCGCACGCGGCGGTGAACGGCAACACCGTGATCGTATCGGCGCCGCCGAGCGCAGCGGAGAAGACCGCGATGGTCGCGCGCAGGATGTTTACCTGCGGATCACGCCGCGCCATCATTCGCCATGCGGTCTCGGCTGCGACGAGCGCTGGCTTCGGCGAAAGGCCGCAGGCTTGTTCGACGCGCGCCCACAGCTTCCGCAAGGCGCGGAATTTGGCGATGGTCAGAAACTGCTCGGCGTCGGCGGTCAGCCGGAAATAGATCGCATCGCGCGCCGCTTCGAGCGCCATGCCGCTTGCTTCGAGCGCGCGCAGATAAGCGACGGCGCCGGCGAGCGCGAAGGCAAGCTCCTGCGCCTCCGAGCCGCCGGCATTGTGCACAACGCGGCCGTCGCCGACGGCAAACGGGCCTGTAAAACCTTCCCCGGCGAGCTCGCGGATGAGGCTTGCCATCAGCGGCGCCGTCTTTTCCCGAGGAAGCGGCAGCTTTCCGCTCATCGCGATAGCGGTCAGCGGGTCGTAGCCGAAACGAAGCCTAGTGGTCGCTGGCTTGGCGCTTTTGCTTACGATCTTTGCGACAATCTGCGGGAGCTCGCGCGCAAATGGCGGCAGGTCGATATCGACGACAATGCCCGCGTCGAACAGGACACCGTCAAGCGTGCGCGCAAGCGCCGGTTCCTCTACCGGCACGCCGAAGCCATGAGCGCCGAGCGAGCCGGCAAACACGAGCATGAGGCCGTTGGCACCATTGTTGAGTTCGCGTAGCGCGCTCTCGTTGGCGCGCGCCGGATCGGGATGATCGATCCGCGCCAGCACGTCCCACGGGGCTGCGCCGGCGCGGCCTGCGACCGGCCGCGCATCGGAACGGCGCGCCGCAAGCGGCTCGATAGCTATTCCGTCGTAGCTTTTGCTGACCAGCCGCTCGAACGGGGCGCCCTTGAGAACGGCGTCGACGAGTTTGCGCCATTGCTGCTGCGTCGCAGGCGGAAAATCGGCGGCCAGCGGCAGGTTCTCAAGATCCGTCATCATCACAAAATGCCATGCCGGGCCGAAGAGGCCAACCGAGCCTTTTTCCTGCAATTGGCATGCCGCCGCCGCTAACGCGGCGGCAGCTTTTCGATGCCGCTCATATCCAGCCGTGCCAGCGCGTCGCGCACCTGAACGCCGGCGATGACGCGGTCGGGCGCGATCTCGGCGAGCGGTACCAGCACGAAGGCGCGCTCCAGCATATGCGGATGGGGCAAAATCAGGTCGCGGTCGATCAGCACCAGATCGTCGTAGGTGAGAATGTCGATGTCGATGTTGCGCGGCCCCCAGCGGCGCTCGCGCTCGCGCCGACGTCCGAGCGCGCGTTCGCATTCGTTCGCGCGCGCGAGCAGATCATGCGGGTCAAGTGCGGTCGTGACTCCGATCACGGCATTGACGAAGGGCGGCTGCTCGGTGACGCCCCAGGGCGGCGTGCGGTAGTCGGATGAGCGCACCGCCAGCTGGATGGCGGGGCCCTTGCATAATTCCGCAATGGCGCGATCGAACGCGGCGCGCACGTCGCCGACATTGCCGCCGAGTGCGATGAAAGCTTCAGGCACGGCGGCGCTCCCGCGTTCGAACGATAGTCACTCCCACGTCGTCAAAGGTCGCCGCGATCGGGGCATGCGGTTTGCGCACGGTGACGCGCACGCCGCGCACCTGCGCAAAGTGATCAAGCACCGCGTCGGCAACCGCGCCGGCCGCCGCCTCCACCAATCGGTAACGGCGGGCGCAGAACGCTTGGCTCGCGATCTTTATCAGCGACTCGTACGATACAGTCGCCTTGAGCGTGTCCGAGCGGGCGGCGTCGCCGAGATCAATGTCGAGCACGAGGTCGAGCCCGAACGGCTGCCCGACCTTGGCCTCGTGCGGCATTACGCCGTGATAGGCGTGCAGGACCAGGCCGTTGGCGAAAATGGCGTCGCTCATTGCGCCCGCCTAATCGCCGCGGCGACGGCTAGTGCCTGCACTGTCGGCGCCACATCGTGCGCGCGCACGATTGCCGCGCCGTTTTCGACCGCCAAAAGGTGTGCGGCGAGCGAGCCGCCGAGGCGCTCCAGCGGGTCCGCCGGGGCGACCGAATGAATAAAGCGCTTCCGCGAAGCCCCCACCAGCAGTGGAAGCTCGAAGTCGCGCCAGGCCGCGAGCCGCGCGATGCAAGTCATGCTTTGCTCCGCCGTCTTGCCAAAGCCGATGCCGGGATCGAGCACGATCCGCTCGCGCGCAATGCCGGCGCGCGCGGCGATATCGAGCGAGCGCTGGAAGAAGGCGGTGACGTCGGCGAGGATATCGACCTCGGGATCGGCGCTCTCGCGGTTGTGCATGACAATGACCGGGACGCCGTGTTTAGCGACGACGTGCGCCATGTCGGGGTCGCCCTGCAGGCCCCACACGTCGTTGACGACGGCCGCGCCGAGACCGAGCGCCCAGGCGGCGACGGAAGCCTTCAGCGTGTCGATCGAAACGGGCACGCCAAGCGCGATCACTTCGGACAGCACCGGTTCAAGGCGCGTGCGCTCATCCGCGGGCGGGACGCGGACGGCGCCGCCGTAAGGCCGCGTCGATTCCGCGCCGACATCGAGAATATCGGCCCCCTCCGCGGCAAGGCGGCCTGCCTGCCCAATCGCCGCTTGCGGATCGAGGAAGAGCCCGCCGTCGGAGAAAGAATCCGGCGTGACGTTGAGTACGCCCATGACCAGCGGTCGCTTTTTGGCGAGCAGGTCCGCCAGGACGTTGCCGCCCGGCGACGGGGCGGAAAAGCTGCGAGGATTCAAGCGGATCGCCCTGTGGCTCGCCTCTGTCATGGCTGCAGAGTGTCATTGCGTGGCAAGTGAAGCAATCGGGCTTGCCGGGACGCGGCTCAGCGAGGTTTTGGGATCGCGCGGACGATCAATAGCGAATGACGGGCGGCAGCTTCTTGGCGCTCTCGATCCAGCGCTCGACCATGCTGACTGTCGGCAATAGGCGCACCAATTTCCGTTTGGCGTTGGCATCCGTCATCTGATCGACAAGCTTTTGCGGATTGCGGAATTTGAGTTCCCTGACCGTCTTGACGCCGGCTGCGCGCAATAGTTCGGCATACTCCCAGCCGACGCCTTTCACGCGCATGCGGTCGGCGGCCGTCACCCAATCAAGCACGAGCTTGTCGTCGGTTCCGACCTTCTCGGCGATCTTGAGCCGCTGCTTCGGCGTCTTGGCGACGCGCAATAAGCCGACCGTCGTGCGAATACCCTCAGACTTCAAAAGCGCGGCGGTATCGGCACCGATGCCGCGAATGTCGGTGATGGGATACCCCATCGCAACCCCCCTTGGACCGCGCCAGCCCGACGCGGCAGAAACGTACGAAACTTCAAACGAACTGCGACAGGCCTGGGATAGCGCCGACGATCTCGCTGAGCGCGTCCTCACCGACTTTCCCGCGCGCGTAAACAATGAATTGCCGAGTGACGTCTTGGACTTGGCCCGTGCTCGGGCCGGCGCCCATCACGCCGCCGCCTTCGGCTGCGGCTTTCTGCATTAGCGCTTCCGCGCCGGACAGCTTGGCCAGGATGAGCTTCGCTTTATCGGCCGGGCCTTCCTTGGCGAGGAAGTCGAGAATGAACCCCACGGCCTTTTCGGCTGCGTTCCGATCGATGCTGACATCGGCGGCGAGATCTCCGATCAACTCGTCCATGGTCCCCCTCGCCAACGCCGTGCTTCCGGCGCCTTCCAGCCATAATGAACATTCGTGCACGGCATGACAAGATGCGACTGAGACGCGCGCGGCGTATGATGGTGGAGATGACCATGATCGCGCATTAAGATTTTCCAGCGCGCTGAGTGCTCTGATCCGTTCGGCGACCGAGCAAGCTGCAAGGAATCAAAATGTCGAGTCCCGATCGCGACGGAAAAATTTTTGTCGGCAGAGCGGAGACGGCCGATGAATATCTCGCGCTTGCTCTCGCCAACCGTCATGGTCTTGCGACTGGTGCCACCGGCACCGGCAAGACGGTTTCGTTGCAGGTGCTGGCGGAAGGCTTCTCGCGCGCCGGTGTTCCGGTGTTCGCCGCCGACGTCAAAGGCGACCTCAGCGGGATCGCCGCGGCCGGGGAGGCAAAGCCGGAATTCGTCAAGCGTGCCAAGGACATGGGATTCGATTATGCGCCCGAGCAATTCCCGATCGTGTTTTGGGATTTATTCGGCGCGCAAGGCCATCCCGTCCGCGCCACTGTGTTCGAGATGGGGCCGCTTCTTGTTTCCCGCATGCTCGAACTCAATGACGTTCAGGAAGGTGTCGTCAATATCGCGTTCCGTTTTGCCGACGACGATCCGGAATTGAAGGCGCTCGAGATCGACGGACTGGTCGGCCTCAACGATCTGCGCGAGCTGCTCGCCTACCTGTCCAAGAACGCCAAAGAGATCAGCGCCCGCTATGGCAACGTGGCGGTGACGGCAGTCGGCACCGTGCAGCGCCAGCTGATCGTGCTCGAAAACCAGGGCGGCGACAAATTCTTCGGCGAGCCGGCGCTCACGATAGACGATCTTCTGAAAACCGATTCCAAGAGCGGGCACGGCTACATTAACGTGCTGGCCGCCGACAAGCTGATGGCAAGCCCACGGCTCTATGCGACCTTTCTCCTTTGGCTCTTGTCCGCGCTGTTCGAGAAGCTGCCGGAGGTTGGCGATCCGCCGAAACCGAAGCTCGTATTCTTTTTCGACGAGGCGCATCTGCTGTTCAACGAGGCGCCGAAAGAACTGCTGGACAAGGTCGAGCAGGTCGTGCGCCTCATCCGCTCGAAAGGGGTGGGCGTTTATTTCGTCACCCAGAACCCGATCGACGTGCCGGACAAGATCCTGGCGCAACTCGGCAATCGTCTGCAACACGCCCTGCGCGCGTTTACGCCAGCCGACCAGAGGGCGGTGAAAGCCGCCGCGGATACGTTCCGGCCCAATCCGAAGCTCAATACCGCCCAAGTGATTACCGAACTCGCCAAAGGCGAGGCGCTTGTTTCCTTCCTCGAAGGCGGAGGTACGCCGGCGATGGTCGACCGCACCACCATCCGGCCGCCGTCGGGGCGGATCGGTCCGATCACGCCGGAGGAACGCAAGGCGGTCATGGCGAAAAGCCCGGTGCTGGGAAAATACGACGACGCCGCCGCGCCGAAATCGGCTTACGCGATCCTGCAAAACCGTCTGGCGGCCGGCGGCGCCGTGCCGCCGGCGGGCGCCGCTCCCGGGCCGGCCGGCACGCCGGGCACGCCCAATCAGACGCCCGCGCCAACGCCGGCGCCCGGCATTCTGCACAAAATGGGCGAGGGCTTCCGCAACGTCTTCGGCATTGGCCGGCCGCGCGGCACGCCGTTGACGACGTCGCAGTCAGTTGCCCGCAACGTTGCGCGCGCCGTCGCCGTCGGCGTCGCCACCCAGGTCGCCGCGGAACTCACCAAAACCACCGGCAGCAAAACCGCCGGCAGTCTCAGCAAGGCCGTGGTGCGTGGCGCACTCGGCGGCGTCATGCGAAGGTGAAATCATGACAGAATCCGGAACCTTGGCTACGGTGCTCGAGCGTATCGATCGCGATATCGACGCAAGCCTGGAGCGCCTGTTCGCCTTGTTGCGCATCGAATCGGTATCGACCGATCCAGCCTACGCAGCGCAGTGCCGGAAGGCGGCCGAGCACGTCGCCGCCGATCTGAGCAGCCTCGGCTTCGAAACCAGCGTGCGCCCGACCCAAGGCCATCCGATCGTTGTCGGCAAAAGCAGCAACGGCGTCGCCGACCGCCGTCCGCGGGTGCTGTTCTACGGCCACTACGACGTGCAGCCGGTCGATCCGCTCGATCTCTGGAAGACGCCGCCATTCGAGCCGCGCATCGAAACGATCGATGGCGGGCGAAAGATCATCGTCGCGCGCGGCGCCTGCGACGACAAAGGCCAGGCGATGACCTTTTTCGAAGCCTGCCGCGCCTTCAAGGCGGTGACCGGCAAGCTGCCGCTTGATATCACGATGATGATCGAGGGCGAGGAGGAGTGTGGTTCTAAAAACCTGTTCGGCTTCGTGCGCGACAACGCCGACGAGTTTCGGCGCGACCTAGCGCTGGTCTGCGACACTGGCATGTGGGACGCGCAAACGCCTTCAATCACCACCTCGCTGCGCGGGCTCGTCTACGAGGAGGTGCGGCTCACCTGCGCCGACCGCGACCTCCATTCCGGCCTGTTCGGCGGCGCCGCGCGCAATCCCATCCATGTGCTGGCCGACATTCTCGCGGCGATGCACAGGCCGGACGGCTCGGTCGCCATCCCCGGCTTCTATGAGGGCGTCCACGAGCTGCCGCCTGACATTAAAGCCGACCTGGCAGGCTTGAAGCTCACGCCGGAAAAATTCCTCGGCCCGATCGGGCTGAAAATCCCGGCTGGCGAGAAGGACCGCATGCTGATCGAGCAAATCTCCACGCGGCCGACCGCAGAGGTTAACGGCGTCATCGGCGGTTATACGGGGGAAGGGGCCAAGACCATCATTCCCGGCAAGGCAATGGCGAAAGTGTCATTCCGTCTGGTCGGTGCCCAGGATCCGGAAAAAATCCGCGCCGCCTTCCGCGACTTCGTGCGCCCCCGCGTGCCGGCCGACTGCTCGGTGGAGTTCGGCAATTTCACCAGCGCGCCGGCATTCGATGTCGCCTTCGACAATCCGGCGCTTGCCAAGGCGCGTGGCGCGCTCGCCGAGGAGTGGGGCAGGAAGGCGGTCACGGTCGGCGCCGGCGGCTCGATCCCGATCGTCGGCGATTTCAAGACAGTGCTCGGCATGGACACCCTGATGGTCGGCTTCGCGCTCGACGACGACCGCGTGCATTCGCCGAACGAGAAGTTCGATCTCAAATGTTTCCACAAGGGCATCCGCAGCTGGGCGCGCATTTTGGCGGCGCTGGCCGGATGACGGAAGTCAAAAGCGAGAGGGTTTCATGAAGCTCGGTTGTTTCGCTGGCGTCGCGATCGCTGCGGCGCTGTTTTCGTTGCCCGCCTCTGCCGCCGGTGTCGACAAACTCTATATTTTTGACTGCGGCGTCATCAGCGCGCCCGATCAATCGCGCTGGTCACCCGGTGTCAATGTCGGGGTGCCGATGCAGGTGTCGGACAATTGCTATCTCATCCATCACGCGCAGGGCTGGTTCTTGTGGGACACCGGGCTTCCGGATGCGATAGCGGCCAAGCCGGAGGGTGTGAGCGGCGCCTTTGGTTTTGTCATGAAGCGAGCCAAAACCCTGGCCGGGCAACTCGCCGAACTGGGTGTCAAGCCGTCCGACATCAAGGTAATGGCAATCTCGCATACCCACCCCGACCATATCGGCAACGTCGAAGAATTTCCGACGGTCATGCTCTATGTGCAGAAAGCCGAATACGACTGGCCGAATCCGGACGGCACGCCACGGTTCAAGCCTGAACATCCGGTGACCAAGCTGGACGGCGATCGCGACGTTTTCGGCGACGGCTCGATCGTGATCATTTCGACGCCGGGCCATACACCCGGTCATCAGTCGCTACTGGTGCGATTACCGAAAACCGGCGCGATCATTCTGTCCGGCGATGCCGTGCATTTCAGGGACAACTGGGACAATCGCCGCGTTCCCTCCATGAATGTGAGCAAAGAGCAAACACTCGCTTCGCTGCAGCGCATCGCCGATATCCTGGCCGAGGAGCACGCCCAGCTCTGGATCAATCACGACAAGGCGCAGAGCGACGCGCAGAAGAAGTCGCCGGAATTTTACGACTAGCACCGGGCCGAAGGAGAAACGATGGCCGCGTTCGGCCTCACATTTCACCACCTCGGACTGGCGGTGCCGCGACCGGACGAGGCGATGACGTTTCTCTCCGGCCTCGGCTATCAGATCGGCGAGCGGATCTACGATCCCGAACAGAACGTTAACCTGATGCTGTGTCGGCACCCGCAGATGCCGGCGGTGGAAATCATTTACCCCGGCAACGGGCCGGGACCGATCGACAAATATGTGACGCGGCGCGCAAGCGGCATCGTCTATCACGCGTGTTTTGAAACCAAAGACCGGGCCGCCAGCATCACCGCGATCGCGGCGGCGAAACTCAATCCGATTTGCGTGTCCGAACCGCTTCCGGCCGTGCTATTCGGCGGCCGCGCCGTCTCCTTCTACATGGTCGTCGGCATGGGCCTGGTCGAAATTCTCGAATGACCGCTCACCGGGTCACTTCGACCCGTGCGTCGGGCGCGATGACCAACACGCGCCAAAATGCCGTTTCTCCGGTCAAGCGATAATGCGCGCGCAGATAGTCGGCGGCGCATCGTGGCGTTTAGGGAATTAAGATTACCGGTGGGCCCGGCCGGGATCGGTGGTCTTGGCTAGTCGGTCGCCTCGGCAATCAGGCGCGGGCTGACAAAACGCTCAAGCCTGCCGGAACTACGATGCAGCTGCGACCAGTCGTCGAATGGAAATTCGATGACCACCAGTCCCGCCGTTGGCAGCTTTTCGTTGATACGCTCGCGCGCTTCGACGTCGCCAGCGGCGATCAGTTGCACCGCGAGGTCGTGCAGGCCCGGATTATGCCCGACAATCAGCAGAGTTTGCGCGTCACGCGTTTCCTTGACCAGTTCAATGAGCGTGTCGGCGTTGGCATTATAAATGCGTGCGTCCTTCTGCACGCGGGGCGCCTTTTTGCAGGCGATTGCGACCAGAGCCCAGGTTTCTTCGGCGCGTGTCGCTGGCGATACCAAAGCGAGATCGGGAGCAAGACGGTGACGCGCCATGTAGGTGCCGATGACCGGCGCGTCGGCGCGACCGCGCGGCATGAGTTTGCGATCGCGGTCACGCTCGCCTGGCTTGGGACGTTCGGTTTTGGCGTGGCGCAGCAGCAACAGACGGCGCATCGAACAATCGCCTCATATCGGGGCAAGTCTAGTGTGCCGATTTCGAAGTTCCTATAGTGTGCCCGCAACCTGCACAGGGACCTCACATCCAACCCGGCATTTGCTGGGCGCCGGCCAACCGTCAGCCGCGCGAAAATTCGAGTCATGGACGAGACCGATCCTACATTGACTTACGGCAATAGCTGGTTCGCGGCGACCAAGGTCGACGCGTCGCGGCGGCCGCCGCTCGGGGCCGATCTCGACGTCGATGTCTGCGTGATCGGCGGCGGGCTTGCCGGCTTGACGACGGCGCGCGAAGTGGCGCGCAGCGGATGGTCGGTCGTGCTGGTGGAGGCCGGGCGCATCGCGGCGAAGGCTTCCGGCCGCAATACCGGCTTCGTCCTTCCGGGCTTCGCCGCCGGCCCCGACAGCATCATCGGCCGTGTCGGCTTTGAGCGCTCCAAGGATCTTTGGACCCTGGCGCAGAGCGGACTCGATTACGTCCGCAATGCCGTCAGTGGTGACGGTATGCCCGGCGTCGATCCGCACGACGGCTGGCTTTATGTCTCAAAGACCGACAATGGCGACGATTTCACGCGCCTCGTCGGGCTCTTCGGTGAGTTCGGCGCCGAATTGGAAGGCTGGCCGGTCGAACAAGTGCGCGCCGTGCTGCGCAGCGAGCGCTACTTTCACGCCATTCACTTTCCGCGCGCGTTCAGCATTCACCCCCTCAATTACGCGCTGGGTCTTGCCGCCGCGGCCGAGCGTTCCGGCGCGCGCATTTTCGAGGATACGCCGGTCCTGTCGATGGATCCCGCCGGGGTGCGCAAGCGGGTTGTCACGCCGAATGCGCGGCTGCGCGCCAATCACGTCGTGTTGTGCGGCAACATCGAGATCGCCGCGCTGATGCGGCCGATCGGCACGGCGCTTATTCCGATCACGACCTACCTGATCACCAGCGCGCCGCTTGGGCCGCGGCTCGCCGAAGCAATTGGCTATCGCGGCGCGGTCAGCGATTCCGACCGCGCCGACAATCACTATCGCGTCGTCGGCGGCGACCGGCTGATGTGGTCGGGCCGTGCGACAACCTGGGCGCGCGAGCCGCGCCGCTACGTGCGCGCGCTGACGGCCGACATCAACAGGACGTTTCCGCAAATTGGCAAGGTCGCGGTCGATTACGTCTGGTCCGGTACGCTCGGTACATCGATCCACCGCATGCCGCAGATTGGCGAGCTTGCTCCAGGCGTCTGGCTCGCGAGCGGTTTCGGCGGCCACGGCCTCAACACCACGGCGCTGGCCGGCAATCTGATCGCGCGCGCGATCGTCGACGGCGACCGGACCTGGCAGCAATTTACGCCTTTTGAACTCGTTTGGGCCGGCGGAATCTTCGGCCGCGCCGTTGCGCAGATCCATTATTGGATGAGACGCATGCGCGCGGAGTTGACCGAGCGCCGGGCGCGGGCCGTTGAACAGGCGCACCGCGCGCGGCAGGCGGAACCCGCGAATAGTGAACCGGAACTGCAACCGCCGCCGCCAGACGCGCCCGTAATGCACCAGCTCGATCCGGTTGCATCGCCACCCGCTGACCCGCCGCCCACCGCGCATGTGGACTTGGAGCCTTTGGCCGAAATAGAGCCGACTGTGCAAGCGGAAATGGAGCCTTCAACCGGTACGCAGCCTGCGGCCGAGGCGGACCTGCCGTCACCGACGCCGCCCGTGAAGAAACGCCGGCGTCGCAAGCGCCGCGAGGGAGCCAAAGCATGAATGCCGGCGCGGTTCCATTTCATTAATCTCTGGGGATGAATTTAGGCCAAACTCGTGCGACGTTGTCGCGAAGGATCGGAATTTGCCGTATAAAGGGTGTCGGGCTCCGTCGTTCGCGACGGAGTGGGGGCGTATCATGTCATTGGGTCGGTGGCTTGTAGCGGCGGCGTTATTTATCGGAGTGCCCGGTGGCGCGATCGCGGCCGATCTTGAGCCGCTTCCGCCGGCTGTGCCTCCAGTGAAGGCCCCAACAAGCTATATCCCGGCGACTCCCGACTGGCTGGTCACCATTGGCGCCGAGGTTCGCGCAGTTCCAGCTTGGCCGGGTGCTCCATCCACTGTGTACGGTATCGGCGGCTTTCCGCTCTTCAGCCTCCGTAAGCCCGGCGATCCACCGTTCTTTTTCGGGGCTCGCGACGGTTTCGGTTTTCCCCTTATTGATCTCGGCGCGTTCCAGGTGGGACCTGTCGGCACGCTCAATCAGCCGCGTTATACCGCGCCGTGGGGTTCACTGCGCGGTTTAGCCGATGTTGCATGGGCGGTGCAGGTGGGAGCATACGCGCAGTATTTTCCGGTGCCTTGGCTGCGCATCCGCGCCGAGGTGCGCCAAGGCGTCGGTGGCGAAACAGGTCAGAGCGGCGATCTTTACCTGGATGCGATTGCGCCGATTGGGCAGTTTCGAATCTCCGGCGGTCCGCGACTGGCGGTGCAGTCCGCCAATGCAATATCGCCTTATTTCAGCGTCAGCGCGGCGCAGGTCGCCGCGTCGGGATTGCCAGCCTACAACGCCGGCGGCGGATTCTATTCATACGGTGCCGGCTCGCAGCTGGAGTATTTTTGGAATCCGCAATGGCAGACGCATGCCATTTTTGAGTATGAGCGGCTTACCGGGTCGGCGGCCAATTCCCCGCTGGTTACGGTGCGCGGGTCGGCGAACCAGTTCACCTTCGGATTGGGCGCCACCTATTCATTCAGTATGCACCCGTTGTGGTGAGGACTCTTCGTCCGTCAGCGGCCTTCGCGTCTCGACATAAACGCCAGCTGCTCAAACAAGTGCACATCCTGCTCGCTCTTGATCAGCGCGCCGTGCAGCGGCGGAATGAGCTTCTTCGGATCGCGCTCGCGTAACGTTTCCGGCGAAACATCCTCAACCATCAGCAGCTTGAGCCAGTCGAGCAGTTCGGAAGTCGACGGCTTCTTCTTCATGCCGGGTACGTCGCGGATCTCGTAGAAAAGCCGCAGTGCCTCCGCCACCAACCGATGCTTGATGCCGGGGAAATGCACTTCGATGATCGCGCGCATGGTGTCGGCGTCGGGAAAGCGGATGTAATGAAAGAAACAGCGGCGCAAGAAGGCGTCGGGCAATTCCTTTTCGTTGTTCGAGGTGATGACGACGATGGGGCGGCGCCGGGCATGGATCGTCTCGCCGGTTTCGTAGACGAAGAATTCCATGCGATCGAGCTCCTGCAACAGATCGTTGGGAAACTCGATATCGGCCTTGTCGATCTCGTCGATTAGCAGCACCGGCCGCTCGTCGGCAACGAAGGCCTCCCATAATTTGCCGCGCTTGATGTAGTTGCGGATGTCCTTGACGCGGGCGTCGCCCAATTGGCTGTCGCGCAGCCGCGTCACGGCGTCATATTCATACAGGCCCTGCAACGCTTTGGTGGTCGACTTGATGTGCCACTCGATGAGCGGAGCGCCGAGGGCCTTGGCGATCTCGATGGCGAGCACCGTTTTGCCGGTCCCTGGCGCGCCTTTGACCAGCAGCGGCCGCTCCAGGGAAATCGCCGCGTTGACCGCGACTTTGAGGTCGTCGGTCGCGACGTAAGCGCTCGTGCCTTCAAAACGCATGCCCGATCCTTTGGAGTGCCGTCGCGGACATAAAGCACGCCGCGCTTGCCGGTCACAAGGCGCTCGCACCGCGCGTTCGCGTCGGAAAAATCCGCGCGCCAGCCCCGGCAGTTTTTGCCGCTGACGCGGCACATCCATCCTGGGTAATAGCCGCTCCATTCCACTAAGAAATTGAAATAGCTGGATAAATTAAGTGGCACGCAGCTTGCTGCGGTTGCCGCGTGCGCGGTGGAAGATCGCCTGTTGTGCGCCACCGTTGTCGGTTGAGGACCGAGTTGGAGAGCAAGTCATGGGTATTTTCGATGCATTGACCACCGCCGTCGCGGGTCTGCAGGCGCAGTCGTTTGCGCTACAGAACATTTCCGGCAACATCGCCAACTCGCAGACCACCGGTTACAAGGAAACCGACACCAACTTTGAGGATCTGGTCTCCGCCGCCGCGGCGGGCCAACAGACGTCGAGCGGCGTCACCGGCGGCTCCGTCGCTACCAACACAGTGCAGGGGACAATCCAGAGCACGTCCGTTTCGACCGATATGGCGATCAACGGCGACGGCTGGTTCGTGGTGGCGAAGCCGACCGGCCAGGCCGACAACGAGCCAGTCTTCAGCGGCGTCAGCGACTACACGCGTGCCGGCGACTTCCAGCTCAACTCAAACGGAAATCTGGTGAACGGCGCCGGCTACTACCTCATGGGCATTCCGATCGACGCAGCCACCGGGAATCCGGTTGGCAGTTCGCCCCAGGTCTTGCAGTTCAGCAACGACTTCGTGCCGGCCCAAGCCACCACCGCCATCCAATATCAGGCCAATCTGCCAAGCTCGCCGACTTCGGGCTTGCTGGTCGGGACCGATTTCGAGGCCAATCCGCTCGCCGGCGCTCCGGCCGCGGCGGTCATCACCGGCACCGGGGCTACGCTGCAACCGGATGCCGTTGCGAAAGGCACGGGCACGGTTGGCGGCCTCTACACCACGACGCCGCTGGCGTCGCTGGGGATCAGCGCCGGCGACCAGATTACGATCAACGACGGCACCAATCAGACAGTCTACACGGTGCCGGCAGGTCCGCCCGCCCCGACCGTCGGCGATCTGATGACTGCCATCAATGGCGGTACCGCCGATGTCCACGCCACCATCAGCGATGGCGGCAGCAACGGCAGCCTGGTCCTGACCGGTACGACGGGTACCGCCTCGATCACCGTCACCGCGACCGGCACCGACGCGGCCGACCTCGGATTTGGCGCCGGCGCGAATTCGTTCGAGCCGACCAATCTGTTAACGCAAGGCGCTGTCGCGCAAGGCGACACAATGACAATCACCGTCAACGGGACTCCGACGACCATCACGTTTGGCACCAACTCGGGAGCCGGCCAGGTCGCTACGCTCGCCGAGCTGCAAAGCGCCATCGGGGGTATCAGCGGCCTGACGGGCACCGTCGACACGGCCACCGGCAACGTGACCCTGACATCCAACAATGACATCTCGCTTGACAGCACCCCGACCGCACTGTTGTCGGAATTCGGCATTCACAATGACGAGGCATTTCCCGCCAACGACACCGTGATCGCCAACGACTCCTCGACCTTTACCAACCAGTCCGTGGATGGGGGGTCCATCACCGCCTACGATTCCGAAGGCAACCCGGTCAACGTTCAGTTTCGTTGGGCTCAGACCAGTGCGGGCTCATGGCAGCTCTTTTATCAAACCAATTCGAACGCGACCGGCAACGAAGCCGCCTGGCAGAACGTCGGCACGGTGTTCAATTTCAACTCCAGCGGCGAGCTTACGCCGCCCATCTCGAGTCTGACGCTGCAGAACTTGACCGTTAACGGCGACTCGCTCGGCAACGTTCAGCTCAATTTCGGCACCAACGGCCTTACCCAGTTCGCCGATTCGAGTGGCACGACGCAGGTAAGCCAGCTCCAGCAGAACGGGTTCGCCGCCGGACAATTGCAGTCGGTCGCCGTCGACGCCCAAAACCAGATCACCGGTACATTCTCGAACGGCCAGACCATTCCGCTGGCAGATATCACGCTGGCGACGTTCAACGGCGAGAATGCCTTGCAGGCGCTGGCCGGCCAGGCTTATGCGGCCACGGTCGATTCAGGTCCGCCGATCTACGGCGCGACCGGCACCATCACCGGCAGCTCGCTGGAAGCGTCGAACGTCGACATCGCCACCCAGTTCAGTCAGTTGATCGTGGCGCAGCAGGCCTATTCGGCCAATGCCCGCGTCATGTCCACCGCCGATCAGATGGTCCAAAGCCTGCTGCAAGTAATTCAGTGAGTTCATCGCGTGAGGAGCAGCGGCTTTTCGGAGCGCAACCGGTAAGCCGCGCGGACGGCTAGAGCAATGGGCCTTTCCCAGGCGTTATCGGCCGCCTTGGCTGGCGTGAACGCCACCCAGCAGGGCCTTTCGGTGATCGCCGGGAACGTGGCGAACGCCAACACCCCCGGCTACGTCGACGAACGCATCAATCAGGTCGAAGTCGCCACGCCCGGCCAGCCCGGTACGAGCGTCGACACCGACGGGATCAATCGCAATCTCGACACCCTGCTGCAAGGCCAGTTGTGGACTGAAACATCCGGCGACTCGTTTGCGGACACGAGCGCACAGATTTATCAGCAACTTCAGCAGGTCTACGGCACGCCGGGATCAGCGACTTCGTTTGACGCGATCTACGACAATTTCACCACCGCGTTGCAAACCCTGGCGAGCAGTCCGGGGTCGTATTCCGCGCAGACGCAAGTCGTCGCTGCCGCCCAGAACGTAACGCAAAGCCTGAACTCGATGACGACCACGATCCAGCAACTGCGCACGCAGGCCGAGCAGGGCATCGCCGGCGGCGTCACGACGGTGAACACGGCGTTGCAGCAGATCGCGCAGATCAATCAGCAGCTCGAAGACAATCCCGCGGAAGACAGCGCCGCTGCGGCGCTTGAGGACCAGCGTGACCAGGACATCACCCAGCTCACGCAGATGATGAACGTCAACGTCGTCCAAAATCCCGACAACCAGATTTCCGTCTTCACCAGCACCGGCCAGCAATTGGTGACCGGATCGCAAGCCTCGCAGCTCAATTTCGACAATGCCGGCACGCTCACGGCGACCTCGTTGTGGAGCGCCGATCAGAGCCAGGACGCAGCCGGCACGATCACGCTCGTCTCGCCGTCCGGCGCCTCGACCGATCTGATCGCGACCAACGCGATCCAGTCGGGCGAGCTCGGCGCTTATCTCCAGATGCGCGACTCGATACTGCCCCAAGCGCAAAATCAGCTCGATGAATTCGCCAACCAGATGTCGCAGGCGCTTTCGAACCAGATCACCAGCGGCACGCCCGTCACGGCGGGCTTGCAGTCCGGATACAGCGTCGACGTCGGCTCCCTGTTGCCGGGCAATTCGGTTGCGCTCACCTACACGGATTCCGGCAACGTCCAGCATACCGTCAACATCGTGTCGCTCGGCGCTGGCGGTACACTGCCGATGCAAACGTCGCCGCCCGGCTCCGGCAATCAGGTCATCGGTATCAATTTCTCCGGCGGCATGAACTCGGTCGTCGCCCAGCTCAACGCTGCATTCGGCTCAAACCTGCAATTCTCCAACCCGTCCGGAACCGTGCTTCAGGTGCTCAATAGCGGCAGCGGCAACACGGTGAATTCGCTGTCGGCAACTTCGACCGTCACTTCACTCACCAGCGGCGACGCGCAGCTTGCGCTGTTCACCGACGGCAGCGCGCCGATCACCGGAGCCATTACCTCGACCGGCTCGCAGACCACGGGCCTTGCCGGCAGCATCGAAGTCAACCCCGCGCTGGTCGCTTCGCCGTCGAGCCTCGTCCTCTATTCGTCGAATACATCGACCGGCGACCCGACGCGGCCGACATTCATTCTCAACCAATTGACCAATACGTCGCTGACCTATTCGCCCGCCACGGGCGTCGGCAGCGCCGCACAGCCCTATAGCGGCACCCTCTCGGACTATCTGAGCCAGGTTGTGAGTCAGCAGAGCCAGGCGGCGAATGCAGCCACCAATCTGCAACAGGGGCAGGACACCGTCGTGAGCGCCCTTCAGCAGCGCTACAACGACGAGACCGGCGTCAACATCGACACTGAGATGTCGAATCTAATTGCTCTGCAAAACGCCTATGGCGCCAACGCCCGCGTGATGACCACCATCCAGCAGCTGATGGCGACCTTGCTGCAAACGGTGTCGTAATGAGTATTACCGGACCCGGTTCGATCACCGCCAGCAACCTGCTGGCCCAGAACAATATGATGACCCAGCTCAACACGCTGAGCCAGCAGCTGGGCACCGGCGACGCCGCCACCACCTATTCCGGGCTCGGGTCGCAGGCCGGACTAGCTCTGCAATTAAGCGCGCAGCTGGCGGCGATCAGCGGCTACAGCAACACTGCTAATACCGTCGGCACGACGCTGAGCGTCGCCCAGTCGGTGCTCAATCAGATGAGCAGCGTCGGCAGCGACGTCCAGCAAACGATCAGTCAGCAGGGCGCGTTCACCCTCGACAATAACGGCCAAACGGCGACACAGACCGATGCCGCGAGCTATCTCGACCAAATCCTTTCGCTGCTCAACACCCAGGTCGGGGGCAATTATCTGTTCTCCGGGAGCGCCGTGAACGATCCCTCTGTGGCCTCGACCAGCGCCATTCTCGACGGCACCGGCTCGCAGGCCGGTCTCACCCAGGTGATAGCGGCGCGACTGCAAGCCGACCAGGGCGCCAACGGCCTCGGCCGGCTGAACAGCCCGACGCTCTCCGGTTCGACCGTCTCGGTCAGCCAGGAAAACGCGAACTCGCCGTTCGGCTTCCAGCTCGCGGGCATCAGCTCGACCATCGCCGGCGCGAGCGTCAGCGGCCCGTCCGGATCGCCGCCGTTGGTCTCGGTCGGTCTGACCTCCAATGCAAATGCCGGCGACACCGTCACGCTCGATCTCACTTTGCCCGACGGTTCGAGCCAGACGATTACGCTGCAGGCAACCACCGCTTCGCCGCCGGGCGCCGACCAGTTCACGATCGGTGCCACGGCCGCCGACACCGCCGCCAATCTGCAAACCGCGCTGACTACCGCTATCGGCAATCTGGCGCAGACCGCGCTGCCGGCCGCTTCCGCTATCGCCGCCGCCAATAATTTCTTCTCGGACCCGCCGCAAGTGATCTCCGGCACGCCGGCGACGGCGACGTCGCTTACGGACGGTACATCGGCCAACACGGTGCTTTGGTACACCGGCGAAAACGGCTCGACGCCGGCCCTGCAAACCGCCCTGGCGCAGGTCAGCCCGTCGATGACGGTCGCCTACGGTATGCGGGCGACCGAGCCAGGCATCACCTCGCTGCTTGCCAATGTCGCCGTGCTCGCTGCCACGAGCTATTCGGCAAGCGATCCGAATGCGCAAGCGAGCTATCAGGCGCTCTGCCACAGCGTGCAGCAGAATCTCAGTGGCCCATCCGGCACGCAAACGGTCGACGACATTGCCGCCAATCTGGCCAACGCGCAGAGCAGTATCAGCAACGCAACCACGCTGAATACGCAGACGCAGAATACCCTGCAGGATCTGCTGCAGGGCATCGAGGGCGTCAATCAGAACCAGATCGGCGAGGATATTTTGACGCTGCAGAACAATCTGTCGGCGTCGATGTCGGTCACCGCGCGGCTCGCTCAAATGAGCCTGGTCAATTACCTCGCGCCGGCCAGCGGCTGATCACAGTCTTAATCGCTAATTCTTGCGCTGCAGACCGGCGGCGATGCCACGATTGATCTTGATGATGGATTGCAGGTGGTCCGGCTTCGGGTTGGTCATCAGCGCGAATGTCTCGCCCAGAACGAAAGCCCCGAGCTTGGTGAGATTGTCGCGGATCGTGATCGGCAACTTGTTGCCCTCGTGCTGCACCGCGTCGAGGAGTACCGACCAGAGCCGGCGATTGTACATGATCGCATCGTGCAGCCCGGCCGGCTTGTCCCGCCAGGAGTCGTGAACAGCCTGCAATTTTGCCGCGGCTTTCAGCAGCAAGGTTGCTTCCAGTTCGCGCGGCGCCGCCACTTCCTTCGCGACCTTGGCGTAGGCCTTACTCGCATAGTGCATGTCGTGAACTCTACTTGAACTTACGCTCTGTTCTTAAGGGTTTGTACAGCGCGCTTGTTAAGATTGCGTAGCGGATTGCGAACAGTTGAACCGGGATAGCGTTGGCCGAAAAAGAAAGTGGCGGGGCGTTTCCGCCCCGCCGCCTTTTGCCAAAGGCCTGTTCAGGAAGGGGTTAGCTGAACAGCTTAAGCACCGACTGGTTGGCCTGATTGGCGATGGACAGCGCCGAGATTTCCAGCTGTTGCTGGGTCTGCTCGGTGAGCAGGTCGGCGCTTTCCTGGTTCTGGTCGGCGACAACGAGATTGCTGGCGCCGGTCTGCAGGGTGTTGATCATGTTGGTCTCGAACGTCTGACGAGTGCCGATGACGCCCGAGTTGGTGCCAAACGTTTCGGTCTGGGTCTGCACCGTGGTGATCGCGTTGTTGAGGTCGGTCACGAGGGCGCTGAGGCCGGTGGCCGAGTTGTCCTGGAAGGATCCGAAGCCGGAGCCGCTGATGGTCGCCAGGCTGAGACCCGAGGCATTGAAGCTCACGCCGTCGATGGTCAGCGAGCTGGTGCCGGTCGGGTTGAAGTCGATCGTCAGGTTGTTGCCACCCAACAAGTTCACGCCGTTGTAGCCGGAGTCCCCGGCCAATTGGGTGATCTGCGCCAACAGCCCGTTGTAGTTGGTCTGCAGGGTGGTACGTGCAGAGCTTGTGCCAAACACCGCAGTGGTGCTCAGACCAAGGTCTGTCGCCCCCGAGCCGCCTAACGTGAAGCTGGTGGAGCCGGAGTTGGCGGTCAGGACGAGCTTGCCCGAACCGTTGTCGGTTGCGGTCAACGCGCCCGAGCTGCCGAGCCCGGTGGTGCCGTTGATATCGGTCTCGATCTGGCTCAGCGTCGAGCTGGCGGCGATCGAGACGCTGTAGGTGGTGCCGCCGACGGCGATCGTCAGCGTGTCGGCCGAAGCGGGCAACAAGCTGCCGCTGGAGGCGATGCTGACCGTGCCGGTGGTTGCACCCGCGGTCTGGCTGGCCTGCTGGGCCTGCTGCACCGTCGACAACGCCTGTTGCAGCAGGCTTGTGATGCCGGTGAGACCGTTGGTGGCCGCGTCAATCGTCTGCTGGCCTTGACCGATCTGGTCGAGCAAGGCGCTGAGCGAATTGGCGGTGTTGGTCAGGTTCTGCGAGGTGAAATAGGCGCTCGGATTGTCGGCAGCGGAATTGACCGACTTGCCGGTGGCAAGCGCTTCCTGGGTGGTGGTCAAATCGGAAGCCGTCTGCTGCAAGGACAGCAGGTTCTGCCGAATGCCCGAGCTCAAAGTGATATCAGACATGGTACTTACCCTTCTGGTTACAGGCCGTACTGGCTTGCACTTGCAGTACGAGCCGTACCAGCGAGTGCGTCTTCCGATCTTTTCGATCGGCTGCCGAAGGTTTGCCCCATTTCGTTTAAAGACGCGTAAATCTACGTAGGGCCGGCGTGGATACGGCGCACTGCCAGACGTCGTTCAAGCCGGCGCCGTGATCTTCGATATGCACGGCTGCCAATCTTTCGCTTGATTCACCGGCTTTTCCGTCCCCGATTAATCCGCCTTTAACCCATTCATGTTGGCAATTGGTTAACCACAATTGCAAAGTTATGGGCGCGATCGATGCACGGCACTTCTCCAGCAAATGCGGCCCCGGCGGTCGTTGCACCTTCGCCGGTCAATCTCGTCATCGCGACGCCTTGCTTCGGCGGTCAGATTTCCGTGCTCTACGCCGCGTCGCTGTTCAAACTGCAAAGACGGGCGGCCGGCTACCGCGATTTGAGCCTCAAGATCCTGTTTAAGGATGGCGATGCGCTGATCACGCGAGCGCGCGCAAGCCTGATTGCGCAATTCCTCGATGACGCGGCCGCCACGCACCTCCTGTTCGTCGATGCCGATGTCGGCTTCGAGCCGGAGCAGGTCATGCGCTTGATCGAATGCGGCGCCGAGATGTGCGCGGCGGTCTATCCGATCAAGCGGATCGACTGGGACAGGGTGAAATCGAGCCTCGCGACGGCGCGACCCAATCCTGCTGCGGCGTCGATGAAGTACGTCTTCGAGGTCGACGATCCGGGCGCGGTGACGCAAAGCGGCAGTTTCGTCAAAGTCCGCTATGCCGGCACCGGTTTTCTGATGATCCGGCGCAGCGCCGTCGAGCGAATGTGCGCGAACTATCCGCAACTGCAATTCAAGCGTGACCATTCGGTCGATGCGGCGGCTACCAGCGACAACCGGTACGCGCTGTTCGAATGCATGATTGCCGGGGACGGCACCTACCTGAGCGAGGATTTCGCTTTCTGCAAACGCTGGACCGATATGGGCGGCGAGATCTGGGCGGACCTCGACAGCAAGCTCTCGCACGTCGGTCCGATGACGTTTTGCGGCGATCTTTCCACGCAGTTCGCCGCTGCTGACGCTTGACGCCCGGTCACGCCAGCATATCGACCAGGGTTCCGCTCACGCCGCTCGCGCTCAAGATGGACGCCGCGCTGCTCGATAATTCCTGAGCAACGGACGAAACCGTCGTGCTTGTTGACGAGCCGCTGGATGCAGTCTTGGGCGACGTACTTGTGCCATTCGAGGCCGCGGCCGTCGATGAACTTGATGCCGTCGATGAGCCCGATGCGGTGGAGGAGGGCGCTTTCGGCGTAAAACTGATATTGCCGACGCCGAAGCCGAGAGCGGCGGCGTCGTTGCCACTGCCCTGGACGGTGACAATATCCTTGGTGTTTCTCGCGGTGATGACGAGCTTGCCGCTGCTGTTGATCGAAGCGGTTACGAAAGCCGGCCCGGAATTGATGGCGTTGATCAGGTCGGCGACCGTATCGTCTCCGGTAGAGGTGTAGTTCGTAATGTTGGTGCCGTCATCGACGCTGAACGTGCCGCCGCCGAGAAATCCAAGCGTCGAAAGCGGAGTATTCGTCGTCAGCGGCACCGTACCGGTTCCGGTCGCCGGCGTCGGTGTTGAAGGCGCAGCGCTCGACGGCGAGGCGGGCGCATTAGTCGATGTCGAGGAGGACGATGATGTGCCCAACGGATTCAGCGCGTTTTGCACCGCGGCCGTCAACTCGGAGTTGACGCGCTTCAACGCGGTCCCGTTGGCGATACTGGCGAGTCCTTTCGCCTGATTGACCTCGGCCTGGCCCATCACATTGATGAGCGCATTGTCGGCGGCTTCCGCCTGGCTTTGGGCTTGCGCCTGCTGCCAGTAATTCAGATCCTGCTGGTAGAACGAAACACTCTGGATGGTCACGGTTTGAACCTTCGGCGCCGCCGTTTCCTTGATGCCAGCGCAGGGTTAATAGCGGGTGTTCAGGTGTGGCGCTTCAACCCTTCATTAACCATCTTGGCCGACCCTGCGACCGCGCAGGCACCGGCGACTTTCGGCTGGTTCGTGCGGGGCACGCATGGGCAAGCAGGCAACGGTGCAGCGCGCGGACGCGGCGCAGTCCATTCAGCGGGGGCTGGCGCTGCACCAACAGGGCTGCCTGCGGGAAGCCGGGCAAATCTACGAGTCCGTCCTCGCCAGCGATCCCAAGAACTTCGACGCTTTGCATTTGAGCGGCGTGCTGAACCACCAGCAGGGCCATTCGGTTGAAGGTCTGCGGCTGGTGGCGGCCGCGCTCAAGGCGCAGCCTGGCTCGGCCGACGCGCTGACGAATTACGGGATCATTCTGGAGACGCTCAAGCGCCATCAGGAAGCGTTGACGAACTTCGACCGGGTGCTGGCACTGCGCGGCAACGACTCCGGGGCCCATTACAATCGAGGCAATGCGCTCAGCGGGCTCGGCCGCCACGCCGAGGCGCTGGCAAGTTACAATCGCGCGCTGACGCTCGCGCCCGGCTACGTCGAGGCGCGCCTTAAGCGGGCCAACACGCTGGCCGCGCTCGACCGGCACGCGGATGCGCTCGCCGACTACGACGCGGTGCTGATGCTGCGGCCGAAATATCTTCCGGCTCTGAACCGGCGTGGCGATGCGCTGTTCGCGCTCAAGATGCATGAGGCGGCGTTGGCCTCCTACAATGCCGCGCTCGCGGTCGAACCGGGCCACGCCGAAGCCCTCAACAACCGCAGCGTGGTGCTGCTCGAAATGGGCAGGGCCGACGAGGCGCTGGAAAGCTGCGAGCGCGCGCTCACCGAGCGGCCGGACTACCCCGACGCGCACTACAACCGTGGTAATGCCCTCATCGCGCTCAACCGCTGCGACCAGGCTGCGGCAAGCTTTGCGGCGGCGCTTGCGCTCGAGCCGCGGCGGGTCGATGCGCTCAACAATATGGGGCTGGCGTTGGTTAGCCTCAGAAGGCCGGCCGAGGCGGTTGCCTATTATGACCGCGCGCTGGCGATCGAGCCGCATCACCTCAGCGTGCTGCACAATTGCGCGGCCGCGTTGTCCGATCTGAATTCGCTCGATGAAGCGCTTGCCGACTGCGACAAGATCCTGAGCATCGACCCCGAGCACGTCGACGCCCGCAACACCCGCGGCGTCGTCCTGGGCAAGCTCAAGCGCTACCGCGAAGCGCTGGCGAGCTACGACGCCGCGCTGGCCGCGGCGCCGGATCGCGCCGACATCGAGACCAATCGCGGAACGGCGCTGATGGAGCTCGATCGCTTCGATGAAGCACTGGCAAGCTTCGACAAGGTGCTCGCCGGCGAGCCCGGCAGCGTCTCGGCGTTGGTCAATCGCGGCAATGTGCTGATCAAGCTCAAGCGCCCGGCCGATGCGCTTGCAAGTTACGATGCGGCGTTGGCGCTCGACGCTGATCACGCCATTGGGCTGACCGCCCGCGGCGTCGCGCTCACGCTCTTAAGCCGCTTCGAGGAGGCGCTCGCGACCCACGAGCGGGCGCTTGCAATCGACTCGAAGCTGCCCAGCGCGCTTCTTAATCGCGGCAACACCCTGGTCGGGCTGACGCGAATGCAAGAGGCTCTGGCCGATTACGCCGAGGTCATCGCGCTCCAGCCGGATAATCCCGAGGCGCACTTCAATGCAGCGGTGACGCGGCTCTGTCTTGGCGATTTTGCGCATGGCTGGAAACAATACGAATACCGCTGGAAGAAGAAGGACGTCGCCGCGAGCTGGCGCGAATTTGCGCAGCCGATGTGGCGCGGAGAACGGGATTTGCGCGGCAAGACCGTACTGCTGCTCGCCGAGCAGGGTCTTGGCGATACCATTCAGTTCATGCGCTACGCGCCGATGGTGGCCGATCTCGGCGCCAAGGTGATCTTGGGCGTGCAGCGGCCTTTGACGGCGCTGGCAACGACCTTGCCCGGCGTGGCGATGGTACTGGCAGAAGGCGCGTCGGTGCCGGATTTCGATCTTTACTGCCCGATGCTCAGCGTGCCGCTCGGATTTGCCACCGATCTCGCCAATATCCCGGCGAAGATCCCCTATCTGCAGCCGCATGCCGATCGTGTCGCCGCCTGGCGGCAGCGCCTGCCCGGCAATGGACGTTTGCGGGTTGGCCTGTGCTGGGCCGGCAATCCCGTCCACCTGAACGATCACAACCGCTCGATACCGCTTCCGCGCCTGGCCGAAGTGTTTTCCGTGCCTGGACTCGATTTCGTCAGCGTGCAAAAGGAAGTCAGCGAGGCCGATGCGGCGCTCCTGAACGATCATGGCGTCCTACAGCTCGGCCGGGAGTTCGCCGACTTCTCCGACACCGCTGCCGTCGTCGCCATGCTCGACCTCATCGTCACGGTCGACACCTCGGTCGCGCATCTTGCCGGCGCCATGGGCAAGGCGGTTGCGCTCATGGTGCCGTTCTCGCCGGATTGGCGCTGGCTGCTCGACTGCACCGACAGCCCCTGGTATCCGAGCATGCGGTTGTTCCGGCAGACCGTGATCGGCGCGTGGGACGATGTGCTCGAACGCTTGCAGGCGGAGCTCGCCGAGCTGGCGCGCCAGCCGGTCAAACGCTGACTACAGCACCTTGCTGATCGCGAGCGGTTTGCCGTGCTTCGGATTTGGCGCAGTGGTGCGGCCGGTCGCGCCGTAAACCTGCGGCGCGGCCTTGCGCGCGAGATCGCCGGAGAGGCGGCGCACAATCCCTTCCGACACCGCGTGCGAGGTCGCCAGCACGATCATGTTCTTTTGCAGTACGGCTCGGAACGTCTCCTGCACGCGTTGCAGCGCGACGGCCGCTGCCGGGGCGGCGCGCAACAGAAATTTCGCATTCGCCTTGAGCGGTTCGGCGGCGGAGAAAAGCTTGCCGGCGAGTTCGCTCTTAGCCGGTCCGAGCGCGGCGGCCTTGCGGATCTTGCCGGCGTGTACCAGCGCCGTTTCCTGCTCCACGACGTCGCGCAGCTTGTCAATTAGGTCGGCCACCTGTGCGATCGCCGCTTCTGCTTCACCGCTGGTCGTGATCGCGCTCATGACGCCTTCAATCCCTGCTGCTTGAGCAACGCGTCGTAGACATGCGACGCAATCCCGATGCCGCCGTTCTGCGCGAAGGTCCTGGCGTATTGATCGGTCAGCATTGACCGCCACACTTTGAGCGCGCCGCTGCCGCCGAACGGCCCATCGCCGTCCAAGCCGGTATACATCTGCTGGAACATCGTATTGAGAAATATCGCCTCGAATTGCTGTGCGGCCGACTTGGCCTTGTCTTTGAGCTTGAGCGCTGCCGCCGCCTGCGCGGCCTGCGCGTCGCCGATTGCGCCGATGGTCTGGCCGAGCGTGGCTGCGGCGGCGGTGTTCATCACATCACCTCGATGTCGGCCTGGATGGCGCCGGCGGCTTTGATCGCCTGCAAAATGGAGATCATGTCGCGCGGCCCGATGCCGAGCGCGTTCAAGCCGTCGACAATCTGCTGCAGCGAGACGCCCTCCTGCACCAGCGCGAGTTTCTTGCCTTCCTCGACCACGCCGACATGGGTGCGCGGCACAACCACGGTCTTGCCGCGCGACAGCGACGCCGGTTGGCTGACCTGCGGCGATTCCGAGATCGTGACGGTGAGATTGCCTTGCGCCACCGCCACCGTCGACACGCGCACGTCGCGGCCGATGACGATGACGCCCGAGCGCTCGTCGA
>CAYVPC010000013.1:0-32730 GCA_964453555.1 uncultured Hyphomicrobiales bacterium | reverse complement strand
GAGAACAGCCGCGCCATTCCGGCGGCGGGCGAAATGCGTGACAGCTGGGGCTTGATCGGCTCGGTCGAGAACACGATGCGGTGCTGGACGAAATTGCCGGCAAAGGCGGCAAGCGTGAGCAGCACGAGCGGAATGCCGAAGGCGGCGACAATGTCGCCGGCAATCGTTTTCGCCAGTGCCACTAGCGCCGGACCGTCGGTGCGGATGTCGTAGGATCTGGCGAGGAGACCGCGAAACGTCGCCTGCAGGTTTCCCGCCATCGGAGCGGCGAACAGCATGATCATCAGCGTACCGCCGGCGATCAGGAACCAGGTGTTGACTTCCGTGCTCTTGACGACGTCGCCGCGCCGGATCGCTTCTTCCAGCCGTTTTGGCGTCGGGTCTTGTGTACGTTCATTGTCGTCGCGTTCGTCAGCCATCGCGCGCCTTTAGCCATGCGGAACGAGCGCGTGCATCACATCGCCGGCGTAATCGAGGAACAATCCCATCATGGCGCCAATGACCAGCACCAGGAGCAGAAGGCCGAGCAGGATCGACAGCGGCAGCGCCACGAAGAAGACCTGCATCTGCGGCATCAGGCGCGAGAGCACGCCGAGCCCGATGTTGAACAGGAGCCCGAACACCAGAAACGGCGCGGACAGCTGAATGCCGATACGGAACGCGCCGGCGACGGTCTTGGTGATCAGCGCCGCGGCATCCCCGGTGGCCGGCACTTCGCCCGGCTCGAACAGATTGTAGCTGTCGTTGAGGGCGGCGATGACCAGGTGATGCATGTCGGTCGCGAAGAATAGCGTGATACCGAGAAGCGTCAGGAAATTGCCGACCATCGCGCCCTGCTCGCCTTGCGTCGGGTCGACTGCGGTTACGAAGCCGAGCCCAAGCTGCGAGGCGATGACCGAGCCGGCGACTTCAAGCGCGGAAATGGTCAGTCGGGCGGCGATGCCGAGCATCGCGCCGATAAGGATTTCCTCGACCAGCATTACCAGTGCCGGCCCGAGCGCGCCGGGATCGATGTGGTAGGCGCTGCGGTGCAGCGGTAGCAGCATGCCCGCGAGAATGAGCGCGAAAGTGAGCCGCATGCGAGCTGAGATGTTCTGCTCGCCTAGCCCTGGCAGCAGCATCAGCATCGTGCCGGTGCGGGCAAAGACCAGCATGAACGCGGCCCCGAGCGCCGGCAGAAATGACAAATCGAAATGCACGGCGACCGCCCGCTTAACCGCTTGTGATATGGGCGGCGATCCGCAGGAAGTTCGAGTGCAGCGCATCGGCCATGAACGGCAGCGCCACCAGGAGCGCGAGGAAGATGGCGAGAATCTTCGGCACGAACACCAGGGTGGTTTCCTGGATTTGCGTCACCGCTTGGAGTAGTGACACGGCGACGCCGACGATCAATCCGACCAGCATCAGCGGGGCGGCGACGAGAACGAGCGTCACGATCGCATCACGCGCCACGTCCATCACTTCCGGTCCGGTCATTCCACCTCCAACTACCGATCACCGCTGCGGCAAAAGGTTTTCAAATCGGCATCTTCAGGATTTCTTCGTAGGCCGCAATCACCTTGTCGCGCACCGAAACCATCGCTTGCACCGCGGTCTCGCTCTCCGCCACCGCGGTGACAAGGTCGATCATATTAGCTTTGCCGGTCACGAGCGCCTGCGCCTGCGTGTCCGACTTCCGCCCGATCTCGGTGACGGTCGCTATGACGTCCTTGAGCACCGCGCCGAAATTCGGCCCACCGTCCGGCGTAGTGCCGTCGCGGCCCAGATTGGTCGCCTGATCACCGAGGCGAGAGAGCGCGGCATAGGCATTGGCGGCAATGGCTGGCGTCGGCATGTTCACCCTCAGGTCTTGAGAATATCGAGCGTTCGCTGGAGCATGCGGCGCGTCGCGGTGATGACGTTGATGTTGGCTTCGTACGAACGTTGCGCATTGCGAAAATCACTCATCTCGACCAACGCGTTCACGTTCGGATATTTGACGTCGCCCTTGGCGTCGGCGATCGGATTATCGGGTTCGTGGCGGACGCGGAAATCGGATGCGTCGCTGGCGATGCGGCCGACCTCGACCACGCGCGCGTTGATTTCGCGGTCGAGGACGGCGTGAAAGGTCACGATCCGGCGCCGATAGGGATCGCCGCCAGGCGCCGTCGCCGTCGAATCGGCGTTGGCGATGTTCTCGGAGATGATCCGCATGCGGCCGGATTGCGCGCGCATGCCGCTGGCGGCGATCGCAATCGATTTGATGAAGTCCATCATCGGCCGACTCCGACGTCTGCCCTTATGGATCTAAGCCTCAGGCCTTGCCGACCGCGGTTTTGATCAGCGCGAGGCTGTGGGTGTAGAGCGAAGCCGCCGCGTCGTAGTCCATCTGGTTGCTGGCGAGCTTGAGCATTTCGTCTTCGTGGCTGACCGCGGTGCCGCGCGGACGCACTTCATAGCGCGGATTGTTGTCATCGCTGAACTGCGAACCGCCTCCGCCGCCCGCGGTGATATGGCCGGGACTGGTGGTGGCGAGCGCCAGCGAGGCGGTCTGCAGTACGTGCTCGAAATTCGGTGGCGCCAAATCGCGCGCGTGGTAATCGGGTGTATCAGCGTTGGCGACGTTTTCCGCCAGCACGCGCTGCCGCTCCTGATGCCACTGCATGCGCGTACGCAGCATCGACAGGATGGGAATATCGGAAATCGGCATGGCCGCCCTCTTAAGATGCGCTGGGCAGACTTTGCCGGGCGCATGGTTAATGGCGGGTTAAGCCCGGTCCCGGCCCGGCTTTTGCCATTAAACCGCCGTTTACCATAGAAATGCTGTAGCCTTGGGGATCGGGCTGTAAAACGCCCGCCGACTTTAAATGTTTGTTAGTATTCGCGGCGGCAAATGTTACCGGCGCTGTTAACTATCTGATCAGCGGCCGCCGGCGTCGACACGGGGAGTAGGGCGAAATGTTCGATTTGTTCGGCGCGGAAATGCCACTCGCCGTGCGATTCTTTTTGGCATTCCTCATCGTTCTGGGACTGATCGGCGCGGCCGCTTGGGCGGTACGGCGCTTTGGCAACGCGCGGCTCGGTGGCGCGGTGCGTGGACGTCAGCCGCGGCTGGCGGTGATCGACTACGCCAGCGTCGATGCGCGACGCCGCCTCATTCTCGTGCGCCGCGACAATATTGAGCATCTGTTGATGATCGGCGGGCCGACCGATGTGGTTGTCGAATCCAATATCGTGCGCGCGGTGCCGGCAACTCGCGATGTGCCGGTGGCACGCCCGCCGGCCGTGCCCGAAACCTTGCCGCGCGCCATTCCGTTGCCGGAAGCCGGTAACGGCTCCTGGCCATTGCAGCCGGAACCAATCACGCCATTTCCGCAGCCGCGCCGCCCGCGGGTCGAGCCCGTTCCGGAAGAGCCCGCACAACATTCCGAACCGCCGCGCCCACAGCGCGACGCACTGACCGCGATCGCCGAGGATATTACGGCGCACCCGGCGCCACCGATCATGCCAGCGCCGCAGCGTCCGCGCCCGGCGCCACGGCCGGCCGAAGCGCGCACACCGGCAACGCCCGTCAACCCCGAAGCCGGCAACGCGGCGGACCAAAGCCTCGCCGAAATGGCGCAGCGCCTCGAAGCGGCGCTTCGCAAGCCGAAAACGGAAGCGACCGTCGCTGCGCCAGCGCAAATGGCCGTGACGGAGGCCGCAGCCCCTGCCCCACCGCCGCCGGCACGCCCGGCGCGGCCGGTCGACGCAAAGCTGCCGACCCCCGCCACGAAAGGCAAGGAAAGCAAGCTCTATGACACCCTCGAACAGGAGATGGCGAGTTTGTTGGGGCGTCCGCCAGGCAAACCCGGATAAATGACATCATCTTGGGGCTGCCGCGTCCGGGTAACAACGGTGGCGGCCTCGATAGCGGCTTTGATTGTAACGGCGACGCCGCTCGCCGCCCAGGATATCAGCATCAATCTCGGCCAGGGTACCGCCGGTGGCGGCCTGAACGAGCGCATCATCCAGCTGATCGCGCTGCTGACCGTGCTATCGCTGGCACCGTCGATCCTGGTGATGATGACCTCGTTCACGCGCATCGTGGTGGTGCTGTCGTTGCTGCGCACCGCGCTGGGCACTGCGACCTCACCGCCCAATTCGGTGGTCATCTCGCTCGCGCTGTTCCTCACCGCCTTCGTTATGGGACCGGTGCTCACGCGCGTCTACGACGTCGGCGTCAAGCCGCTTGTCGCCAACGAGATCACCGTCAATCAGGCGTTCGACCGCGCCTCGGGACCGCTGCGCGGTTTCATGGAAAAGAACGTCCGCGAAAAGGATCTGCAATTGTTCGTCGATATGTCCGGCGAGAAGCCGCAAAAGCCGGAGGACCTGTCGATGCGCGTGCTGATCCCCGCGTTCATGATCTCCGAGCTTAAGCGCGCGTTCGAGATCGGCTTTTTGTTGTTCCTGCCGTTTCTCATCATCGACCTCGTGGTCGCCTCCGTCCTCATGTCGATGGGCATGATGATGCTGCCGCCGGTCGTAGTGTCGCTGCCGTTCAAGCTGATCTTCTTCGTGCTCGTCGACGGCTGGACCTTGGTCGCCGGCTCGCTCATTCAGAGCTACGGGACGTAAGCTCCGATCGCCGAGTCCCTTCAACGGAACCCGCGGCCGCATTTTGCGTTGGTTACCCGATAAGCAAAACCGATGCGGAGGACGTCATGGGATTTGGACGCGGGCTATTGCTTTGGCTGCTTGGTATTCCGCTGCCAATCATCATCATCCTGGCGATTTTTATGCACCACTAAGGCCGGCGCCGGCGCCGTTTCAGTCGCGTAGATGCCTGCGCCTAGCGCGGGCATTCGCTCGTCGGGACTAAAGCCGCGCAGTGCGGCCGGTCGGGCGTCGTGGCGGCGGCGCAACCGACGCCGGCTTTGCCGGCTGCGGTGTAGGCGCCTCGGACACCGGCGCCCCGTCAGCGGGCCGCGCATGCGGGATCGCGCTCGCATCCGGATAACGCGCCTGTATGTCGCGCAGGAATCCTTCCAGCGTGTCGACCGACGCGGCTGCGTGTGCGATGTTGCGGAATTCCGCCCCGCTGGTGCCGAGCGGCGCGGAAGCGACCTCGAAAGCGTGCGCGTCAGGGGTTTGCGCCATCTTGGCGGCATATTTCTCGCGGAAGCGGCCGAGGCCGAGCGCGTCCTCGCCGAGCGCATAGCCGACCGTGCCGCGCAGGATGTCCGCGCGCTCGATTTCGTTCAGGGGCTGCCAATCCTTCCAGCGGTCGTCGTAATAAAGCTCGATCTGTTCAGCCGCCTGCGACCAGCGCCGCGCCGCCCACAGGATGTCGGAGCGCAGGCGGACGATCTCGCGCCCCTGCCTGTTGGCGATCACTTCGAGCGCGAGATCGTAGCGGCCGAGATCCGAGAGAGCGCGCGCCTCCAGCAATATGCGCTGGTCGCGCAGCTCGTTGGACACGTCGGCATTGCGGGTCGCGCGCAGCAGCGCCAGCGCGCGATCGGGCTTGCGGTTCATCAGATAGATGACCGCGAGGCGGCTCGCCACTTGCGCGCGGGCGGCGCTCTGCAAGCGGTGATCGACCTGGTATTGCAACAGCTCGGCCGCCTGGTCGAGCAGATCGACCGATACCAGGCGGTCGGCAAGCCGGCGGATCATCTCGTCGCCGCGACGGCCGATCGGGGTGAGCTCGCGGAAATCGTAGAACAGGGCCAGCGCCTCGACCGCCGGAAGGGTGTCGCCTTTGCCGGCGAGGAAAAGCGTGTCGAAGGTGGCCGCCGCCTGCTCTTGGATGCGCCGGGTCATGTCGGAATCCGCGCGCGCGGCTACGGCGCTGCGCATGACGTAGAATGAATCGCGGTAGCGGCCCTCTTCGGTGTAAAGCTGCGCCAGTATTTCCAGCGCTTCGATTTCGGTATCATCGCCACGCCAGATGGTGGTGAGCGTCTCCAGCTCGGAAATCGCTTCCGGGCGCTTGAAGTCGCCGAGTTTGTAGCGCAAGGCCACCTCCCGCAGCCGGCCCTGCGCGGCCGCCGGGCGATCCCAGGAATCCGCCGCCGTCTGAAAGGCGGAGAGCGCATCCTCGTTGTGGCCCATGCCTTCAGCCAGCCGCCCGATCAGCACCGCCATTTCCGGCTGCATCTCGCGCGGCACGCCGATGGTTTCGATGTCGTTGAGGTTCTCAGCGGCGCTGGCGAAATCGCCCACTTCGATCGCAGCCCGCATCTCGCATTTGAGCGCGGCCCGTTGCAGCTCGACCGGTAAGGTGGCGATTGCCGCTTCGACCCGCTTGAAGCTGTCGCGCGCCTGTCCCCATTTGCCCTGATCGGCAAAAGCCAGCGCCCGCCACAGCGGCGCATCGTGCTGGTCGCCAATCGCCGGGTTGGCGAGATCCTTCAGCGCGTCATCGGGCCGGTCCATCATCACTTCGGCGACAGCGCGCAGCACGTTGGCGGAAATATCCTCAGACGCCGGATGGTTCTCGCCCAGCGCGACATCGAGCACTCCCTTGGCTTCGGGATACATGTCGCGGGCGATATAGAAGCGCGCCAGATCGAGCCGGGGCAGCAACCGCTTGCGCGCCGGCGCTTCGGCGGCGGCAGCAATCAGTGTCGACTGCCGGTCGCTGAAGATCGATTGCCGGTCGAATCCCCAGAGTTGCGCGTCGAACATCACCGGATGCAATGCGGTACCGCGCTGCGCGCTTTGCAGCGAATTCGACAGCGTGAGCCCGCCGGGGCGACTGATCACCACCTTGTCGGGGGCGATCTCGACATTGACGTCGTCGGCGAGCGGCTCGACCACCACGCCTTGCGTCGACGCGAGCGCATGGAATTCGACGAAATCCTGCTCGTTGATGAAGCCGCGCGCGGGCGCGAGGGCGGTGACAACCAGGAGGTCATCGCCAACCTCTGGATCGCGGATGCGATGCACCCGGTGCGGTTCATCGAACGGAACGCTGACGCTCGCGCGATTGGGGCCGATCATGTTGCGGGCGATGTCGAGCGCTCGTGTCGGATCGAGAACGCTGTCGCCGATTGTCACCGTCCAGCCGGCTCCTTCGTTAGCGATGCTCGACAAATGCGGATGGTCGAGGCGGATGCGCACGATTTCGGCGCCGCCCTCCTGGGTGAACTCGGCACCGCGGATGGTGCGGCTCGGTTCGCCTTCCAGCGCCGAGAGGTCGATAGCGGATTTTGCATCGAACACTATCCACAAGCTGTCGGCGCGATTGAAAACGGCGACCGGGGTGGGCGCCAGGAACGGGAATGACAGTTTCAGATTGGCGCCCTGGCGGGTGAGTTCGACGCCGATCTTGTCGGCTGATTTCCGTTCATTTGGCGCGACCGGCGGCGTATCGGCTTTGGCGGCCGGGACCGGCTTTTCCGCCTCGGCCGCCGGCGCGATGGCCGGAGCGGCGGGCGCGACGGGGGCGGCGGGAGTAGTCGGAACGTCAGGAGCGGCGGCCTTATCCTGCGGCGACGGCGCAGGCATTGTGGGTCGCGGTTGCGACGGGCCGGGTATCGCGGCATTCGGTTTCGCCGGATCCGGTGTCGCAGGCGCGGCCGCCGCCAGCTGCGGCGCAACCGGATTCGGCGCCGCCAGTACCGCGGCCGCGGGCGTTTGCACGGCAATCGTCGGCGCGGTGACGACAGCAGGCTTGTCCGCCATTACCGCCGGCGGCTCGGCGGCGGCGCTCGGCGGCGCTTTGTCGGTCGTCGGATCCTGTGATGGTCCGGTTTTGGCCGGCATATTCGGCAGCACGACCTTGCCGGCCTTGTCACGTTCCGCAGCCTTGTCTTCGGCGGCATCGACCACGTCGACCACGTAGGCCTTGCCGTCGCGGAAGGTGCGCAGATCGACCTTGCTCAGGAAACTGAAGCGGACCAGCGTCGAATCCTGCTCGACCTCGGTGTTGAGCGCCGCGACCGTCGGCGGCAAGTCCACGGCGGCGTCGGAAAGATCGAAGTTCATCGGCAAGTCGAATTTCAGCGTCAACCGCTCCGGACCGCGGTCCGCAGACACCGCGGTCTGATCGGGCACTTCGAATTCGTAACGCGTAAAGGTCGGCTGGCTCGCTACCCTTACGCGAACCGGCAACGGTTTCCTCTCATCGGTGCTCTTGCGCGCCAGCCGCTCAAGCCGTTCCGCGATGCGCGCGCGACGCGCCAATTCCGCGACAACGTCTTGCGGCAGGCCCGGGGGTTCTCCGACCCAGCCTTCCGGCAACAGATCGAGAAAGAATTTCTCGCCGGCGGTCATCGAGTTGAACGTCACCTTGCGCGCCAGCGCCAGCCGTATGGATTTGCCGTCGGGGTCGCGCCGCGCCGCGCCGACGAAGCCCGGCGCCTGCATCGCGATGCGCTCGACGGAAAGGATGACGGGCTTGGCGAAGCTGACGACCATCACATTGCCGGTGGTGCGCACGCTGGCATCGAGATCGTCGCTGAAACTAAAAACGATGCGGGCGTAGCCGGCACTGGTATCGACCTTGATCGTGGCTTTGAGCGGCTCGTTGTCCTGCGAGCGGGCCGGCGCCGCGAGCGCGGCCGCTATGACAACAAGGCCGAAGGCCGCGAAAACCCTACCGATGATGCGAACGCACGCCATGATGAAATCGACCCAACACCACCCGCCATGCACAAGCGGGCTAAAGCCGACCGCACGCGCCGGCGCCGCACCCAAAGAGAGTCTTAAGCATAAGGGTCCGCGTTTAACGCCGGATTAACGGCTTTTCCAATGATTCCAGTGGCTTATAAAGTGAATTGCCACCTGGCGAACAGTCGCCAGGTGCCGGCGCCCGGGAATCGCGACCGCTCCGCTGTTCGCGCCCGCACGGAACATGTACATGCAAGCGCCGTATTCCAGCGGACCGGACTCCATGCTCGGCGCCTACCCTCTCCATCGTGCAGACCCTTCCTCGCTCAAGGATGCTGCCTGGGTCGACTTGAACGATCCGACGGCGGCGGAAAACGCGGCGTTCGAACAAGCCTTCGGCTTGCGCGTGCCGAACAGGGACGCGCTGGTCGAGATCGAGGCGACCAGCCGGCTGCGTGTCGATCATGACACGCTTTACATGACCGCGCCGCTGATCCTCGCCGCGGACAACCAGCCCTGGATCGTGACGCCGACCGGTTTCGTCCTGTCCAGGAAGGTGCTTCTTACAGTGCGGTTCGAGAAGTTGACGGCGTTCGATACGCTCGTCGCCGAGCTTGGCGGGCGCGAGACCTTCGAGCCGGCGCTTGCCTACGTGCGGCTGCTGGAAATCCTGGTCGATCGCATGGCCGACCTTTTGGAAGCAACCACCCGCGACCTTGACGACGCTTCGCACCTCATCTTTCGGCCAGACAATTCCGCCAAGGCCAAGCTGTCACAAGAAACCACCAAGCTTCGCCGGCTGATGATCCGCACCGGGCGCACCAGCGAGCGCATGGCGCGCGTTCAATATACCTTGGTCTGCCTCGACCGCATGGCGAAATTCACGGTCGAGCGCGCCCGCGACTGGATCGCGCCAGACCTGGCGAACCGTCTGCAAATCGTCAGCTCCGACATCACCTCGCTCGAACAATTTGCCGACGGCTTGGTGAACCGCGTGCAACTGCTGCAAGACGCCGCCAGCGGCATCATCAACATCGACCAGAACGAGGTGATGAAGGTGCTCACCATCGCCTCGGTGGTCGGCATCCCGCCGGTGCTGGTCGCCGGCATCTACGGGATGAACTTCAAGGGCATGCCGGAATACGATTGGGCGTGGGGTTATCCCTACGCGCTGGCGGTGATCGTGATCACCGCGCTATTGCCGCTGATCTGGTTCAAATGGAAGGACTGGATTTAATTCCGTTCGAAACTAAAGAGACCGCCGGGAGGCGGTCTCTGAGTATTCGTAACTGCGGTTTGCCGGACTAGCAGCGGACGCAGCGGGCGCCGTTCCAGATCCAACCGGGGCCGCAGCCGTGGCCGCCCGTTCTTCCGTCGCAAGCCACTCGTTGAATCACCGGCGTCGCATTCTTGAGCGAATTGAAGCTCGCTGCGCCCCGCGATTGCGTTTGAGCGCTAGCCATAACCGCCATCGTGCCAAGCGCGAGCGCGGCCGCGGTCGCCGTCAGAGCGAATTTTTGCATGGTCATTTCTCCCTCGGATCATGCCGAACGATGAAGACAATATATCGGCCTTGTCTGGCGGCAACTAGCGCCGTGCCGAAATCCCCAGGCACGTACCGCCCATTTTACCGGATTTATGACGCAACTAACGCATCAACGCGCCGCCGTCGACACTGATGGTCTGGCCGGTGACGAAGTTGCTCTCATCCGAGCACAGATAGATCAGCGTCGATAGCAAGTCGGCGGGCACCTGCTCGCGCTGGATCGCGCGCGCGGCGATGCCGGCCACGCTGGCATCGCCGGTCCAGTCCGGATGGGTCTTGACCGCTTCGCTCATTGTCAGTCCCGGCGCGATGGCGTTGACACAGATCTTGTGCGGGCCAAGCTCGCGCGCGAGCGAGCGCGTCATCGACACCACGGCGCCCTTCGACGCCACGTAGTGCAAAAGATTCGGCGTACCCTTGAACGCCGTGCCAGAGGCGATGTTGACGATGCGGCCCTTGCGGTTCTCGATCATGACCGGCGCGACCGCCTTGGCGCATTGAAAGGTGCCGCGCACATTGACCTTCATCACCCGATCCCATTCGTCCTCGTCGATCTCCTGAAACGGTTTGGTGTGCAGGTCGGCGAACAAGCCAGCGTTGTTGACCAGGATATCGACCGTGCCGAATTTCTTCACCGCGTCGGCGACAAGGCTCTCCACCGACTGTTTGGAGGTCACGTCGGCGCGCACGTAGACCGCCTGCCTTTGCGTCTCGGCAATGCGTTCGGCGACCGGATTGCCGTCAAGCACGTCGGAAACCACCACCTTGGCGCCAGCGGCAGCCAAGCCTTCGCAGAAGGCGGCGCCAATGCCGCGCGCGCCGCCGGTTACGATTGCCACTTTATCCTTGAGCCGCATATCCATGTTTTCTTTTCCCGGTCAGCGGCTTCAGTGTACGAAGCTATGCGCACAAGCCGCAAGACTCCGGCTCATAAAAGAACCAGCCGCGATTGCCCGCGGCCGGTTCTTTCTGCGTCGCCTTGAATATCGCTACAACGGCCGATGCATGCGGCCGAGAAGCCAGCCGATGCCGAGCGCGATAGCGGCGGCCGTGTAGGGCTGGGTCTCGATGGTGGTTTGGATCGCCCGCCCGAAGGAGCTTGCGGTCTTGCGCGCGGCGGTCTGTGCCGTATCCGCGACGTCGGAAGCGCTGTTGCGCGCCTGGCCGTAAACCTCCTGCGCCGCGTCGCTGAACGCCTCGGCCACGCCGCTCGCCTGCTTCTTGGCGTCTCCGAAAGCACGGTTGAAATCGGTGGTCTTCGTCGTGGAGGTCTGGGCCATGGGGTTCCCTCAAAATGTGCCGGTGTTGAGGGAAACGCACGAGGCTCGTCCGGGTTCTCACGACCTCAGAATTTTTTCTCGATACCGGCTGGACCCAACATGCCGCTGTCGCGATGACGCGAAAAGGCTATCTTTAACGGTACGCACCCGGAGCAATAGGCCATTTTCAGGGCGCTCCGACCGGTCGCGGTTGAAAGCCAAAACGGTCGGTTTGTTGGGACGGGGGCCAACTATGCGCAACCGGACGCCACCTGCGAAGCGCTTGAGTGCGATCCCGGATTGCTCCGGGCTGATGACGCGCCTTTGCTGCGCGCATGCGCAAAGTGCCGGCCTCGATTTGGCGCCGATTTTGCGCGAGGCCGGCCTGGTCGTCCGCGACATCGAGGACGAGACCGTCCGCCTCAGCGTGGCGACACAGATCAAATGTCTCAATTTACTTGCGCAGGCGCTCGGCGACCGGTTGCTCGGCTTTCACGTTGCCCTGACGATGGACCTGCGGCGGACCGGGCTTTTGTATTACGTCGCCGCGTCGTCGGACAACATCGTCGACGCAGTGCAGGGGATCGCGCGATGTTCCGCCATGCTGAACGAAGGCATCAGGCTCGAAACCGTTCTCGGCCAGACGTTACGCATCGGTTTCGGGTATGCTGGCGTTTCCCGACGTTCGGATCGCCATCAGATCGAGGCTTGGACGACTGCGATCGTCCGCTGCTGCCGGGAGATCACCGGCCGCGGGCTGCAACCGGTAGCCGTGCGGATTTTGCACCCGCGCATACCCGAATCCGGGGAACTCGACGGTTTCTTCGGGCGCAGCGTTGATTTCAGCGCCGGCCGGGACGAAATAGCGTTCGCCGGCGTGGCGGCAAAGGTGCCGGTGGTCAACGCCGACCGTTATCTCAACCGGCTGGTCGTCGGCTTTTGCGAGGACGTTCTGGCACGACGCAAGGCGCGATCGGGCGTGATCCAGGCCGACGTGGAAAACGCCGTCGCCGCGCTGCTGCCGCACGGGCAACCGGGCATTGAAGATGTCGCGCAGAAACTTCGCATCGGCACGCGCACGCTGCGGCGCAAACTCGCCGCCGAAGGCGTGACCTTCGCGCGCATCCTTGAAGATTTGCGATTTGCGCTGGCCAGGCACTATTTGGCCGAACAGGACTTTTCAATCTCGCGCATCGCCTGGCTGCTCGGTTACACCGAAGTCAGCGCGTTTTCACATGCTTTCCGGCGGTGGACCGGACGCACGCCGCGCGCCGACCGTTCGCGCCGGCGGCGTTCGGTGCCGCCGCTACCGGCAAAACGCCGCGCACGGCGATAAGTGGTGGCTAAAGCCGCGGTTTGGCATCGTCAAACAAAATTTTGTCCCCAGATCGCAAGTTTTTGGCGGCCGCGTGCATTACGTGAGCCGGACCTTGACAACCACCGCGAGTACGAACCGGAACGAAAGATGGCTGAGACGATCAAATACCTGCGCGAGATCGCGCAAACCTGCACGCGCCTGGCGCGCGGCTGTCCGGACGTTGCGACCTCGCACGGCCTGGAAGAGATTGCCGTAAACTTGATGGCAAAGGCGCACGAACTCGAGAGCCAGTTCGGAAACTAGAAGCACGGCTTGTTCGACGTTAACGCGCAGCCACCGTCGTCGATCGTCGTGGCGGCGGCCGCGGGACGGAACCGCCCGCCACACTGCCCTGCATCGCCTCCAGTTGCCGGGTGAGCTTTTCGGCAAAGACGGCGGTGGCGACCGGCAAGGTGCGCCCGCGCAGACGCCCGAAAACGAGATTGGCGCGCGGCACATCGCGGCCGTCGATCTCGCGCGCGATCACGCCGAGCTTGTTGCCCGGCGGCAGCGTGCCGATGCTGATCTGGAACGAAATCAATCCGGCATGCGTGACGAGGCCGCGCAGCATTTCGAACGAATTGGACTCGGCGGCGATCTTGAAGGTGAGCCCGGTGCGCGCCGAGACTTCTTCCAGAAGTTGCCGGCCGCCGATCGAGCGCGACGGCAGCGCGACCGGATAGGCCGCGCAGTCGCTCAAGCGCAATATACGACGAGCGGCGAGCGGATGGTCCTTGGCCATGACGACGACCAGCTGCTGTTCCAGCGTGGTGAGCGGTTGGAAGTTGGCCAGATAAGGCGGCCGAAAGACGATAACCAGATCGACCTCGTAAGCGGCGAGCGCGGCCATCGCCCACTCATGGTCGACCACCTGCAGATCGAACGACACCAGCGGATGTGATTTGCGGAATTCGGCAATCTGGCGCGGCAGGAAATCGAGCACCAGCGCCTGGCTGCACGCGATCCGCACCGTGCCCCGCCGCAATCCCTTGAGATCCTCGATCTGCGATTTCATGCGCTCGACTTCGCCGTTCTGCCCGCGCAGATAATGGACGAATACCTCGCCGGCGGCGGTCAGCCGCACGCCGCGCGGCTGCCGGTCGAACAACGTGATACCGAGTTCATCTTCGAGGTCGGCGATACGCCGGTTGACCGCCGAGGCGGTGACACTGAGTCGGTCAGCGGCCTTGCGGATCGAGCCGGCGCGCGCAACCTCGTCGACGTAATTCAAAATTCGCAAGTGTTTCATTGCGTTTGCCGCGCTCCTTGGGCGGTGCCTTTTCGGCACCAGTCTAGCAAGAAATCAGCGGCAGATGGCAACACTCATCCGCGCTAGCCTTGCGCATTCGCCTGCTTCGCCTGCCGCCGGGAACCGCCCAGTCTAACCAACCGCACTCCCTACGGAGGAGCCAGCCATGACCTCGTTCGCCCGCCGGTTCGTCATCGCGCTCGCCGCCCTAGCCGGGCTAGCCGCCCCGTTTATGGCCGCGGCGCCCGCGTCCGCCGAAACCAAGCTGAAAATGGTGCTGAACTGGAAATACCAGGGCCCGCAGGGCTGGTTTTTCCTCGCCGAAGATCGCGGTTATTATAAAGCCGCCGGCCTCGACGTGACCATCGACCAGGGCAATGGCTCCGGCGCGCCGATCCCGCTTGTCGCCAACGGCACCTACGACGTCGGCTTCGGCGATCTCAACGCACTAATCGAGTTCGCCGCGAAGAAACCGGAAGAAGCGCCGATCGCCGTTTACGTCATCTACAACCGGCCGCCCTTCACGATCGCGGTCAAGGCCGACGGTCCGATCAAGACGCCGAAGGATTTGGAAGGCAAGACGCTCGGCGGCGCCCCCGGCGACGCAGCGCTCAAGTTGTTCCCGGCTTTCTGCAAGACCGCCAAAATCGACTGCTCGAAAATCACCATCACCAACATGCAACCGAATTTGCGCGAGCAGATGCTGATGCAGGGCCAGATCGACGGCGCCTTCGGCTACGTCAACACTATCCGTTTTTCCGCCAAGCTGATCGGCGTCGACCCGGACAAGCAGCTCCGCTTCATCAACTACGGCGACTACGGCATGGATCTTTATTCCAACGGCATCATCGTCTCCAAGAAGCTCATCAAGGACAATCCGGCGGCGGTGCGCGGCCTGGTCGCGGCGATCAATCACGGCATCGAGGACACGCTCAAGGATCCTGACGCCGCTGTCGCCGCGGTGGTCAAGCGCGAACCTCTGATCAAGGTCGCGATCGAGCGCGAGCGGCTAGACGCGACGCTCAAGGACGAGATGAGCCACCCGGAGATCGCCAAGATCGGGCTGGGTAACGTCGACATGGTGCGGCTCAGGCGCTCGATCGACATTCTGGTCGACGCGGAAAATCTCCCGCGCACGCCTTCGGCCGACGAGATTTTTACGCCGGCTTTTTTGCCGCCGGCCGATGAACTGCCGAAGAAGCTTTTCTAGGCGACTTACCAACGGCCGCTCCTTCGGGGCATGGAGCGGCCGCACTCGATATCTCATCGGTCGGCGGGTACGCCAATGGATTTGAAGCTCAACGGCAAGGTGGCTGTGATCACCGGACCGGCCAAGGGTATGGGCGCGGCGATCACCGCGGCATTTGCCGCCGAAGGTGCGTATCTGGTTCTGCTCGGCCGCGACCGCGCCGCCATCGAAGCGGTCGCCAAATCGGTAAAAATGGCCGACGGGCAAGCCATCATCGTGCCGTGCGATCTCACGGTATCGCAGCAATGCGCCGACGCGGCGGAGAAGGCGAAGGGCGCCTATGGCGGCCGCATCGATATCCTGGTCAACGTCGCCGGCGGATCGGGGCCGATCGGCAAGACCGGCGTCGAAACCACGCCGGAGGAGTTCGACGACATCATCCGGCTCAATATGAACGGCGCTTTCCACATTATGCGTGGCGTGCTGCCGACCATGATCGGCCAGCGCTACGGCAAGATCGTCAATGTCGGCGGCACCTTCGGCATGCGCGGGCGCGCCGGGCGGATGGCCTATTCGGCGTCGAAATGGGGCCTGCGCGGCATCACCAAAAGTTTCGCGCTCGAAGTCGGTCAGTACAATATTAACGTGAACTGCGTCGCGCCCGGTATGGTGGACGGGCCGCGCTTTCGTGAAAAGGTCTGCGCCGAGATGGCCAAGCGCCTCAATATCAGCATCGAGGAAGCGGTGGCGCGGCATGCGACCGATTACGCACTCAAGCGCGTCACCGTCGACGCCGACGTCGCCAACGCTTGCCTGTTCCTCGCCAGCGACGCCTCGCGGCAGATCACCGGCGTCGATCTGCCGGTCGACGGCGGCTGGGCGATGTTGTGAGGACGGCCGCAATGGCCGCCGCCGACCTGGTCATCCGCAACGGCACGGTCGTGTCGCATGACGGCATGATCGACGCGAGCATCGCCATCAAGGACGGGAAGATTCTGTCGGTCGGCGCCGACGAAGAGATGCCGTCGGCGCGCGAGACGTTCGACGCCGGCGGCCTGCATGTCCTGCCCGGCGCGATCGACGTGCACGTGCATTTCCGCGATCCCGGCTATCCGCACAAGGAGGACTGGGCGAGCGGAACGGCCGCCGCCGCCCTCGGCGGCGTGACCACGGTGTTCGACATGCCGAACACCGTTCCGCCGACCGGCAACGCCGAGATATTGGCCGCCAAGCACGCGATCGCCGCCAAAAAGGCTTGCGTCGATTTCGGCCTCTACGGGTTGCTTGGCGAAGACACCGTCACGCAGGTGCCGGCGATGGTCGAAGGCGGTGTGATCGGCTTCAAGCTCTATATGGGCAATACCTTCGGCAAAATTCCTTCGCCTTCCACCGGCGCGATGCTGGAAGCGTTCGAAGTCGCGGCGCCGACCGGAAAGCGTATCTCGCTGCATGCCGAGACCAACTCGATCATGGAGCGCCGGCAAGACAGGCTGATGCGCGCGGGCCGCCGCGATCCGCTGGCGCACCTCGACTCGCGTCCGGCGGTGGTCGCGATCGAAGCCGTCAGCCGCGCCGCCATCCTGGCGGAATGGACCGGCGCGCGCATCCACATCCTGCACATTTCATCGGCCGACGAGCTAAGGCCGCTCCGCGAGGGCAAGGCGCGTGGCGTCGACATCACCGGCGAGACCTGCCCGCATTATCTCCTGCTCTCGACCGACGACTATCATGACCTTGCCGGAATCATCCGGGTCAACCCGCCGGTGAGGGAAGCGCGCAATCAAGCCCCGCTGTGGTCGGCGCTTCGCGACGGCACCATCGACCTGATTGCGACCGATCATGCGCCGCATATGCCGGAGGAAAAGACCCGCAACGATATATGGGCGGTGGATTGCGGATTTCCGGGCGTCGAGACGCAGATGCCGCTGATGCTGACCGAGGTCAACAACGGCAGGCTGTCGCTGCCAGATTACGTGCGCTTGAGCGCATTCAATCCGGCCAAAATCTGGGGGCTGTATCCGCGCAAAGGCGCCATCGTGCCGGGCGCCGACGCCGACCTGGCGCTCATTGATCTTGCGCGCGAGCACACAATCAAGGACGCCGTGCTGCAATCGCGCTCAAAAATCTCGCCGTGGAACGGCCGCCGGGTCAAAGGGCTACCGCTGCACACGCTGGTGCGCGGACGTTTCGTCATGAAGGACCGCGCGCTTACCGACAGTGCCGGCGGCTGGGGCCGTTCGGTCCACAAAATCCAGCTCATGCCAGCGCCGGTATTGCGTCACACCGATCAGACAATGGCCGCGATCGTGCACCGGGGCAACGGTCGCAACCTGGAGCGCGCATCATGAAAGCCAATATCGACCCCGAGCCGCGAATGCATTCGGAGTTTTACGTCGAACTTGAAGGCGTGACGCTGAGCTATGGCCGTGGCGAGCGGCAGGTACACGCGCTCGGCCTGACCAATCTGCGATTGAAGCAGGGCGATTTCGTCGCGCTGGTCGGCCCGTCGGGTTGCGGCAAGTCGACCATCCTCAAGTTGGTGACCGGGCTGATCAACGCCAGCACCGGCTATGTCTATGTCGCCGGCCGGCAGGTCGGCGCCGAGCCAATCCGCGTCGGCATGGCGTTTCAAAATCCGACCATGCTGCCGTGGCTGACAGTGCGCGAGAACGTCATGCTGCCGCTGAAAATCGTGCCGCCGTTCCGCCAGCAATACCGGGCCAAGCGCAACGGCGAATTCCGCGATCGCGCCGATGCGCTGCTCAAGGAAGTCGGCCTCGCCAATTTCGGCGACAAAAGGCCATGGCAACTGTCCGGCGGTATGCTGCAACGCGCTTCGCTCTGCCGCGCGCTGGTGCACGAACCGCAGCTTTTGATGCTCGACGAGCCGTTCGGCGCCCTCGATCAGTTCACGCGCGAGGAATTGTGGGCGATCATGCAGGAACTGTGGATGAAAATGCGGCCCACGGTGCTGCTGGTCACCCACGATCTGAAGGAGGCCGGCTATCTCGCAAACCGCATCTGCGTGATGCGCGCGCGGCCCGGCCAGATCATCGACGACTCCGAGGTACCGTTCGCACGACCGCGCACCATCGAGATGTCCTATACCCCGCACTTCGTGTCGATGACGCAAAGGCTACGCGAATTGATCGTTTCGGCGCGCCCGGTGAAGGAGGCGGCGTGATGAGCCCGCAGCTTCGCCGCCACGTTTGGTCCGGGCTGTTCATCGTTGGATTTTTTGTCCTGTGGGAAGCGTTGTGCTGGGCCTTCCACGTCTCCAACATCGTGCTGCCGAAGCCGAGCGAAATCATCGTGACAATGATCCAACGCATGCCGGCGCTGTGGCCGCATGTCTTGCAGACGCTCTACACCACCCTGATCGGCTTCGGGCTCGGTATCGCCATCGGCATTGCGCTCGGCGTGCTGATCGGCTCGTCGCGGCTTGCTTACGACGTGGCCTATCCGCTGCTGATCGGGTTTGCCACCATCCCCAAGGTCGCGGTGGTCCCGATCTTCGTGCTCTGGTTCGGCGCCGGCGGCGTGCCCGCTGTCCTCACCGCCATGATCATGTGCATCTTCCCAATCGTGGTGAATGTCGCGACCGGGCTTGCCACCACCGAACCCGAGCTTGAAGACGTGATGCGCGCGCTGCATGCGAGCAAGCTCGAAATCCTCTGGAATGTCGGGCTGCCGCGCACAATGCCGTACTTCTTCGCCTCGCTGAAAGTGTCGGTGACGCTCGCCTTCGTCGGCACGGTGATTTCCGAGACGGTGGCGTCGAACCGAGGCATCGGCAACGTCATGATGATCGCCAGCTCGAACTTCGACGTGCCGCTGGTCTTCGCCGGCCTGTTGATCCTCGCCATCCTTGGCGTGGCGCTCTACGCGGTTTTCTCGGTGATCGAGACCAACATCACCGGCTGGGCGCACCGCAAGGACGAGATAGCGCTCGGCTGAGCGTTACGCGCGTTGCAACGCCTCCTTCCGCAGCATCACGTGGATGCCTTTGGATACGTTGACGAGCTGCGTGACGTGCACGTCGGCGGCGATGCTGCACAATGTGTAGGCCTGCGCAGCCGAAAGCCCGGTCCGGACCTCGATCATCTTGACCATTTCCTGCACCGCGGACGCCGCGGCCGCGTCCAGGTCCGGATCGAACGCCAGCGTGATGACGTGCGACGGGGTTTCCGCCCATGGCCGCGCGAGGCCGGTCGCCTTTTGCAGCGTGACGCGCAAAGTGGCGGAGAGCGCCGTCTCGATCGCGGTCAGACAGACCTCGCCGTCGCCCTGCACGGCATGGCCGTCGCCGACTGACAACAGGGCGCCGGCGTTGAACACCGGCAGATGCAACTTGACGCCGGCGACAAGATGCTTGAGGTCGATATTGCCGCCGAACGGGCCGGGAATAACGGAGTTCACGCGCCCCGTGCCGGGCGGCGGCGCGACGCCGATGATGCCGAAGAACGGCGCGGTCTTTATCTTCAAGCCCCATGGCATGGTCACGACACCGCTGGCGCGGTCGATGGCAACGTGCATCCAGTGAGGCTGTTGAAATAATTCCGGCAGCGTGCCCATTCCGGGCAAAATCAGATTCCAGCCCCAATCCTGCAGAAAATCGATCGCCACGAGCTCGACGACGAGCTCGTCGCCCGGTTCGGCGCCGCGCACGGCGATCGGGCCGGTCATGAGATGCGGGCCTTCGCCCGGCGGGATGCCGGCAAGCACCTTTTCATGCTCGGGCAAGACCTTGAAACCGGAGCGCGGATCGGGACGGTCGCCCTCGTTGCCGGACAAAGTCGTTACGTCGATCAGGTCGCCCGATTGAATGGTCAGAACCGGCTTAAGCGCGGCATCGAAGAAGCCGCGGTGCACCGTGCCGAGGTCGGCTCGCAGGGTATGACGCGCGCTCACGCGCACATCCTACATCGCCGTGTCATCGCCGTGAAAGCGGCAATCGCGCGCCGCTACTGCGCGGTCGGCCGGCCCTCGATCTTCGGTAGATCGGCGGCGGGATCCTTGGTCGCCGCTTTCGCGCGGCTCGCCAACTCAACGGTCAGCCGCTGCGCGGTGTCGGGCGACATCTGCGCCAGGATTTCCGACATGACGCGCGGATTGATCTGCGAAGCCACCTCGATCAGCACGCTGACCTCCAGCCGGTCGAAGATCTTGGCGGCATCGCGCGGCTTCATGGTTTCGTACATGGTGACGAGGTTCTTGAAACGGGCGGCTTCGGCCTGGTCCTTTTGGTCCTCCGCGGCGGCGAGTTGCGCCTTGGCTTCCTTAATGTCGGCAAGCCGCGCATCGACCCGCTTCTCCGCTTCGCCGATCAGACCCTCGCGGATGTCGAGCTCGCGCGCGCGCTTTTCGAGTTCCTGCCGGCGCTCGGACAACCGCTCGAGGATGGCGCGCTCGGCCCCGGACGGGCCGGGTACGCCGGGATTTGCGATCACTTTGCCGTCCGGCGGCGGCGGCGCGGCGGCCGGACTATCCTTTGTCGCGGGCGGCGGCTGACCCTCCTTGCCGGCGGTCGGTTTGTCACCCTTCCCCTTGCCTTCGCTTTTGTCGGGCTCGGGGACGGAACCGGTAACAAGAACGTCGGCGTTGTTCTTGTCGGGCATAGGCGGCGGGAAAAACGCCAGATCGATTGGCGCCGGCTTGGTTGCCTTGGCGTCGGGGAAATTGAACATCTGCTGCGCCCAGGACTGTTTGGGATCGCTCGGGCGCGCCACGCCGGACGTGGCGTGAACGACACCTGCGTCGGCAAAGTTTCCGCTATCGGCCGGTGCGGCGCGATCGAGCAGCAGGTCGGCGGCCACCAGCACAAGCAGGCATGCGCTCGCCACCACCGCGATGGGAAGCAGGCGCAGCTCGCGCAGGTAATCGGTCATGCCGCGAGACCGTGCACCTTCATGCGCAACCGGTCGGCGAAGGCTTGCGCCGCGGCAGCGACCGCCTGCGCGTTGCGCGGCGTTGGCGCGGCTTCCGGCGGCGCCGCGGCCGCAATGGTGCCACCGCCCGCGAGCACGATTTGCGTCAGCCTCTCAAGCAAATTCCTGCCGGCGGCAGTGCTGCGATCGAGATCGGCGGTGAAACGGTCAGCGCTGCGCAGGCGCGCACCGAGGCCGGCCTCGCATTCCTCGACGGTGAGCTTCAAGCCGGCAATGGCGCGCTCGGCGATTTCGGTCGCGGTGATGAGCTCGGAGATCGTCGCGCGCAGCGAATGCTCGTCCGACCGCAAGAGTTTGAGCCGCCGGTCGAGCGTGATGCAATAGCCGATGGTCAAGATGAGGAGGAATGCCACCACGATCTCGATGGCGATGCCGAAGCCGCTGGTCACGGTACCTCCATGGGGTTGCCGGTCCCGCCGGCGTTTTCGAACATTGCGAGCGTCGTATTCGGCCGCCGCAGCGGCTTGCCGACCCGTACCGCGACGCGATCGCCGACGCGGCCCATGCGGCCTTCGGTCAGCATAACGTCGCCGCAGCGCACGATCACCGGCGCATCGGATTTGAGTTCGAGCATCAGCGTGTCGCCGACGTCGAGCTTCATGATCTGGCGGAGCGGCAGCGGCGCTTCGTAAAGCACGGCGTCGACCGCAATCTCGGCCTGTCCCATCTCGGTCGCGAGATGCCCTTCCCAGGTCGGGTCGCGGCCGAATTTTTCGCCCATGAACATCTGCAACAGCACATCGCGGATCGGCTCGATGGTGGCGTAGGGCAACAGGAGTTCGATGGTGCCGCCGCGATCTTCCATGTCGATGCGCAGCCGCACCAGAATGGAGGCGTTAGCCGGCCGCGAAATGGCGGCGAAGCGCGGATTGGTTTCCAGCCGGTCGATATTGAATTTCACCGGCGACAGCGGCCTGAACGCCATTTCGGTATCGGCCAGCACCACCTCGATCATGCGCTTGATGAGATTGGTTTCGATTGTGGTGTAGGGCCGGCCCTCGATGCGGATTGCGGTCTGGCCGCGGCGGCCGCCGAGTAGCACGTCGATGATCGAATAGATCAGATTAGAATTGACCGTGAGCAGGCCGAAATTGTCCCATTCCTCGGCCTTGAACACGCCGAGAATCGCGGGCAGCGGGATCGAGTTGAGGTAATCGCCGAAACGCACCGAGGTAATGCGATCGAGCGAGACTTCGACGTTGTCGGAGGTGAAGTTGCGTAGCGACGTGGTCATCAACCGGACCAGCCGGTCGAAGATGATCTCCAGCATCGGCAACCGCTCGTAGGAGACCATCGCCGAATCGATGATCGCGCGGATGCCGGAATTGTCGTTGAGCGAGACGTCGGCAAGCGAAAAGCCGAGGAGTGAATCGATCTCATCCTGGGTGAGGATGCGCTCGGCGCCGCCCTTGGCTGCCTGGATAAAATGGCCATCGTCGACCATCGTGGCCCATTGCGCCGCCATCGCCTCGGCGCCCGCTTCGCCTTCGGCGGGCGCGGCCGTCGCCGCAGTCTCTGTCGCGGCATGCTGCTCGGCTTCGAGCGCAACACCCCATTCGGCGGCGAGCGCGTCCTGGTCGATCTGATCCTTCGCCATGTTTATTCCGATCGCTTAGGCCCAATCCGTGGCCGAACGGACGAAACTCACTGCACCACGATTTCCTTGAACAGCACGGCGTTGATCTTGCTCGGGGCGATCGCGGCATTGACACGCCGCGTCAGCTCCTCCTTGAGCCGGTAGAGCCCGGCCGAGCCGTCGAGATCGGTCGGTCGCAATTCGCGCAGGTAGGTCTGGAAGGTGTCCATTAGCCGCGGCATGACCGGCGTGATTTGCGCCTCCATCGCGTGATCCGGCAATTCGAGCGTGACTTTGACTTTCAGATATTGCGTCCGATCGCTGGCACCGGTACCCGACAGATTGACCAGCACGTCGGGCATGTCGAGAAACACGACCGGCTTGACCTGGGCGGTGGTGGCAGCCGGCGCGGCCGCTTCCGCTTTGCCGTGGCCGCCGAAGAAAAGGAAATAGCCGCCGGCAGCGGCGGCGATCGCCGTGATTCCCCCGGCGCCCATCAGCATTATTTTGAGCGACGGCAGCTTGAAGGGAATGAGCTTACGCTTGGCGGAGGTTTCTTTCCCCTCTTCGCGCTCCGGCTCTTCGTTTTCGGCTTGGGCCTGCGTTTCGTTCTTCGTTGCCATCACCGCTCCGCTTGCGTGGTACGCGCACGCAGCCGGCAGGAGAGAACGCCGAACAAACGCCGCGGCGCCGTCGCCGGAAAGCTAGTGCAGGAATGGTTAACGGATACTTGCATACCTCCATCCGGCGGGAAGAATTTGCCGGGTACCGGGTCCCGTTAGGGCGCTTTCTGCCCGTTTCGCAGCAAGCCGGTTTTCACCTAAGCGACTGTCACAAAATAGTTTTTCCCATTGGCATGCCTTCTGCACCGCGTCTGTCCGTCTCGGCTCGGGAGAAGCCGCGGCGTGCGCGGCGAAGTGCCGGGGAGACGGCACCGGACCGCGCCTTGAGGGGAGTTGTACCGATGGAGAATGCGCTTCTCATCGGCCTGTCGCGGCAGATGGCGCTCAGCCGTCAGCTCGACATCGTCGCCAACAACATCGCCAACATCGACACCACCGGATTCAAGGCCGACAACGCGGCGTTTTCGGAGTACATCATGCCGGGCGCCTCCGACGGGCAATTTTCCGGCAAAGATCGCCGCGTGAGCTTCGTCGAGGACCGCGCCACCTGGATCGATTTCTCGCCCGGCGCGCTTCAACGCACCGGCAACCCGCTCGACGTCGCCATCGACGGCAAGGGCTATTTTTCCGTGCAGACGCCGCGCGGGCAGCGCTACACCCGTAACGGCTCGTTCGAGATCAACGCGAGCGGCCAGCTGGTCACTAGCGAAGGCGATCAGGTGCTCGGCACCGGCGGACCGATCACCTTCCAAGTGACCGACCACAACGTCACCATCGGCCCGAGCGGCCTTATCACCGCGCGCGACGGCTCGGGCACCGCCAGCGCCCAGCGCGGGCAATTGCAGATCGTCAGCTTCGACCAGCCGCGGCAGCTGCAAAAGGACGGCGGCTCGACCTTCATGGCGCCGCCGACTGTCAACGCCAATCCGGCACCGGCCGGCACCCGCGTGGTGCAGGGCGCGCTCGAGAAATCGAACGTGCAGCCGATCGTCGAGATGGCTCGCATGATCGAGATCACGCGCAGCTATTCCGACATCGCCGCCATCCTGCAGCAGCAGGGCGACCTGAAACGCAACTCCCTGCAACAACTGTCGCAGGCCCCGAATTCAACGAGTTGATGTGAGGAACCAATAGCATGCGTGCGCTTGATACGGCAGCGACCGGAATGGCGGCCATGGACCTGCAAGTGCAGGTCATCGCCGGCAATCTGGCCAACATGACCACCACCGGCTTCAAAAGCCAGCGCGCCGAGTTTCAGGACCTGATCTACGAGCACGTGCAACGGATCGGCGCGCAGGCGTCCGACACCGGCAACATCCTGCCGGTCGGTATCGAGCTCGGCTCCGGCGTAAAGACCGTCGGCACGCCGCGGCTGATGACGCAGGGTACGCTCTCGCAGACCGGCAATACGCTTGACCTCGCCATCCAGGGCGCCGGCTGGTTCAAGGTCCTGATGCCGGACGGCACCTTCAGCTACACGCGTGACGGCTCGTTCCAGATGGACAACCAGGGCCGCGTCGTCACCGCCGAAGGCAACCTGGTGCAGCCGACCATTACCATCCCGGCCAACTCGACCGGGCTGACCATCAACCAGCAGGGCCAAGTATCGGTGACTTTGCCCGGATCGAGCTCGTCGAGCATCCTCGGCCAGTTCACGCTGACGACTTTTATCAACGACGCCGGCTTGCAGGCGAACGGCGACAATCTGTTCGTCTCGACGCCGGCCTCGGGCACGCCGCAGGACGGCACGCCCGGTATCAACGGCGCCGGCACGCTGCTGCAAGGCAGTCTCGAACAGTCGAACGTCTCCGCGGTGACCGAAATCTCCAACCTGATCGCGGCGCAACGCGCCTATGAGATGAATTCAAAGGTCATCACCGCCGCCGACGAGATGCTGCAAACGACTTCGCAACTGATGCGCTGAGAAGGACCCTTTCGATGATCCGTCCCCTCATCCGTTCACTCGCCGCCGCGCTCTTGTTCGCCGGGCTGCTGGCGCATCCGGCCGCCGCGCAGAACGCGATGCCTGCGTTGCGCGCCAGCGCCACCGTGACCGGCGACATGGTGCGGATCGGCGATCTCGTCGAGAACGCCGGGCCGGTCGCCGACGTGCCGGTCTTCCGCGCCCCCGACCTCGGCACCCGCGGCACCGTGCCGACCGAACGCGTGGTCGAGGCGATCCGGCCGCATCAGCTCATCGGCATCGATACGCGCGGCTTGAGCGAAGTAGTGGTCACCCGCGCCACGCGCGCGATTGCGCCCGCGGACATTTCCGCGCGTGTCGCAAAAGCGCTGGAGGGCCAATACGGCTTGGGCGAGGCGCGCAACATTCTGGTCGAGTTCGACCGCGAGCCGCGCACGCTTAACGTCGAGCCGGCCGCAAGCGGCGACCTGGAGGTCGTCGCGCTCGCCTACAATCAGCACACCACCCGGTTCGATGTGACGCTCGATTTGCCGTCGAGCGCGGCATTGCGCCGGCAAGACACCCGTTTCACCGGCACCGCGATCGAGACGATCAATGCGGTTACGGTCGACCATCCAGTCGAGCGCGGGGAGGTGCTCAAAGCCTCCGACCTCGCGATCGCGCGCCGGCCGAAAGCGGAAGGCACCGCCATCATCGACATGCGGGCCGCAGCCGGGCTGGCCGCGCGCCATCAATTGCGCCCCGGCCAGCCTCTGCACGAAGCCGATCTGATGAAGCCCATCATCGTGCAGCGCAACGACACGGTAACGATCGTCTATCAGGCGCCCGGCATCTCGCTGACGTTGCGCGGCCAGGCGCAGGACGCCGGCGCGCTCGGCGACACGATCAGCGTCGCCAACGTGCAATCAAAACGCATCGTGCAGGGCATCGTGACCGGCCCGGGCCGCGTTACCGTGATCGCCGCGCCGACCCATTTTGTCGAGAGCGCGCCGCCGCCGGCAGCCGAGCCGGCAAGCCCCGCCGCGTTGGAGAAACCGCAACACGAACGTAGCGTCGAGTAACTACGAGTGAGGTAGATTGTGAAATCCACTACGCGTACCCGGCTCGCGCGCTCGCTGCTCAGCACCTGTGCGCTGGCCTCGTTGCTGACCGGCTGCGCCGCGCTCGGCGACCGGATCAGACAGCTCGGCGAGCCGACGGCGTTGTCGCCGATCGACAATCCGACCGCCAAACCCGGCTACAAGCCGGTGCAGATGCCGATGCCGGTGGCGCAGCCGGCCTCATACAACCCCAATTCGCTCTGGCGCAACGGTTCGCGCGCGTTCTTCAACGATCAGCGCGCACATCAGGTCGGCGACATTCTGACCGTCAAGGTCAACATCAACGACACCGCGCAATTCCAGGATCAGACCCAGCTCAACCGCACCAGCACCGAAGATTCGGAAATCACCAACTTCATCGGCGCCAATACGCTCGGCGCCAGCGCCGCCAAGGCGATCCTGCCCGGCTCGATTTTGACCGCCAACGGCAACACGCAGATGAACGGCCAGGGCACCATCAACCGCAACGACCAATTGCTGACCAACGTCGCCGCCGTGGTCACGCAATTGCTGCCGAACGGAAACATGGTGATCGAGGGCAAGCAGGAAATCCGGCTCAACAACGAGGTGCGGGAGCTAATCATCGCCGGCGTGGTGCGCCCCGAGGACATCGAGAGCGACAACGCCATCGAACTGCCGAAGATCGCGGAAGCGCGCGTCGCCTATGGCGGCCGCGGCACGCTCACCAACATTCAGACCGAGCGGTGGGGCCAGCAAGCAGTCGACGTGATCTTGCCGTTCTGATCTCCCCGGAGTCCCTCGTTACGCGAAGGCTCCGAAAAGCGCGGCCTCCGGCAGCTCCCCGCCGGAGGCCGCGAGCTTTTTGCAAACCCTCCGCTCCTAGCGGCCTACAGCAGAGCGAAGATCAGCTTACGCCGCCTTGCCCAAGCCGGCGCCGATCTGCGCCACGCTTTGCCGCAATATCTCCACGACTCCATCCCAGTCGCCGAAGCGCGGCTGCCGGTAAAGGCGCGCGCTGTGGTACCAAGGACTGTCGGTGCGCTCGCGCAGCCAGCGGAAATCGGCAGCGAACGGCAGCAGCAGGAGCAGCGGCTTGCCGATTGCGCCGGCCAAATGCGCCACCGCGGTATCGACCGAGATCACCGCGTCGAGGCAGGCGATCGCTGCGGCAGTGTCGGCGAAATCGGTGAATTGCGAACCGATGTGAAGCACGTCGTGGCGGCTCACCAGCAAGGCGGCATCTTCGTCCCGAACTTCATGCTGCAGGCTGACAAAGGTTACATCCGCCTGCTCCAGGAGCGGAATGAGCGTTGCGAGGCGCAGCGAACGGTTGAGGTCGTTGTCGTGCGAGCGCTCGCCGGACCAGACGAGACCGATCAGCGGCCGGCGGCGCGGCAGGCGCGCCCGCCACGAAGCAACCTCGGCGTCGCCGGGCGCAACATAAGGAACATCCGCCGGAATGGTGTCGAGCGTGGTAGCGCAAGCAAGCGGCAGGCTCATGAGCGGGCAATGAAAATCGTAACGCGGCAGCGGCGCTTTGCGCGCGACCACCGCCGTGGCGCCAGGCATGCCCGACAGCAAGCGCACCAGCTCGCGCTGCACTTCGAGCACGACGGTGGCGCCGCGCGCGGCCAACAGCGGGCCATAGCGTGCGAACTGGATGGTGTCGCCGAGCCCCTGTTCGGCGTGGAGAAGAATGGTCTTGCCTTCGACCGGTTCCACGCCGAGCCATAGCGGAGCGCCGAAGTCGCGGTGCTGCCGCGCAAGCCAGCCGATCTGCCAGCGCGACTCATAGGCGCGCCAGCCGGCGGCGAAATCGCCGAGGGTCAATCGCGCGACCGCCTCGACAAACCGCGCATGAGCGAAATGCGGCGCGTGCGCGAGCGCGCGCTGCGCGCAGAGTAACGCCTCGTCTGGGCGGTCGAGCCGCCGCAGCGCCGCCGCCCGGTTGGCGAGAAGCCGTGCACTCTCCGGCGCCAAAGTCAGCGCGCGGTCGTAAGCGGCCAGCGCCTCCTCAACCCGATTGAGTCGAAGCAGCGCATTGCCGCGATTGCCGAGCGCATCGCAGTGATCGGGCGTGAGCGCCAGCACGCGCTGGAAACTTGCCAGCGCTTGACCCGCGCGCTGAAGTTTGAGCAGCGTCACACCGCGCCCGTTGAGAAGCTCAGCGTCGTCCGGCGCAAGGCGCAGCCCCTCGTCGTAGCTGACCAGCGCCCGTTGCCAGTCGCCGAGCGCATGAAAGATCAATCCTAGGCCAGCGAAACCGTCGGCGCGGGAGATATCGCTTTTCAGCGCTTGCTGAGTCAGCGCGAGCGCGGCGTCGAGCCGTCCGCGCCGATAGTTGATCCGGCCGAGGCCAAGGAGCGAGTCGTAATGACCGGGCTTATGCTCGAGCACCGCGCTGTAGGCCCGCTCGGCCTTGTTCCACTCGCCAGCTTCGCTGGCGCGCTCGGCTCGCCGCAGCAGGCGCGAAAGGTTCGGTTCTAACTGTTGCGATGAGCCAAGCATTCGTAGCGCGCGCCAGTTTCGGCCGCTCATTCCTGCGGCAGGCCTGCGTTCGTTAACGAATGGTGAAGGAGGATGGTGAAAAAAGACTTAAAGCACGACGCCGGCGAGCCGGGCGATTACGTCTCTTGCAAGGCATCGAGGCGTCTTTGCAGGATGGCGACGTCGCGTTCGAGCTTGGCCAGCCGCTCGGCAACGGCGGGATTTTCGCCGCCCGGCTCGGAGCGCTCCTTTGTAGCCTCCTCCGGCGTCCAGCTGATTCCGAGGTTGCTGCCCCGACGCCATTCGACGCGCGCGTGAAAATATTCGTGCCGGTTCGGAATGTAGAGTTCGAACGCGTCCGGCAGCGTCACGTTCTCGGAGAATTCAAGGCGCGCGCCGTTGGCCGTGATGTCCCGCACGATGCATTCCATGCTGGACAGCCGGTTGTTGAAATAGATGCGCCCCTTGATCAGGGTCCGCTGGCGGACCAGCGCGCGGCGTTCTTTCATCGGCCTGAAGCTCCTGCCGCTCCAGATAATGCGCGCTCGATAAAATTCGACGATCCGCCCCGCGAGTTTGAAATGTATTTGACCGGCGCGGTTTACAAAACCTGAACGAAAAGCAAGCTGGCGCCGACGCGAGATTGTCACCGCTCCGGCGACGTTGGCCGGCCTTATTCCTCGCGGTAAACGCGTTCGCGGCGCTCGTGCCGCTCCTGCGCCTCGATCGACAGCGTGGCGATCGGACGGGCTTCCAGGCGCTTGAGCGAGATCGGCTCGCCGGTTTCCTCGCAATAGCCGTAGGTGCCGTCCTCGATGCGCTGCAGGGCGGCGTCGATCTTGGCGATCAGCTTGCGCTGGCGGTCGCGGGCGCGCAGCTCGATGGCGCGGTCAGTTTCCGAGGAAGCACGGTCGGCAAGGTCGGGATGGTTGGTGTTGTCGTCCTGGAGGTGCTGGAGCGTCTCCTTCGCCTCCTTGAGGATATCCTCCCGCCACTCAAGCAGCCTGATGCGGAAATACTCCCGCTGGCGCTCGTTCATGAACGGTTCACGGTCCGTCGGCCGGTAGATCTTGTCGAAGGGCCGGATGCTTTTGCCGTTCTTATGTAACGTCTCGTCGGGTCGACCGTTCTTGCTTTTGACCGACTGCATGGACTGCTTGTCCCCTACTCTGCGCAACGCTGGCGCCACGTCCTCCCGGAAGCGGCGCTCGTATAGCGCGGGTCCGTGACGCTGACAATAACGATGATGGAACCGGTTACCGGCGGGGGTTTTTTGCCTGATCTGACGCCGGCGGGGGTCAGTTCATGCCGGCTTTGGCCAGTTCCACGGCCACCCGTAGGTCGATTTCGCTCAAGACCTGGTCGAGCCTTTCGTCGCCGGAGCTATCCTTGAGGTCGGCGGCGACCGCCTTAAGCCGTAGCAGCGTGGACTGGCCGAGGGTGCCGGAGAGGAGGCCAAGCTTAAGCTCGTCAAGCGCGTCGAGCGCCCGGCCGCCATGTTTGACCGCGCGGCGGCGGCGCTCCAGCGGGTCTTCGATGCCTTGCAGCGCAATCAGTGCGTCGATGCCGCCAAGGGTCCGAAGCGCGACCGCCGCGCTTTGGGCCTGCGGCGTCTCGGGTTCGGAAAGCGCGAAGGTGCCGCCGGCTGGCCGCCGTGCCGCCGCCGGTGTGGAGACCAGGGCCGTGCCGTTCGGTCCGTTGACGCGCATAAAGGGAACTTGGGCTCTTATGGTTAATGGGCGGTAAAACAATGCCTACGGAAGGCGGCAACAATTGCCGCAAACCGGCAGGGAATGCTCACGCCAAACCGCCTCCCGCCTCAGGTCAGATCAAAATATTGGCTTAAGTTCATAGACTTACGAAGCCTGCGCGGTCTGGCACGCCTCTCGCAAAGAGGTAGCCGTCCGACCTCTTGGGGAGCAGGAGATGCATAGGACGATTCGTCCCGCGCTGGTCGCGCTGGCGGTTTTGACGTGCGCGATGTCGACGGCGACGGCGACCTCGCGCATCAAGGATCTCGCCAGTATCGAGGGCATCCGGCAGAACCAGCTGATCGGTTACGGCCTCGTCGTCGGGCTTAACGGCACCGGCGACACGCTCAACAATTCGCCGTTCACCAAGCAATCGCTGCAAGGCATGCTGGAGCGGCTCGGCGTCAATATCCGCGGCCAGCAAATCCGCACCGGCAACGTGGCCGCCGTCATGGTCACGGCCAACCTGCCACCGTTTGCCACCCAGGGCACCCGCATCGACGTTACCGCTTCGGCTTTGGGCGACGCCAAAAGCCTGCTTGGCGGCACGCTTCTGGTGACGCCACTCCTCGGCGCCGATGGCAACGTCTATGCGGTCGCGCAAGGCTCGCTCGCCATCGGTGGTTTTCAGGTCGAGGGCGAAGCTGCGAAGGTGACGCGCGGCGTGCCGACCGTTGGCCGGTTGCCGAACGGCGCTATCATCGAGCGCGAGATCGAGTTCTCGCTGGCCGCCCTCATCCATTTGCGGCTGTCGCTGCGCAATGCCGACTTCACCACCGCCAAGCGCATCGCCATCGCGGTCAATGACTATATCGGCTCGCCGGTCGCCGAGCCGCTCGATCCTTCGACTGTGCAGCTCACGCTGCCGCAGAAATTTCCGCAGAACCTGGTGGCCATGCTCACCGAGATCGAGCAGCTGCAGGTCGAGCCGGACCAGGCGGCAAAAATCATCATCGACGAACGCTCCGGCGTCATCGTCATCGGCCGCGACGTGCGCGTGTCGACGGTGGCGGTGGCGCAAGGCAATCTCACCGTGACCGTTTCGGAAGCGCCGCAGGTCAGCCAGCCGCAGCCTTTTGCCAGAGGCCGCACCGTCGTCGTGCCGCGGACCAGCGTCCGCGCGGTCGAGGACGGCAAGAAGCTCGCCCTGGTCCACGAGGGCGTGTCGCTGCAGCAGATCGTCGACGGCCTCAATGCCCTTGGGATCGGACCGCGCGATCTCATCACTATCCTACAAGCCATCAAGGCTGCGGGCGCCATCCAAGCCGACATCGAGGTGATGTAATGACAGATTCCGCAGCAATCGCCGCACTCGGCCAATCCATGGGCTCGATCGGCGACGCGCAGAGCACGCAGGCTCAGAGCGCGCTCAAGATCAAAGCCAAGGCGAAAGCCGCGTCGGAGCAATTCGAGGCGATGTTCCTCAATTCGACGTTCCAGCAGATGTTCACCAAGGTGGACGGCGACGGTCCGTTCGGCGGCAGCGGCGCACTGAAAGTGTGGCGGTCGTTCCTCACCGATCAATACGCCAAGACCTTCGCCAAGACCGGCGGCATCGGCATCGCTTCGCATGTCTACGATCAATTGCTCAAGCAGCAAGGAATAAAGGCCTGATGACTACGATCACGACGGCCGCCGAGGCGGAAAAAGCCATCGCCCAGGTGGCCGAGCTGATCGACAAGCTGCATCGCGTGGTCGAACAGGAAACCGCGTTGGTGCATGCCGGAAAGGTGCGCAACGCCGCTACGCTCGGATCGCAAAAGAGCGAATTGACCAGCAAGCTGTTCGTCGCCGGCGAAGGCTTAAAAGCCAACGCCAAGTTCCTGCTGCAGGCGGCGCCGGCAAGCATCGCCGCGCTGCGCAGCGTGGAGGATGCGTTTCGCGCGGTGCTGCAACGAAACATGATCGTGCTGGCGACGGCGCACGCGGTGTCGGAAGGCATCGTGCGCCGGCTGTCGGGCGACCTCGCGCGCAAAGCGGCACCGCAGGTCTATGGCGCCTCGGGCCGCGCCGCGGCGCCGAATCCGAAGCAGGGCAAGCCGCTCGCCGTCAGCCGCGTGCTGTAGCCCGCGAGCGCGGACGTTCGGCGGCGGCGGCGAGTTCGTCACTCAGTTGCGCGACCGGCGCGTCCCAATCGCCGATCTTGCTTTGCCGGAAGATGCGCATGGTCGGATACCATG
>CAYVPC010000012.1:0-32956 GCA_964453555.1 uncultured Hyphomicrobiales bacterium | reverse complement strand
CCGGCGCTCTCTGGAAACGAACCGTCGCGGAGTTTATGCCATCGGCGACATCCGTGCGGGGTCGATCAAGCGCGTCGCCGCTGCGGTCGGCGAAGGCGCGCAGGTTGTTGCGGCGCTGCACGCTTATCTGTCGCCGCCGCACACTGTTCAGGCGACGCCAGCCGCCGCGGAGGCCGCTTCCACGAAGCGGCGTTTGCCGTAACGTGGTGGCTGAACCGACTTCCAGCCGAGAGGGTCCTGTCCGCCGGAGTATGATCGAGCAGCTGATGCACGAAATTATGATCTATAACGCGGAGTTTCGTCAGCGAAACGCAATTGGGACGGATCGCTCCCACGCGCGACACTAGTGTGCCGGCCCCACGGAACGAGGGGAGGCACGATGCGAACTTAGAACTTGATCCTGTCGATTGTTGATTCGCCTAATGACAGATTACGGAACAGTGGCGATGCTGCTTACCGCGCCCGTTGGCGACAGCCTGTTTTAGAGATCTTGGCGTCGTCGGTGTGCGAAATAGAAAACGGACGCAGGATTCCTTAAAACCGACGTGAATCCGCTTCGTCTCCAAAAGCAAACGTCCTATCCAGTAGTGTTTAGCTTGCGGGCGGGTGGAGTGGTATGGCATTCAAGTTCGATCCGCTATGCCTCTGATTCCGACTATGCTTGGCGGTGGCATGGGCGGCATGGACTATTAAGGCCATCCTCAATCGAAATGACCAAGGCCCGGGATTTATTCCGGGCCTTTTTTCTTGTCCTACAGTAAGGATGGCATCATTGACCGAGCCGCTGCATAGGATTCAAACATTATTAACCGTGTACAGCGCTAATGTTCCAGCCTCAAGTTGCGAGGAAGTGGACTGGCATGCGCGCACTGCTGATTGAAGACGATAGCGCCACAGCGCAATCGATCGAGTTGATGCTCAAGTCCGAGAGTTTGAACGTCTACACCACCGATCTCGGCGAGGAAGGCATCGACCTCGGCAAGATCTACGACTACGACATTATCCTGCTTGATCTGAACCTGCCGGACATGTCGGGCTTCGAGGTGCTGCGCAAGCTGCGCATTTCGAGGGTGAAGACGCCCATCCTAATCCTCTCCGGCCTCGCCGGCATCGAGGACAAGATCAAAGGTCTCGGCTTCGGCGCCGACGACTATATGACCAAGCCGTTCCACAAGGACGAGTTGGTCGCGCGCATCCATGCCATCGTGCGACGCTCCAGGGGACATGCGCAGTCGGTCATCAACACTGACGATCTATGTGTAAATCTCGATAGCAAGACGGTCGAGATCAACGGCTCGCGTGTGCATGTGACCGGCAAGGAGTACCAGATGTTGGCACTTCTAGCGATGCGCAAGGGCTCGACGCTCAGCAAAGAAATGTTCTTGAGCCATCTTTATGGTGGCATGGACGAGCCCGAGGCGAAAATCATCGACGTATTCATCTGCAAGCTGCGGAAAAAGCTAGCCAACGCATCGGGCGGCAAGGACTACATCGAGACGGTCTGGGGGCGCGGCTATGTAATGCGTGAGTCACCTGAGAATGCGTCGAGCGTTTCCGCCTGATAATTGTTCTCTCGATAGTGTTGTGGGTTCCGAGTAAGCGCCCAACCGTTTGCCGCAGCGCAAATTGACTACCACAGCGAGGACCGCTTCGGGTTAGACGCCGACATCTCAGGTCAGTTACCGGATGTCCGTTATCACCGATAACGGACATCCTAAGGGTCGGCCGCCAGCTGCAAAAAAGGGAGACGGTCCAATCATCAATGAGGGGTGGTCACACTCGGCGTAGCACATGATTCGAAGCCCCAACCTCATCGCCGGTCGCACGTGCAGGGGGCGTCACCACCTTAGCGCGGCGGTACGAACGTGGTCGTCCCAAAGGCCGGTCAATTTGGCGTCGAGCATGGTCGCGGTGATCGAGCATCCGGCCATTTCGAGCGAGGTCACGTAAGAGCCGACCAGCGACCGTGCGACGGTGAGCCCTCGCTTTTCCAAAATGCGCCGCGCCACGTTATACATAAGATAAAGCTCGATCGTCGGCGTACCGCCGAAACCGTTGATCAGAAGCAGCAGCTCGCCGGACAAAGGATTATCGCGCTCGGTCATTATCGCGCTGACCATCTGCTCGGCAATGTCAACTGCGGTGCCAAGTTTGATCCTCTTGCGGCCGGGCTCGCCGTGGATGCCGACCCCCATTTCCATTTCGTCGGCGCCAAGCGAAAATGTGGGAGTTCCCGCTGCCGGTACCACGCAACTTGTCAGTGCGACGCCGATCGAGCTTGTCCTGGCGTTAACCTCCGAGCCAAGTTGGGCGCACGATTTGAGGTCCATGCCTTTCTCGGCTGCCGCGCCGACGATTTTTTCCACCACCAGAGTGCCCGCGACGCCGCGACGTCCCGCGCTGTAAGTGGATTTTTCCACCGCCACATCGTCGTTCGTCACGACAGTGGCCGCTGGACCTTCAAACACTTCGGCGGCCATTTCGAAATTCATGCAATCGCCCGCATAGTTCTTCACGATGAACAGCACGCCGGCCTTGCCACTGACGGCGGCAGCAGCCTCGACGATTTGATCGGGGGTCGGCGAAGTGAAGATTTGTCCCGGGCACGCGGCGTCGAGCATTCCCATTCCGACGAATCCCGCATGCAGCGGTTCGTGACCGCTGCCGCCGCCTGAGATCAGCGCAACCTTGCCGGGATTCGGGGAACGACGGCGCACGAATTTTCGCTCGGCGCCAAGCGCTACGATGTCGGCATGCGCGGCAGCGAAACCGTCAAGGCTTTCCGCAAGCATCGAATCGATGGAATTGATGAATTTTTTCACCTTTTCCTCCCACTTCCACGCCGAGCGCGCCGGCTTCATTTCTCGTGTTGCAGAATGGCAACCAAGCGGCGCGCAAACTCTTGCAGCAGCGCATCGATCTGCCCGTTGCGCTTGTTGCTGCCGAGATCCGGCAAATGCAGCGCCAATAGCCGCTCGTGCGGAATTGCGCTCAACCGACCTATCCTGCGCGGGTGCGCGCGGGCGTAAGCTTTTAAGAACGCTGCCTTCGTTGGCGGGGGAAAATGGCAGACGTCAAAAATTGTATTGAGATGCTGGACCGGTATGGGGACCGGATAGGCCGGATTGGATATTTGGCTGACAAAGCTGCGGTTCTTGCCCATGGCATGCGCTAGCCGAATGCGCATGCCGGACGGCCGACTATCTAATATTTCCTTGAATATCCGCTTGTATTCCGCGACGGCGCTGACTTCGCCTGCTCCGTCGACGGCTGCCTCAGTCACCGTTGCCTCCGCGGCTAAATCCATCAATCGTTTGCTTAGCGAGGGCAAGCGCCGACGGATTAACCGAAAGTTCGCGCACGCCGCACACCAACAGCGCGGGAATGCAACGCGGATCGCCTGCCATGTCGCCGCACAGGCTCACGCCCATCCCAGCCAACTTGCCGTATTCGGCTGTTCGAGTGATCAGTTCCAGCACGGCCGGATTAAGGGGGTCCGCCAGTTTGGCCAACGCCCCGTTCGAGCGATCGCAGGCTGTTAGGTATTGAGCGAGATCGTTCGAGCCAATCGAAAAGAACGATGCCTTGAATCGTTCGATCGTCAACGCCGCCGCCGGCACCTCGACCATAATCCCGAGCGGCGGAAGCGCCGCGGGAATTCCCTCCGCCTGCAGTCCGTTAACGGCATCAATTAACAATTCTCGGCCGGCTTCCAGTTCGTCTGGCGTCGTGACCATCGGAAACATGACTTTCAGATTGCCGCGCACGGCGGCACGGGCCAACGCCCGAAGCTGCACTATAAAAACGTCGGGGCGCCGCAGGCAGAGACGCAAACCGCGAACGCCGAGGAACGGGTTCGGTTCGCCATCGTAGGTGAATCCCGGAACCGGTTTGTCGCCGCCGGCATCGAAAGTCCGAATCGTCACCGGGCGTTCGCCGGCCCAACGAAGCACAGTGTCGTAAGCCTGGAACTGAGCTTCCTCGCCAGGCAATCCGGTGCGGCCGGCGAGGAGAAACTCGGTACGCATCAGGCCAATACCGTCAGCATATTGTGCGTCGGCGTGATCGAGATCCTCGCCCCGCTGGATGTTGATCAGCAGTTGTATTTTCTCGCCACCCCATGACGGCCCAGGCCGGCGCAGGATCGCGCGCGCCGACGTACGATTTTCCCGGTGCAACTCGCGTCGCCGTTCGAAGAGACCGACTTGTTCCGCAGTTGGGTCGAGTTCGAGCGTGGCACCCTCGCCGTCCAGCAACGCGGTGTTTGCGCTTGCAGCAACCAATCCAAGTTGCACGACCATGGGAATACCGCGTGCGCGGGCGAGCATCGCGACGTGGCTGGTCGGGCTGCCGCGCAGGAGCGCCAGTCCACCGCCCGCGGACCAGTCGATTTCCAGGAAACGCGATGGTGGCAGGTCGTCGGCGCAGATCACCGCGCCGCCGGGAATTTTGAGGGTATCGCCCCCTCCGCCGCGCAGCGTCCTTATCACTCGATCGCGCAGATCCGTCAGATCGGAGGAGCGTGCCCGCAAATATTCGTCGGTCGCGGAATTGTAATCGGAAATTTGCTCGTCGAGAGCCACTGACCAGGCCGCGTCCGCCGGCGTTCCCGCAAGGATCGCCGCATAAATCGGCTCAAGGAAGTCGTCGTCGTCGAGCAACGAGACCTGAAATTCGAGGATTTGCGCGGCCTCCCCGCCTGCAGCCTTTGCCAGGGCGGCGATCTGGCGGCCCGCGGTAAGCAGCGCCGTCCGCAACGCACGCTGTTCTTCGCCTGGCACGCCTGCCGCTCGCCCGCCGTTTGTCACCGGGTCGACGCGCACAAAAGGCCCATGAGCAAAACCGCTCGATGCGGTTCTGCCCCGATACGCCTGTTCTGCGATGTCGTCACGCATTTTCACTGATCGATTTCCGGAAAATCGGTGGCGACGAGTTTGACCAGCGCAGCCACCGCGGCTTCAGCATCCTCGCCGGACGCCTTGATTTCGATAACGCTGTCACGCGCCGCGCGCAGCGCCATGATCTTGCTGACGCTTTTGGCGTTGATCCAATCGGCAGTGGCGGAGGCGCGGATCGAAATCTGCGCCTGAAATTGCTTGGCAAGCTTGGTCAACTTAACCGCCGGACGCGCGTGCATCCCCGCAGCATGAACAAGCCGCACACTGCCGATGATAACTTGGCCGTTCGGCTGGCGAGTTTCCAACATTATAGCATCCTTAATCAATTGGTTCTCGAGATCGCGATCTAATTGGCTGAAAGTTCTTCAGCGACAGCTCTTACCTGCTCCAACGAACTGCCACCCGCCGCCTCGGTTGCCGCCATGACAGCTCCCTCCACAATTGGCGCGTTGCAAACGACGACCAGGTTTCGCCGCTCCGGCTCCAGCATCTCGACCGCCATTTCGCTGTTCGTCTCGGCACCGCCGAGGTCGACCAGGATGGCAACCCCCTTCGGCGACCAAGCGTTGTTGATGGCGTCGATGATCAAAGACACATTGGTGCCGAGGCCGCCGTCCGGGTCACCGCCGCAGAACGCAACCTTAACCTCGCTGCCGACCATCTGCCGCACCATGTCGGCCGTGCCTTTGGCAATGTCTTTCGAGTGCGACACAATGACGATCCCAACCATTTCGGTCATTGCCGCGCCTCCAGCGTGTCGCAGACGGCGTGCAAAAGAATGCAGCTTGACCGCGCGCCGGGGTCGGCATGCCCGACACTGCGCGCGCCGAGAAACGCCGCACGTCCCTTAGTAGCCTGCATTGGCACGGTCCGCGCCACTGCTTCGCTCGCGGTCGCACGAACCCGCTTAAGCAGATCGGGGCGACCGGCTTCCGCTTTCAACGTCTCCAGCACCGGGAATAAGACGTCGAGCATGGTCTTTTCGCCGGCTTGCGAGCGCCCGCGCGCGCTCACCGCATCCACAGCGCGGGCGAAAACTTCCATCATATCCTCAGGCAAACTTCGTTTTTGCGACAGCGCGTCGCCAGCGGCCATGAAGAAGGTACCGTAAAGCGGCCCGGACGCGCCGCCGACCGTCATCACCAGCGTTTTACCGATGGTTTTGAGAGCCTCATCAACCGGTTGCGTGCCGATCGTATCGAGCTTGCCCAACACCGCTTCGAAACCCCGTTTCATATTGATCCCGTGGTCGCCGTCGCCGATGGCCTGATCGAGCGCGGTTAATTCCGCCGCGCTGGCGATCACCTGCTCGGCCGCCGCTTTCACCAATGACCTGAATGTCTCGGGCTCCACTGACATTGCGCGCACCCTCAATGCACCGTTGCCATCAGGCGCCGCCCGGCCGCGTCGAAATAAAGCGGATTGACCAGTTGCAGCTCGACATCCTGCCCAGCTTCGAGCGGTTGATGCGGGTCGGCTAGCGTCACCAGCGTCTGACCCCGGTATTCCAGATAGACATGATTCTGGTCGCCGAGGCGCTCAATGCGGTGCACCCGCCCGGTGATGGCGCCCCCGTTGGCTTTGGCGATCCGGAGATGTTCGGTGCGGATACCGATCGTTTCGGTGCCCGCAGGCATCGCCACCTCGGGAATGAGGCCGGCGGGAAGGAAATTGATTTGCGGCGTGCCAAGTCTGCCGGCGACATAACGATCGCCCGGATTCTCGTAAATTTCGCGCGGCGTTCCGACCTGAAGAAGTTCGCCGCCCTTAATGACGCCGATTCGCGACGCCATGGTCATCGCCTCGACCTGATCATGCGTCACGTAGAGGATCGTCGCGCCGAGCTCGACCTGAATACGCTTCAGCTCAAGGCGCAATTCGGCACGCAGCTTGGCGTCGAGCGACGACAGCGGTTCGTCCATGAGATAGATCGCCGGATCCCGGACCAACGCTCGGCCGATTGCCACCCGCTGCATTTCACCGCCCGACAGCCGCGTCGCCCTGTTTCCAAGCTTGCTGGCGATTTGCAGAAGCTCCGCGGTCTGTTCGACGCGTTTGCGGATCACCGTTTCGGGAATGCGGCGGGCCGGCGAGCGCAACGGGAACGCAAGGTTGTCGTACACGGTTAGATGCGGATAGAGCGAGTATTGTTGAAAGACGAAGGCGATGTCCCGCGATCCCGGCGGATCGCCCGTCACGTCCCGTCCGTTGATCGAAATCGAGCCCGCGTCGGGACGCTCAAGGCCGGTGATCAACCGCAGCGTCGTCGTCTTGCCCGCGCCGCTCGGCCCCAGCAGCACGACAAATTCGCCGTGATTGATGGCAAGCGACAGGCCCCGCACCGCTTCGACATGGCCGAAGCGTTTGTTGACGTTGCGCAGCGCCACATTAGCCATGGCTTGCGCCCCCATAGCTTGCCGTTTGTATCGCCAACCCGGTTTGCGCATCGAACAAAGCCAGGCGCTCGGAGCGGAATGCGAGGCCCAGCGTCTCACCAACCTGCACCGGGATGCGCGAGGACATGCGCGCCTTGATGCGCCCCTGTTCGGTGTCAACGGTGACAATCTGCGTGGTGCCGAGATATTCCGCGCCGAAAACGCGGCCGCGCATCGGAGCGCCGTCCGCGAACATGACGTGTTCGGGCCGGACGCCCAAGACCAGCGGGCCTGCGGCCCGCTCCTCATGAATCTCCGGCACGGGAACACTCGTGTCGCGGAACCTTACCGCGCGGTCGCCCGCTTGCAGGCCGCTTTCGAACCGGAGAAAATTCATCGGCGGTGAACCGATGAAGTCGGCGACGAACATGCTCGCCGGCCGGTCGTAGATTTCCTGCGGCGAACCGATCTGCTCGATCCGCCCCGTATTCATGACCGCAATATGGTCCGCCATCGACATCGCTTCGTGCTGATCGTGCGTGACATAGATCGTGGTCGCAGCGATGCGATCATGCAGTTCGCGCAGCTCGCCGCACATCAGCTGGCGGAATTCCGCGTCGAGCGCGCCCAGCGGCTCGTCCATCAAGAACGCTTTCGGACGCCGGACCATGGCGCGGCCAAGCGCGACCCGCTGCCGGTCGCCGCCTGAGAGTTTTGACGTTCTGCCCGACAGCAAATGTTCGATGCGCAGCAGCCGTGCAGTCTCCCCGACCCGCTCGCGAACCTCGCGGCGCGGCATGCCCTGACATTTGAGCGGAAAGCCGATGTTCTGCTCGACGTCCATGTGCGGGTAAAGAGCAAATAGCTGGAAGACGAAGGCGATGTCACGCGCGGCGGCACGCCGAAACGTCACATCCTCCCCGTCGAGCAGAATGCGCCCGCCGGTCGGAAGCTCGAGGCCGGCGATCATGCGAAGCGTTGTCGTCTTGCCGCAACCCGACGGGCCGAGCAGTGCAAAAAAGCTGCCGCTTTCAATAGTGAAATTCGAATCCTGCACAGCCGTGAACCGATCGAAGGATTTGCGCAGATGTTCCACCCGGATTTGTGCCATGTGTTGTTTCTATTCTGGAAAGTGGCTCACGGCGACAAAACCAAGCGTGCCGGCAAGGATGGTCACGAACGAATAGCCGTAGAGATCGATCGACCACGGCTGCACCAGCATGACGATGCCCACGGCAATGAGCGTCATGGCCGCGCTTTCCCATGGTCCGCGGCGAAACCAACCGGCTATTCCGCCGGCGCTGATCGCGCTGTCGCTCATTTGCGCACCGCCCCGAAAGTAATGCCGCGCAACAAATGACGGCGCAGCACGATCGTGAACAAGACGATCGGAATAACGAACAGAGTGGTGGCTGCGGCCACGGCGGGCCAGTCCTGCCCTCCCTCACCAATGATAAAGGGAATGAACGGCGGCATGGTCTGCGCGTCGCCGCTGGTCAGCAGCACGGCAAACGCATATTCGTTCCACGAAAAGATCAGACAGAAGATCGCGGTCGCAGCGATCCCGGTCACTGCCTGCGGCAACACAACTTTGCGCAGCGCCTGCAACCGCGTGTAGCCGTCGACCAGCGCGGCTTCCTCATATTCGCGCGGAATTTCGTCAATGAAGCCTTTGAGCAGCCACACGGCGAGCGAGACGTTCACCGCCGTGTACAACAGGATCATGCCAGTCCAGGTGTCGGTGAGATTGAGCTGCCGGTACATCAAATAAATCGGAATGGCGACCGCCACCGGAGGCATCATCCGCGTCGACAGGATGAAGAACAGTAAATCGTCGGCCAAGGGGATGCGAAAGCGGGAAAACGCGTAAGCCGCCAGTGTTCCGAGCAGGACGGCAAGAAACGTCGATCCGAAACCGATGACCAGCGAATTGATGAAACGCGGCACTACCTTCGAAGGGCCGGCGATCACCATGTCGTGCCTGCGCACGAGTTTGTCGTACCAGGTCGTGGCTGGCGGCAGACTGGCGATGAAATCCGGCGTTTGCCGCGTGCGAACGGTGAACAGGTTGACGTAGCCTTCCAGCGTCGGCTGGAAGATCACTTTTGGCGGGTAAGCAATCGCGTCGCTTTGTGATTTGAACGCAGTGGCCGCGATCCAGATTAGCGGCAGGATCGCGATCACGGCGTAGAGAATGACGATCGCTCCCGCGAAAGTCTTTACCCGCGGTGAAGCTTCGACAATGGAATGGGCGGTGGATTTGGCGACAGCAGTCATCGCTGCTTCACCCGGTTAAGCGCCTTGACGTAAATGTTGGCGGCGCCGAATACCGTGACGAATAGAATGATGGCGAGCGCCGACGAATAGCCGGTGCGCCACTTCTCAAATGCCGCACGTTTCAAGGTGATTGAGACGAGTTCGGTGGTCGAGCCCGGACCACCGGAGGTGAGCAGATTGACCATGTCGAACATCTTGAAGTTCTCGATGGCGCGAAAGAGGACCGCCAGCATCAGGAACGGCATAACCATCGGCAAAGTGATCGACCAGAATTGCCGCCAGGACGAGGCGCGGTCGACTTCGGCGGCTTCGTAGATATAGTCCGGGATCGAGCGGAGCCCGGCGAGGCAGATCAGCATCACGTACGGCGACCACATCCAGCTATCGACGAGCACGATCGTCCACGGCGCCAGCGCCACTTCGCCGGTCATGCTGAATGAGCTCGGCGGAATGCCGGTGAATATGCTGATCACATAGTTGAACGGGCCGATCTGCGGCTGGAGCAATAGCGTCCAAAAGTTACCGACCACGGCCGGCGACAGCATCATCGGCAAGAGGATGATGGTCGTCCAGAAACTGTGCGTGCGGAATTGGCGGTTGATCAGGAGCGCCAAACCGAAGCCAATAACGACCTGCAAGACAACCGTTGAGATCACGAACTGCGCGGTAGTCTGCAGGCGGACCCACAAATCCTCATCAGTGAGGATATCGCTGTAATTGTCCAAGCCGACGAAACGCAGCGGCAAATAGGACATACTCAAGTTGAGGCTGGTGAACGACAGCCGGATCATCCAGATCAACGGAAAGATGTTGATTGCCAGCAGGAGCACAATTGTCGGCGTTACGAACAGCCAGGCAATGGCGCGATCCGACAAGCCGCGAACGCGGCCGGCGACATGATAGGCCGGCTGCGCGCTGATGCGGTCGACCGGGGCGTCAGGATGGATGACAGCGGTCATGGCGGCTTGACGGGTTAACAGGTCTCCCCGGACGATAGCACCGGGGAGACCTTTTGCTGAGCGTCGATCGAGCAAAGCGCGCGCTAGTCGGATGCGACCGTTTTGCCCTGCTCCTTAAAAACCTTCGTCCAGTCCTTGACCAGCAAATCGAGCGCCTGCTGCGCCGTGCCCTTGTCGGCGACAACATAGTCATGCACTCGCTTCTGCATGTCGAGGAGGAGCTGCGCGTAGGATGGCTCGGCCCAGAAGTCCTTCACGATCGCCATCGACTCCAGGAATTGCGGAGCGAACGGCGCGCTCTTGGGGAAGCCGGGCGCATCGACGACGGCCTTAAGCGCCGAATAGCCGCCAATCTCCCACCATTTCTGCTGCACTTTCGGTTGAGCGAACCACTTGATGTAGCGCAGGGCGTCATCCTGGTGATCCGACGTCGCCACCACGGAGATGCCCTGGCCGCCGAGCTGAGTAAAGTGACCCTTCGGGCCGGCCGGATTGACGAAAAAACCGATCTTGTCGCCGCCGACGTTGGGATCCTTGTAGAGGCCAGGGAAGAAGGCGAACCAGTTCATCTGCATCGCCACCTGGCCCGATTTGAACGCATCGAGGCCTTCCTGCATGTACGCGTTGGTCATGCCGGGAGCCGTACAGCACTTGTAAAGTTCCTTGTAGAACTCCAGGCCTTTGGCGGCCTCGGGCGAATTGACGAAGCCCTGCATCTGGTACGGCTTCTTCGGGTTGTCGTACTCGAATCCGTAATTGTAGAGCACGTTGGTGACGCCCATGGTGATGCCTTCCGAGCCGCGCTCGGTGAAGATGTAGGCGCCGTAGACTTTCTTGCCGTCGATCTCGCGGCCTTGGAAGAACTCAGCGATCTGCTTAAGTTCTTCGTAGGTCTTCGGCGGCGCAAGATCGTGGCCATACTTCTTCTTGAACTCCGCCTGAAGTTCCGGCCGTGAGAACCAATCCTTGCGATAGGTCCAGCCGACGGCGTCGGCCATCGCGGGTAGCGCCCAATAATTCGGAGAGTTCTTCGGCCATTCGGAATAGCCAAGCACGGTGGCCGGAACGAAGTCCGCCATCGTGATGTGTTCCTTGGCGAAGAAATCGTTCAGCTTGACGTACCAGTGATTTTCGGCAGCGCCACCGATCCACTGGCTGTCGCCGATGATCAGATCGCACAGTTTGCCGTGCGAGTTTAGTTCGTTGAGAAAGCGGTCGGCATAGCTCGTCCACGGGACGAACTCGTACTTCATCTCGATGCCGCTTTCCCTGGTGAAGTCCTTGCCGAGCTCGACCAACGCGTTGGCCGGATCCCAAGCCGCCCAGCACAAGGTGAGTTGTTTGCTCTGCGCTGCGGCCGGCTGGACAGCCACCGCTGTTAACGCAACACCGGCGAAGAGTGCGAGCGCGCCGCCCGCCCACTTCGACCATCTTCCACTGGCAGATTTTCGCATGTGCTTTCCTCTCTTGATGCATTCCGTCTTTCGTATCCGGAGCGCCCTCGACCGGAGACGACGCGAGCATCGAAGCCCAAACGGGCTGAGGCTGCTGTACAAGGAGAGGAATGGGCTGGGCTGCGGGCCCGCCGTGACCGTCCTTGTCGTTGCCTCCAGGCGCGATGTTCAGTTTTGCTTATTACTAAACAAGAAAAAGCAAATCGCGGCGAGCGTCAAGAGGCAATTGACGACGTCCGGGAGTCGGAAAGTGCGTACGCCGCGCCGCGATTTGCTTATGTTGCTGACTCGGCTTGTTTTTCCATTGTTTACAGGCCTGATTACCCATCATCGCCGCAGTGGGCACATGGTGAGTTAAGCTCGTTGCGACCGGCGATTTGAGCAAAACTCTCAAAACTGCAGTCGGACATTCCACCCTTAGCTTAGGCTTTACTAACCGGAAACACTAAACCCTATGCCATTGCGGGCCCGACGTTTTTCACGCGGCGCGAGGACGTCAAGCGTGCGATCACTGCGATGGGGCCGCCGTTGGGCCCGGGGAAATAGACGGCGCTCGGTTCGAGACAGGGCTAATTAATGCAACGGGCGCAGGCGAGCATGCCGGCGCGCCGTCCACTTTCGTGGAAAAGCGTCATAAGTGGACGTGACGTGGTCAAATCGCGATGTCCGCTTTGGGCCAATAGGCGACGTTCTCTCTTGCTTGACGTTACCAAATCGCGGCCAAATCCCGCGTGATATAGCGAGTCACAGAGCGGGATAGAGTCGTCGCTCGCTGCGGACGTACTTCGGCACTTCGGCCAGCAGGTCAGTTAGTACGGATTGTTGTAACGAACGCGGGGCCGGCTGCGACGCTCGAACTGCTTTCCTATGGCCCAATCAAGCAACTTGCTTCGGTGCAGGGTTGGGAACCTAGCCACCGCGGAAATGCAGCGCTGAAACCGACAACGCCCAAACTCAACGCCGTCAGGATGATAAGCTTTGCCATGGGCAACTCCTTTGAGCGACTCTACGCTGTTTGGTGAACCCAGCGACGCGAAGCTAAGACGACCCCGGTGTAGATACGGTGACGAAGGTCACAAAGATTTTGATCTTTTTTGCACGATTGAATCCCCTAGCGCCGCCTCGCTTGGCGGCTATCCGTTCGCCAACTTGCAGAGCTCGAACATCTGTCTTTGACTGCCGCCCAACCCTTGATGCAGATACCGACCCACTTATAAAATTCGTCGTACTGCTTAGTTGGAGAAGGACCGTCGAGTGGGTTTCCTATCATCCTATGTCTGACCAAACTCGTGAGCCCGAATGGGTGCTTATGCTGCGCGGTTTTCTTGCTCTCTGTTACAAGAACGCTAGCATTGAGATGCTCGTTGATGATGAATACGCATCTGAACTTACGAGAAACGCTTATTACAGGGTTTCACAATGGCAGTGCCGTCTCGATTACACGCCGACCTTGTTAAACCGCCTTCAAATACTCAGACATAATTTCATTGGATCATTTTTTCTTCTGATAGCTGCGACGGCGATTGATTTTCTGCTCTCTTATTCGGTATCTCGCTCGATCCCAAATCCAATCGGTGTTGCATCGTTGTTTTTTCTTAGCTTGGGCTACGCTCGCAAGACTTGGATACTCCGGAAAGTCGTTTGGCGGTGATACCGTCGTCGAGCGACTAGGCGATCTTATTTTCAGGATTCTTTTTTGGCTTGGGACATTCCTATGTATTCTGGCCTTGGCGTATTCATTCCCCCGTGCGCCGCCCGGGCGGCACCGATATCGGCTCCTGCCGTTTCCTGCGTGTAGGGATCGCGAAAAAGGCCGCCAACTGAAGCGGCCTGCGCAGAAATTACTATTTATCGTAGAGACATGCGCTACGCCCGTCTGCAAGACGGACATTTACAGTGCACGGACGGTAGGGGATGTTCTTTTCTTGCTCTGGAGTTATTCTGAGAACTAACATCTCTGCCGCGGTTGGCTTCTTAGTGTTAGGTGCAAGGACGTGGTCTGTAGATTGGTCAGTGGGTTTCTCGGGCGCGCGCTGATCGCTTTGGGCATATCCAATAGAGACGATTGCAAGAGTGACAAAAGCCGACATTGCGGCGATGATTACTGATCGCATGATGCTCTCCCCCCAAGAGCTTTACCTCCTTACTAATTTAAGCCTTCTGCAATAGGGGCGAGCAACATTACCGGGGGATATCCCCGCTAATCGCCAACTTCCTCGCAGCACGCCAAATGCCCCGCATCATGGTCATGCTCCCCCAGTTGCTGCCCAGAGCATCGCGGCGCGGTTTTCTGGCGGCTTCGGAATGTCTTTCAAAATCTGCCGCGGTACTCTCGGCAACTTGGCGATGTTCACCGCGACAAGGAACGCCTCGTCCCGGTTGAGCCGTTTAGTTGACATCTGCCGCTGCGGCTCAACCTCGAAATAGACATAGAGTTGCGGATCAATCCTATGCCCGGCCCAACCCTTCGTCGGGCGGCGCCCCGGCCGACCGACCCACAAGCCGGCTCCCGGTCGGGGCGTTTCACTAAAAAAGTCCGGGCGAGCGGCCGCAGCAGAGGGCGCGACCAGTCCGAGCGCTTACGCACAAAAAACTCGTCGCCGCATCGTATTCGGCCGATCGGCCGGGCGCCAACCGAGCACATGCGCGCGTCGGGGCCGACCGCGGCGCAGTCTCAGCGGCGCCCGGCCGGCCAATGCCTGCCCGGCGCCTTTGTGAAAGATATGAACCCGCCAACTGAGGCGGCATTTAAGCTGGCGGATCAGCAGCCCAAACAGTAAGCCGCATTTCGTGGTGACACTCAGGGCACTTATAGAGGCGGATAAGCGCGTCGCCTCCTTCGGGGAGTCGGTCGAGGCCTGCGATTTGCATTTCTTCCCCGCACCGACATGCGGGCAATTCGGTGCACCCGGGCACCAATAAACGCTCAAACACGGACATCGGTTACTAACCTCACGGGAAAACAATCTGTCCCATAACGCTACAATGCACGAGCCTGCCTTGCCCGGTGCAAAAAGCTCGCCATGCAGGGAAAATCAAATTAGGACAAAAGGCTCGGACTTAGGACAACACCGCATCGAGGTTGTCGGCGTGTAGCTATTCTGGTTGGTGTGGCAGCGTACATGTTGCTCCGCACTTACCGCCCGTAGCAGTACAGGCGGCTGCGATTTGACAGCTGGCACCGTAACCAAAATGACAGGTGCAAGCATCGTAGTGGTAACTGGTTAGTTTGACGTTCTGATTGGCGGCAAAAGCAGGCGCTAGACCCGCCAAAGCTAGGACGATCGCGATGGGGTATGTGAAACGCATTTGCATGCCTCCAAATCGGATGCGGTCCACATATCGGGAAGCGGTCGTCCAAGGTGAGTCTGTGCAAAATTGACCACCTCAAAACCGCCGACTTCTTATTTCAAAGGCGTCGTTGAGGACTATGCGGGGTCCGCCATGCGCTTCGGTTTCATGCGCACGATCGGCCGAGTGCTGACGGGCGCGCGACGGGCCCGACCGCAGTTAGCGCCGCCGCCAAAAGAAATTGAAATTTGAATCGGCTGCGCACGTGCCGTTGGTGTGGTCGGCAACGCAAAAGGTCGTCGGCGGCGCACGCCAAAGATCGATGCCGAGAACGGCGCCGAGACCGGCGACCGCTAGGAACGCGACGACAAGGCATGTCAGCACTGACCGATACAACATGGCTGTTCTCCCCGCGATAAAGCGTTTCCGCGCCATGAACCTAACGCCGCGCGCAGTATATGAATGTGATCGCGGACACAGTTCTGCGGTTCATTTCGGCGACGGCAAGCCGGCCGCGACGGGGCTGACCGCGGCTTGAACCGCGCGGGGCGCCAGCGATGTACTAGTTCGCCCTCTGGTGGCTTCTTCGTTCCTCAAGCCGCCACGTCAGACGAGCGCGCGGAGCCGCGTAGGTTGACGAGCGGCTTAAGCGCCCACAACAGGTGCTGGATCGTTTCTTTCCCGACCGTTATGGGCGCGCCTTGAGACATTTCAGCAAAAAAGAAAACATCAGATCAGAATTTGTAGTTGAGACCGACACGGATCACGTTTTCAGCATCGGTGAAGCTCACGCCGCCGACACTTGGGCTGGGAAAATCAACGTAAAGATACTCGACCTTGGCGGACCAGTTCTGCGCGAACGCCCATTCGATGCCGGCGCCGACGGTCCAGCCCATCATCGTCGCGTTGCCCGCGGCGACTGACGCCGGCGCGAAGGCGCCACCGCCCGTCCCGTAAAACAGAATACGGTCGAACGCCCAGCCGGCGCGGCCGCGCACGGTCGCTAGCCAGTCACTTTTGAAGCCGTTGTTGTTGACGCTGTTGTAGTCGGCATCGCCTTCGATGCCGATCACTAAGCCGCCCATCTGATAATTACCGCCAAACGTGCCGCCGCCGAGGAAGCCGTTCGTGTTAAAGCTACCTGCCCCAGTAGGCGAGACCGTGCCGAAATTATAGCCGCCGTTGATACCGATGTAGATGCCGGTCCAGTTGTAATATTGGACCGCGGCCGGGACGTAAGTGGCCGGAGCTCGCGGCGGCGGCGCCGGTGGAGGCGGTAGGTCGGCCGCAAGCGCCGGTCCGCCGACTGAGAGCGCGAACGTCCCAGCGATCAAAATACGCTTCATGCAATTCCCCTATCGGCCACCCGGGGCCCCGCAGCCAATCTACCCGAGGGGGAAGTGAAACACTGTCACATGTAGGCAACACTCACGGATAACCACGCGGCGAAAACGTGACGTCCGTTTGTCGGCACGTTAAGATCCCGCTTCTCCTGAAGGCAAATAAAAATGGCTAGCAATTATCGGGGGCTTTATCTCGTAGGTAATAAAGCAGCGGGCAAGGTTACGGACGTTCAGGTTGTGGATCTTGGCGGCAGCAGTATTTCAATCCCGCTCACCGATTATTTGAATCGTGGTGTCCGGCCCAACTACCAATCGCTACCGTGGCAAGAAGACGTGCCGCCCAAAGTAGCAACGCCAAAATCATAAGTCGTACTTGGCGGGAGCGCGCTTCGAAGCTTATTCATTGCGCTCGTTGATTTAGGCAGTGGGGGGTACTCGCGACTCAGCTACCTTGTTCTCGGCGAGGCTGGTAGCTGAAATTTGCCCCCCAGGCGCCCTTCTGGGCCGTGCCGGTCTCGCCACTATTTAAGCTTGGCCCTGGCGGCTTTGACTGCTTCAGCAAATCCGGCCCTTCGCAAAATTTACCGCTAGGCGCCGCACTTTATCGCGGGTGAGCAGCTTCGCGGCAGATCGACGGCCAGCCCCTTCCTCAAAATAGAAATACGCGAGCGCTTGGCCGCCCTTGCCGCGGACGACACCGCCGACGCCATCCTCGGTCCCATCCGTACCTAGTCGGCGAAAGACTCAACGATGCGCGCTAAGGGGAAAAGGTAGATCAACGCAGCAAGGAAGCTCAGCGTGATCCAGACGGCGATCACTTGCCAGTATGGCAACCAACGCTTCATCGTAGCCCCCCAACACCCGGAGGGCATTTTTCGCAGCCAAAATGGCGACCTGGCGGCTAAAATGGGGCCGCCAGCAAAAATTCACAGATATCGGCGCCCGACGCCTTCACGCTCGTCGCGCAGTGCTAGGCCGCTTGAAGGCACGCCTTATTTCTTTCTTCGATCGTCCACGGCGGCGGGAAGCGGCGGGGCGTCGCTGCACGCGGCACTCGACGCCCTCCAGCATCAGCGCAAGCCGCAGCGCGATGGCGGCGCCGGCGACATCATCGCCGCCGGCGGCCGCATTGAGCCGCTCGGCGACTTAACGCCAGGTCGATCGCTCCCGGTGGCCGGCGGGCAAATGCCGCATCAGCGTCCGCACATCGGTGAGCGTCCTTAGTGTCATGACCTTGGGGAAGACCAAGGGTCGCGGTAACGGCCGGGACCAGTCTGCACGCTTATGTAAGGCACTCATGGCCTGCTAGCCGCCGATCGTCAGCCCGGCTCATCCTCGAAATAGACATGGGCAACCGCCTGACCGCCCGCGTGATCACCACCGCCATGCCGCGTTGTCGCTTTGCGCCTGAAAACGGACATGGCCGTGCCCGCGCTATGTGTCGCTGAGGGCCAAACGCGGACGAAACTAGAGGACGCTGGGACGCAGCCTGATGTAGGATTGCTCACTGGTTCTGGGGGGTCAAAATGAGTACGCGACGAAACGCGAGTATTGCAGGTGGTATCGCTGGAATAATTGGGTGGGTCATTTTTTTCTTTTTCGTCGCTTTCGCCATTGCGCCGACGCCGCCGACTCTCGGCGTTTCGGCTGCCGACATCGCGCGTTATTTTAATGAGCATCACACCGCAACTCTGGTTTCGGCCTTTCTTTTTGCGACGACGGCAGTACCGTTCAGCCCTTGGGCTGGGGCACTTGCCGCGAGATTGCGCGAAGCGGAAGGAGCTGGCGCTTGGCTGTACCTCACTTTTCTCTCGGGAGTAATTGTTACTTTTGCGGTTGATGTGTCTGCCTCATCCATCTTCATGGCGTTGTCCGGCCGGGGATGGGCTTTGGGTGATGCAAGTGCGCAGATACTCGCCGACATTGCGAACTACACTTACATCTTTACGGGCTTTGGCTCGGTAGTATTTGTCACAGCAGCGTCGGTAGTAATGATCCGTACTGGTGAAGTTGCACGAATGCTTGGCCAATTGGGGCTGCTCGTTGCCGTGATCCAAATTATTTCTCTGTTCACGGCGTTTTTTACCGACGGATTTATGGTTGGTGGTGGTTTGATTTCCATCGCTGGCTTTACGCTGCTTGGGTTATGGTGGCTCGCCATTTCCATTGTGATGATCGTTCGTGCGCCAGCGGCCGTGGAAGCCAGCTAACTTCTATCGGTGCCAGACACCGACGAGGAATAGGGCTGCCATGGCTTGCGGGCGTGAACCTCATATCGGGGCACCGCTTTGGACGCACCACCGCAGATCCATCAATTTGAAGGCCGCCAAGCCGCTCGACCTGACAGTGCCACTCAACAATCATCGCAAGTACCGACGAAGTGATCGAGTGACTGATCGAGCATTTTTAAAGTGGGATAGTTGCACGCTCGACATGCTGCGTTGCACCGAAGTCTCGCAGCCTACGGACGGTATGGGTCATTCGCGACCGATGCACTCAGCACCCGCTCCGATCAATGTCCGTTGTTCTTCCAATGGCGCCATTATTATTCGGCGCAGCGCAGTGACGCTAGGGCCGATATAAAGACTAACAGCATTGCGGCAAAATATTCTGTATGAGCCACATTCTGAGCGAAGCGTGTCGCAAAGTGTCCTACGGATCCGCCCGCATCAGCGGATGCGGCAACGGCAACGCTATCGGCCGGCGTCGGGTCCAAACAGCGGCTGGATGGCAAACATTCCGAACTGCGCCACCCAATGTCCGACCGCGCCGTAACTCCCGCTCCAATTCGAGGCCGGCGCGAAGCCGCGGTTGAAATGCTCGGCATAGGCATTGGCCGCATCGGCGCGCTGCGTCTTGTCGTAGATGTCCCACAGCCCCCAGGCGCGGCTGAAATTCAAGCCATAGGAGTGGTGGGCGACAGGATCCATGATCGGAGCGGGCAGCCCGTTGACTTCGATGAATTTGGCAACCCAGGCGGAGAAGGCTTCGCGATCGAGCACGCGTGACGCCAACGCCGCCCAGTTTGTGCACACCGCCATGAACTCGTTGCGCTCGAGGTCGTACGAGCATTTGGGATCGACGGCGTCAAAATTGACTTTGACCCAATCGGCGACCTCGGCTTGAACGTCCGCTAGATTGCGCTGCCGCGCATAGTCGAAGAGGTTAATCAGCGCCCACGAGGCGCTGTCATAGGCGCCCGAAAAGCGATCGATTGGCCGATGCCTGTAGTAATCCCGAATACTCAGCGCGACTTCGTCGGCGAAATCCGACAGGTCGTTCGACCCGGTCAGCCGATGACGCTCGATGGCCAATCTGAGGAACCAGGCCCGACCATACGGCATTTCAAATAACGGCGCCTGCCGCAGGTGCTCGCGCTCGCGTTTGAGCTTGTCGACGTCGAGGATCGACGCGACGAGCGGAGAAAATCGTCGGTCGCCGGTCGCCCGCTCGTAAGCGGTGAGCGCCCAAACGCCATGCACCGCGGAGTGCCAATCGATGCAACCCTGGAAGGCGGGATTGTCGGTGTCCCGACGCGAGCTGCAAAACGCGACCTGGCGCGCGAGCTGCGACGCGATGACCGCTTTGCGCTCGACGAGCGGCGCGAGCGAGGGAGGGCTCTGCGCCGCAAGCGCGGCGAGCGCGGCGCCGATCAGCACCGCCTCTGCCGCAAGTCGGACGACCTGGCAACTGCGCACCCCTTCGCACCCTCTTTCGTAGCGTGATTATGCTGAGAGCGACGGCGAAGTGAAATTTCTCACCGGCACGATCAGCCCACCCGTGCGATAAGACCTAATCGCAGGCTTGCAGGTGCTATTCGCTCGCGCTCGCCTTGAATGTACCGCTGATGTCGGTGCTCCAAGTCCCTTGCATGATGCGCGGGTTCGGCATTGTTCCGCTATACGACGCTGAATGCGCCACCCCGCAGGTTCCGTCATAGGTTTTGGTAAAGCTGATAGAGTTGCCTTGGATTTGCCCCTTCACATCGGCGTAGAGGTTGGAACACGGGAGCGTGCCGAAACCGGAATAAGGCTCACTCGTTTTTCCAGTAAAGCTGTCGCCTTGGAAGGACGTGATTTGCAACTCAAATGGAACGGATGGCTGGTGGCTGCTTTGCGCGTAAAAATATGTTCCACGCCAGGTTTTGGCGAAACCGCCGCCTGTTTGGCTCGAAGCCGGGACCAACCAGAACGTCGTCAGAATTGCAGCTAGACGCAAATTTTGGCAAGCTGAGCATAACTACCTCTGTAGATTTCATCCACAAGCTAAAGATTTCGAAATACGATACATGAAATACGACAATTCCCTCAAGCGGTTCCCAAACCAACAAATGTCTACTGTGGGTCACGAGCGACGGATTGGCGGTGATCGAGCAATGTCCGCTTATCCCGGGAGCGGACATTCCACTGCAGTTTGCTCAACAACTCTGGCTTCCAGGCGGCGTATCCAGACGTATTCCGTTTGCAAGCGTCTCCCGCTGGCATCAACCAAATGCAAAGGATGAACCAGGATCGGCCACGACGCGGCTACGGCCGCTGGTATTATTTCACCTAGGGCGGTACGCGCCCGGCCCCTGGGTAACCGGCCCCGCTACCCTTCTGGGCCAGGGCTTCTTTCTTTCGCGGTTGGGATTGCATTGATGGAAAAGCTTAGGGCCTTCCTGCGGGACCAGAACGGCGCAACCGCTATCGAATATGCTTTGATCGCCGCCGGGATTTCCATCGTCATCATTGCCTCCGTAAGGAGCATCGGCACGACCCTCAGCACGACCTTCAGCAGCATCTCGACGCAGTTGAAATAGGAGCGGCAACTTGCCGGAAACTCTCCAGCAAGACTGGCTTTTGATCGTAACGCCGTTTGCCGCAGTCCTTTATTTTCTTATGTACCCCGACCAGTTCACGGAAATCATAAGCTGGCTTGCAAGATTGGTCCAATGACGAAGCCTCAAGGTCAGCGGTAACGCCGTCGGGCTTCACCGCGCGACGGGCCCGACCGCAGTTAGCGCCGCCGCCAATAGAAATTGAAATTTTAATCGGCCGCGCAGGTGCCGTTGGCCTGGTCGGCAAGGCAAAAGGTCGTCGTCGGCGTATGCCAAAGATCGGCGCCGATAACGGCGCTGACACTGGCGACCGCCAGGAACGCGATGACAAAGCATGTCAGCATTGGCCGATACGACATCGCTGTTCTCCCCGCGATAGAGCGTCTCGCATTATCAAACTAACGCCGCCCGCAATCTACGAATGTGACCGCGGACACAGTTCTGCAGTTTGACTTTTAAACTCCATTTGAGAACTCCCTTACTAGCTTGAGCATTTCGGTGACGGCCGGCTGGCGGCGTAACGACAACCGAAGTCGCTATTGCGGTTTCGGTTCTGGTTTCACCGTCTGAGGGGGTTGATGATGATGATGATGGTGGTGGTGGTGGTGGTGGTGGTGGCGGCGGTGGTGATGATGGACGACCACCCCCTCGGCTAGCGTTGTGTCCTTCTTCTCGGCTGGCGTCGTGTCCTTGTCCTGCGCAAAGGCAGGGACGGCGAGGCCGAGCGAAACGACGACCGCCAGGGCAATGGCAAACTTCGTCATAGAATTCCTCCTAGTAGTGGCTAACTTCAGGCGACCTGAGGCAGAGACAAAATTTTGGTCAATTTAAGTTACGCTGGATGAACCGTCATTCATCGCAAAAGCGCATGCGGGTTGCCTCGGGCATGAACGAACACATTGGCTCGCGTGCTGCCGAAGCAATCAGCGTAATCCAATACGCGGGCCTGATTGGCCGCGCGCTCACGCAGCAAATGCGCACGACGGGCCGACCGCAGCGTAGTACGCAACGTTGAAAAGGAAGCCCCGTGGCCAGAGGGGGTAAGCGACCAGCCGCGGGGCCTGAGGCTCAAGGTATTTGGGCCCGTTAGCGCCGAACGCAAAACGCTGGCGACGACCGCCCTTGGATTAAACAATAATCGAAGGCCACGACCGAGTCGCTGTTGCTGCTCGTCCGTCGATTGTATTTGGTTAATGCCGCAGCGGCCCGTAGCGGTGAAAAAGAGCCCCGACCGCTGCATAGTCTCTAAGCTCGCTATCAGGTGCCGCCGGCGGCTCAATCCGCGCGCCACTCGACGCCCTCCAGCATCAGCGCAAGCCGCCCCGGTACAGCTGCATCGGCAGGATCGTCGTGGCGTGCGTTATTTCGGACTCGGCTGCTCTCGCTCGTGTGGCGGGTCGGCGCGAGCGAACTCACCCCGCCTTATGTGGAGCGCTTGCAGCAATGCGTCGCTCAGGCGACCTATGTCCTCAATCTCATGGCGTGGTCCGGTGACGCTGTTCCTGATCAGGTCGATCGCCGCGGCAGGGTCGGCAATCGCTACAATGTACGCCACTGCATGAGGGTCTCGCCGATATCGCCCGGTTCATATGAGTCTCCCATAATCCATGCTGTGCAGCTTGCTCTCGACACTGTGAGCGGTCCCTTCCGAAAACAAGTAGAAGTGTATGCTACCGCTGCGGCGGCATGTCACGCGCGACCATGGCGCGGACGACGCTCGGCGACCTCCACCGCGTGACGCCGTGGGTGTGGGTTAAATGCGAAAAGTGCCGCATCACTCTCCGCTCGCCTGCGCCGTTCCGGTCATCCGGTGGGCCCCTGACAGGCGCCCTAGCTTAGCAAGCGGTGCGGCCAAAAAGCGCGGTGGTTTGCGTCGTAGAGGATTAATGGGCGGGTCGCCGCCGAAAGCTCACGCCACGCGGAACACGTTCGATGGGCTGCCTTCCGTCTTGGGCTGGTCGGCGCGCTTGATGCGATTGCGCCCCTCGGTCTTGGCGCTGTAAAGCGCTACGTCAGAATATTCGAGCAGTCCGTCCAGCGTTTGCTCGGCATTCACGCTTACTGAAACGCCGCCACTTACCGTCGCGTTGACCTGATGGTTCCGGATAAATCGGCAGTCTACTGCAAAAGAGTCACGAATCCGCTCAGCGCGGGCACAGGCCGCTTCGATACTCGATCCCGGCAACACTACGGCAAATTCCTCGCCGCCCATGCGCCCAAATACGTCATTCGGCCGAAGCGCAGCGGTGACTATCTCGCAGAACTTTCGGATTACGGCATCGCCGACCGCATGACCGTATCTATCATTGACTGCCTTGAACCGATCGAGGTCGAACGTCATCACCGAAACCGGCGTTCTGTCGCGCCGGCAGCGCTCCAAAAGCCGCCCGGCATTCTCCAGGAAGGCAGCTCGGTTGGCGATGCCCGTGAGCGAATCGGTGCGCGCCGCTGTCATGCTGGCCGCCTCGCTGCGCTCCTTGACCAACGCAAAAATGAATATGGAACTGCCGAGCGCGAAGACGATGCTTTCGAAATAAATGAGGCCGTACAAACTCATGATCGACGGCACGCCGTCTTGGCTGGTCGCGCCGCTTAAGGTGCTATACGCGCCGATCAAGTAGAACCCAGCTTGCACGATCGTCAAAACGATAAGCGGCCAGCGCGCCGCCAACCGCTCCTTCCGATCGAGCCATAAGGCCGTGGCGGCGGCGAGGAAATATCCGGCCCCGACAATGAGGGAAAGCGCCGCGCCGACGCCCCCCTGGAAGGCGGGCACAACATTGGCGAAGACCACAACCGCCGGTCCGAGGGACACAAGAACCAGCGGTGCATTCTTCGAGGCAAAGGTCCGCGCCGCTCTCCACATCAAGCCCGACTGGAATATCATCAAGATGCCGCCGATGATCGGCCAAGCCGGCTGACGCAGCGTGACTCCAAACATCATTGAAAGGATGCCCGCAGCGGCAATAACGTTGGCGACCCCCCATAGCCCCAAGGCCGGTGTCTTTTGTTGCTGCGACCAAATAACAAGCAGGACCACGCCAGTACATCCCAGGGCGAAGCTCTGCATGACCATCAGCGTCGGTAAATCGAGATTCATGATCTGAGCATTTCCGACGCAATGTTGCCGCGCTCCGCCACATGGCAACGCGCACTAAGCCGAAATGGCTCCCCTCAATCCTCTTATTGAGACTATTCGTGAACAATCTGAACTCAGCTGGCGACAATTATACTCGAAATCACCGAGATGCGCACAAGGTTCGAGCGTCACTGTCGCCATATACTCTTTCGCCGATCGGGATCACGGGGAGCGGCCCGCTTGGCGTCACGATCGTTGAACGCGGTTATAAGCGGACATTGAATGGCGGCTGGTTCACGTTGGCTTTGGGCCAAGACAGAGACATCCAGCTGGTCGGTCGGCAGGACTCTTGGAACCTGGGGCGAGAATATCGACGGAATAATCTAACACTGGATATGCTTGAATCGGGACGGGGCAGAATGGTTTCTCCATCGTTAAGATTGGCACAACCAATGTGTAATACTATCGAAAGGGCCTGTTTTTAGCTGGATCTGTGGTCATGACAGAAAGCGAACCAATCCAGGGAGTTGAGGCTCGTTATCAGCTTTACGAACTCGACGCGCGGGCCCGCAGCGCGATCAAGCAGATATGGCCGACGATTGCGCCACATGTCGATAAGGCGGTCGAGGCTATTCTCGAGGCGACAGCAAAATTGTCGAGCATTTCTCCGGCGGTCCTACAGCACAGAGATCTGATCAAGAAACTTGAAATATCGCACCTGGAAGCGCTGCTAAGCGGGGACCTCGACACCAAATATTTCGTGTCGTGCCGAAAGACCGTTGAACAGGAAGCCGCGCTGGGGATCGACGCCCGCTTTCGCAGTACCGCTGGAAACTGCGTGTTGCGGGCCGCGTTGGACGCGCTTCAGCGCAAGCACAGATTTTCGCGCACCAAGTTTGTCGAAAACGCCAAGCTAGTTTCCCAGGTCATCGCATTCGATGTCGCAAATGCGATGACCCTGCATCGGGAGGCAGCGGAAATCGACGCGCACAGGCGGCGGCAGGCGATTGACGACGCGATTGCGGACTTTGCAGGCGCAATCGGCGAAGTGCTCGAAGCGATCACGGACGCTGCTTCATCGCTGACGACTACATGCAGGATGATGCGCGAGGTCGCCGACGACACTCTCAAGCGCATGGCGGTCGCGTCATCGGCGGCGGCCGAGACTACGCAACGCGTGAAGATGACTGGCGAGGCCACCGAAGAGTTGTCCGCATCGATCCAACATATTGGCCACGAAGCAACACGAGGCCTAGAGATGGCCCAATCGGCGGTCGGCGACACGAAACGTACCCAGGACGCTATCCTTTTGCTGAATAATACCGCCGAGCGTATTGGCTCAATCGTCAGCATAATTTCCACGATTGCGTCGCAGACCGATCTTCTGGCGCTGAACGCCACGATCGAGGCGGCACGCGCGGGCGCCGCCGGCAAGAGTTTCGCGGTGGTCGCCTCCGAAGTGAAGGCGCTCGCTAATCAGACCTCGCGCGCCACTGAGGAAATTTCACAGCAAGTTGCTGCCATTCAGGACGCTACCAGAAAATCTGTCGATGAAATCTCCTCAATCGCGCGCGCCATCGGGCAGTTGACGACAGCCGCCACGAGCATTGCATCGGCAGTCGAGGAGCAAAGCAATACCACCCGTGACATCGCCGGCAGCATCCAGACCGCGGCCGGACACACGGCCAGCGCTTCGGCCGAGATCCTGTCCGTTGAGCAAGCCGCCGCCCGCAGCGCGACGGCATTTGGCGAAATCGCGGATTTGACCGCGCGGGTTTCCTTACGCGCCAAGGACGTTGAGTCGAAAGTGGCAGCGTTCTTCAATCGTGTACGTGCCGCCTGAATTTTCTGGCCGTTTTGGATTGATCGTCACGATTCCGCGAGGATCGGATCGGGTGATCGCGACGCAAGCGGCGATCACGACGTTTCGAGGCGATCAGCGACGAGTCCGCTTTGCCCCCAATTGCAGACATTTCGCTACGTCGCGGCGAACGAGAAATGGGCCATTAGCAGTGGTCCCACTCATCGTTGCTGGAGGAAATTTCGGGCGGTGATGAGTTGCTGGATTTCGCTGGTTCCGTCGAAAATGCGAAATGCCCTGGAGTGCCGAAACAGACGCTCTACCGTTGTACCGCGAACGACGCCAAGGCCGCCAAAAATCTGTACTGCCTGATCAATGATGTCGAACGCAGTCTCGGTCGAGTAAAGCTTCGCGATCGCGGCTTCGCGCGAAATGCCTCGCTCCGTGGCATCGTGTTGCCAAGCGGCGCGATACACGAGGAGTGCAGCGGCATCTACGCCGACCACCATGTCAGCAAGCTTGGCTTGGACAAGCTGGTGTTCTGAGATCGGCTTTTTGAAGGCATGGCGCGTGACGCTCCGTTCAACGGCTTCCGACATGGCGCGTCGCGCGAAGCCCAGTGTGGCCGCACCAACCGTCGGACGGAACAGTTCAAGCACGTGCAGTGCAATTTTGAAGCCCTGCCCCAATTCGCCGATCAGGCGGTGAGAGGGGACGCGGCAATCCGTGAGGGTCCACGTCCCCACGGTGTGGGGAGGCAAGACCGCAAGACGTTCCTCAAGCTCGATGCTGCCGTCATGTCCATCAATCGCAAACGCTGCGATTCCGCCAGCACCGGCCTGTCCCTCGATCCGGGCAAAGACAACATAAAGGTCCGCCAAGCCGCAATTTGATGTCCATGTCTTGCGGCCATTGATGACGTAATGATCGCCGTCGCGATGGGCGGCAGTTGCGATCGCGGCGGCATCCGAGCCGGCGTCAGGCTCCGACAGAGCAAACGCAGGGAGCAGCCTGCCGGCGAGGTAGTCCGGCAATAACTCATCTCGCAGCCTAAGCGATCCGTAAAGTGCGATCGGAAGGATGCCGAGCCACGGTTCGGAAAGGGCAACGTCGGCAATCGCCGACGAGAAGGCACTGATTTCGCGCATCAAACTTACGCGGCGAAGACTAATCTTGCTCTGCTCGCCGGGCGTTTGCGTCGGAAGGGTGTTTTGCAACCAACCCGCGGCCGCGAAACGTTCAAATATCTTCCGCGCCGCTTTGCCGTCGCCTCCTTCGTCGAACTCAAAGCTGCCAAGTTCGGCACGTACCCAGCGATCGAGACTCCGCGCAAATTCAAGGCAGGACGAATCAAAGAACGGCCAGGATAAATGGCTCAGATCATCCATGGAGCTAGCATCGAGGGATATACGATGATGGTCAATACGGACTGGAATGGCTCGCTACCGAAATGCGATGTCCACGTTATGTCCGTTTATCCCTCAATCTCAGACATAACCTTGCGGTGCCGCGAACGACGCCAAGGGCCATCTTTGACATATTGCATCGCAGAAAACTGTTGCGCTTTACGGTAGCATTCTTGTCGTTTCCAACCGCCGGGATCATCTCTCTTGTATGAGGATTGTCGAACAACTTGCATCGGCGTTATGAGCAGAAGCGCACGGCGGTTGCAGCGCCACTGCGCCTGAGATGTACGTCAGGCGTTGGGTTCGGTGGGCAGGAGTGCGCTCGGGCTGCGGCGCTAGTGGGTTAGTTCGGATTTTTGCGCGGGTTAAAATTTAGGGGGAATCATCAATCTTCCTGATGACATGACGAAATACAAGAATCTCTATCACCCACGCACACGGGGACGTCCTCCGTCCTTATTGCAGCTACTGCCATACAGGCAGGCTTGGAACCGCGCTTCACAATCAGCGATGCAAATTCGTAATGCGTCGCCAACATCGCTTAGGCGTGTCTGTGATAACCTTTTTCTGTTGTGAAGATTTGGGTGTTCAAAAGGATCGAGGACGATACCTTCGTTACTTGTTTTATGCATATTCCTCAATGCTGCGCTTTTTTTGGTTTCAAGGCGTTCTGCAGATACGGTAATATCACTGTATGCCAAAATGAACGGCATCGATAGGAGTAGGCAAACTCTTGCACGATGCAAATTAAAAATGGTGTTTCCTCCGATCAAATCACGCGGTGCGATATCAGGTTCGAGTTTCGCGCGTGGGTGAGATTTGGGACAAGGTCCTTCGGGGCGGCCCAATCTTCGCGGGGGCCCCGAGAGTCGTATTCTTAAGCTGACCAGTGTGTCAAGCAACGTCCTCAGGCCGCGCTCAAGATTGTCTCGGCTTCCGATTCCAAGCACGAGCTTCTTCGCGAAGTCCATGGCCGACTTCGCCGCCTTCCTGAAACAACACCCAAGATTGCACGCTCGACCGCCTATCGAATGTTGGCAATAGAGGACGGGCCGCGCCGACGAAGTCCGTGCGCAAGAGCGCGAACGCCAAGCCTGTGTCCGTGACTTACGGACACAGGCCGAAAGCTCACGGCGCTCAGGCCGCAAGGCAATTTATCACGCGACTTCGGCGGGTATCCAATTCGCCGCAAAAAAGCAAATGGCAGGCAAGATCGGTTGCTTCGTTCAGCGTTGCGCTGCAGCAAATTCTGGACGGCAAGCGTGGCCGTGGGCCACAACCGGACGAACGGCACTGCGGCAAAAAGGGCGGGTGAGACGCTGCTCAAATCCTCACGCCGAGCGCTTCCGAAATGTGCCAGAGCGTCACAATCGTGGGATTTCGCTGGCCCAATTCCAGTCCGCTCACGTGGGCGCGAGACGGTTTTCGGTATCCAGCGGCTTCATCCCGTGCTGAACACGATTTCGACGCGCCGCTTGATTTGCCGTTCGTCCGCGTCGTCGGAGCCGTCCGGTTTCGCGCATGCGGCTGCGCGGCCTCTCTGGTGCACGCGATGAGTTCCACCTCTGCGCTTGCGAGCTGCGCATCGGGTGGTGGCCGCCAGAGTTGGCTCGCTAGCGTCTTGAGGTTCCGCGCAATGGCGCGTCATGTGAGCAGAAGTCCTATCAAGCCCGAGGGTTACACGGGCCCCCAGGTGGGAGGATAAAAAGATCAAGGCCGCCAACAGAGACCCTCACGCCTCTCATCGCCGACTTTATCAACGGTATCGGCCAGTAGCGGACTAGCTAGAGCTGTCACGGCGAGACCTGTTGAGTAGCGCGGGCTTACTTGGTAGGTCATAGCTTCGTTTTTGCGTGGCTTTGACCCGTGCATGAGATATTTCTCAGCTACTCGCGACAGGATGCGTCCACTGTGCAGGCGCTGGCGGCGGCCTTGTCCGAGAAAGGCCTGTCAGTCTGGCTTGACCGGAGCGGCATCCAAGAGGGCGACGCTTACGATACCCAGATCGAGGATGCGATTGCCCAAACTCGTGTCGTAATCGTTGTCTGGTCACAGCACTCGGTCAGATCGCATTGGGTGCGCGCAGAAGCAGCTTATGCCTTGGGCAAGCACAAACTCTTGCCCATTTCGATCGATCACAGCGAGCCCCCGCTGCAGTTCCTACACATTCAGACAATCGATTTCGATGGCTGGAAAGGTGGCAGCGATGGTGAATCGTTTTCACGCCTGTTGGCGGCCTTGGCCAAACGGCTTGATCGTCTCCTCGGGATGAACGAATCCGCCGCCGCCGGCACTGTCCTACCCACCGCCCCAACGCCGCCGAAGTATCCGCAGGCGTCGCTAATCCCCAACGTTGACCGGAACTGGTTCGAAAAAACATTCATCGCGTGTATGGTGGCGGCGGGCTTGCGCTTTCCAGAAAAGGTCATTGAAAGGGAATTTCGGGACTATTTCAGGGACCGAACTTATTCCATTGCGCAATTCGGAATTTTACTCGCATTTATTGCCTACATCATCTACGGCGTATCGGATTTGGCAAGCGACGCGGCAATCTACTCCACCAGATTTCGCTACATGGTAGCTTGTCCGCTGCTATTGATGTTCTACGGCTTGAGTTACAAAAAATTTGCGAAACAACATTCGCAGCTTTTCGTTGCTGCGTTCGCAATTACACTTAGCGTTTGCGTGTACATCTCGGTGGTGTTACTCGGAATCGAAACACCGTTCCGGATCCAGACCGGCAATGGCACAATGAATTTCATGCTGATATTGGGGCTTCTGGCACTGCTTCCGCTAAACGTCGTGTTTACAGTAATAATTGGCGCGGTGATGAACGTGCTACACGCGCTGATAATGATGGAGACGCACATCCCGCTGTCAACGAGTTGGCTCAACTATCTTCACGTTAGCTCGATGTGGACCGTCGCCTGCTGTATCGCCTATTGGCGTGAATATCAGCAAAGACTTTCGTTCGCTACAGAATTGTCCTGACAGACGGCCGGAAATTAAATGCCAGTCTTGCCGATCCCAATATTCTCTTCGGCGATCCCAACACGGGGGACTTTTGGTAACGGTCAAACTGCGGACTAGCGGCTTTTGCGGGTCGAGTCCGTTCATCCATTAATTTCAGACATAATGTTGCCGCGTCGCGAACGCCGAAACGGGCTATGAGCGGGTAGTGCTGCTGACCTAACCATAGGAGAGAAGACGGGGCAAAGCCACTGTCGGCGCGTGCCACGGGGCGTGAGGAGGTCAAAATTCCGCGCAAGGTGGTCAAAGGTGCCTCGCACTTGCGCGCTAACGGAGGAAAGGTTGTGTCAATATGATTGGCGGTGATGATGACTATGGTGACGCGTTCATGAAAGCGAAACTTGAACACGACCAGCAACGGGAAGGCCCAACGGAGGCCAAGCGTTTGCAGGCGGAAGCCGATGCAGACATCGCGGTATTGAGCAATGTGGTACTGCCCCAACTACGGGCCGCCTCTCAGAAGTTAGAGCCACTCGGCGGCAAAGTGGAAATTCGGCAATACGGCCGAACCGGAAAAACGCTGCGGCCCACGTCGGTTGCTTTCCGCATAACGGATCAGCGGGATTTGCAAGACCAGCCCAGTAATAAGGGCCACGAGAGCCCGGCCTATTTGATTGCTCCGCGCGGTGGAATGGTCACCGTCACGAGCGGCCACGGCTTTGACCTGTTAGGCCAGCCGAAACAACCCAAGAACGTAAGCGCGGACGTCGGTATCCAGCGGCGCGATGACGTCACAGTCGAGAACATCAAAAAGCTAATCATGCGGGCGATCGAGGAATGCCGAAACGATCGCGACGCGCCCAGCGCCGCTTAGCCGCTAAAGCGAAAGTGTACAAAAAGGCGTTCGCAGCCGGCCCCGCGCACTTTCTGTTAAGTCGTGACCAAGCGCAGCCGTCCGCTTTTCCCTCAGCCTCGGACATGCTGCTGCGTGGCAGCGAGCGTCCGCCTTGGACCAACATCTTATATCAACCGGCACAGGTGCATGGGGTGTCGTGGTGCAAGGACATTTGGCGCGTGCTCGCCCTTGTGTCAAAATAGCTCAATTGCGTTCCCGGAGGGCGATGGCATGTTGCATCGGCTGATCGTCATTGCAGTGCTACTTCTTTCTGGCCTCGCGGGCGGGCAGGCTACAGCGCAGGAGGTGATCGGCGCGGTCACCCGCATACAGGGAGAGGCGAGCGGAACGCGTGGCGATGCAACACGAGCACTCGGCCTCACTGCGTCCGTCTTTCTCAACGAGATTGTGACGACCGGTGAAGCGGCGCGGCTCGAACTCACCTTTGCGGACAACACGCGGCTGACGCTCGGCGAGAAGACGAAGCTGACGCTCGATAGCTACGTCTTCAACCCCGCCGCGAGTAGTGGAACGATCAGGCTCGGGGTGGTTGGTGCCTTCCGGCTTCTCTCTGGCCGAGTGTCGAAGCTGGCGACCTCTGATGTCAGCGTAACGACAAGTGTCGCGACCATCGGCATCCGCGGCACGGAATTCTGGGCCGGGCCGATCGATAATCAGGCGCTCGGCGTGTTGCTTATCGAAGGTGCCGTGGGCGTATCGAACGCGGCTGGTGAGCAGATTCTGAGCCGGCCCGGCCAAGGGACCAATATCGCCACGCCAGGTGCAGCGCCTGGGCCCGTTACTCAGTGGCCGGTGGACAAAGTCAACCGCGCCCTCGCGGCGGTGACATTCCAATAGCGAGTGATGCCGCGGCCCAGCTATCGGCAGACTGGATGCCAAGCTTGAAGCGCCTAATGTCGGCTTTGGGTCTTGGTCGTGCAAAAACGCTTTGACTGCTGGTGTTAGAAGACCGGTTGGGCGGTGAAGCCCTGTTACTGGACGAGCCTGATTATGCCCTCATTGCCGCCATGAGCGGCTGAATGCCGACGATGTTCATGACGCGGGTGAGATTGTGGGCCAATACGTGAAGCGCCATCTCGGAGGCGACCCGCGGCAGCATCTTCATCAGGAAATGCGTCGCCCCCATCCTCATCTTCAGCGTGCCGAAGGGATGTTCGACGGTCTCGCGCCGCTGGCGCATCTTCTCTGGATACTCGTCGAGTCGGCGTTGCACGGCTTCGAGTATGTGCTCGTGCTCCCACCGCGTGATCCGTCGCTCCTTGCCGGTGGTGCAGCGATGTTTGATAGCGCAGTGTTGGCAGACGTTGGTCAAATAGCGGTGCAGGACCAATCCGTGCTCTTGGGTTGTGAATGAGTGGCCGAGCCGTT
>CAYVPC010000011.1:0-34003 GCA_964453555.1 uncultured Hyphomicrobiales bacterium | reverse complement strand
AAGGCCAGATCGAAGGCGGCGCGGCGCAAGGCCTCGGCATGGCGCTGATGGAAGAGTTTGTTCCCGGCAAGGGCGAGAATTTGCACGATTATCTCATTCCCACCTTTGGCGACATGCCGCCGATAGAGAGCATTCTTATCGAGGAGGCTTCGTCGATCGGGCCATTCGGCGCGAAGGGCATCGGCGAGCAGGCGTTGATCCCGACCGCGCCCGCGATCCTCAACGCAATCCATCACGCGACCGGCGCGCGCATCACGCGTACGCCCGCGACTCCAGATCGTTTGCGTGCGGCGATCCTGGCACTGGAGGGCAAGAAATCCCGTGGCTGAGCCCGATGACAAGATCCGCTGCGACGCTTGTCCGGTGCTCTGCTACATCCGCCCGGGCATGACCGGAGCCTGCGACCGTTATGCCAACCGTGACGGCGAATTGGTCCGCGTCGATCCGCACGTCCTGCTCGAACGCACTTTGCAGGACGGGGGCGAGGTCGTGCCTTTCATGATCCCGGCGCGTGAGTGGAGCGGCGACATCCTCAACGCGCCTACGCCCATCGTCACCGCGATCGGCGCCGGCACGACCTATCCCGACTATAAACCGGCGCCGTTCATCGTCTCGTCCAAGGTCGACGGCATCGATATGGTCACAGTCGTGACGGAGGGCATCTACTCGTATTGCGGCGTCAAGCTGAAGATCGACACCGATCGCCATCTTGGACCGGAATGCGCGACGGTCCGCGCTAAGGGTGAGCCGGTGGGCCACGTCACGACCGGCGAATATGGCTCGCAAATGCTTTCATTGGGCGGGGTCAATCATCTGACCCACGGCGGCAAGAAGGAAGGACGGGTCACCTGCGAAACGCTGCTCGATTTGTGCAGCCGCAAGGCCGTTGAGTTGACCGTCGATGGCGGCGCCACCGTCATTGTGCAGGCAGGCCTGCCCCCGGTCGTCAACGGTGAGACCGAGGAGCGCATGCGGGTGGGCTGCGGCTCCGCCACGATCGGCATGTTCGCCAAACAATGGTACGGCAAAGTCGACGAAGTCGTGGTGGTTGACGATCACATCACCGGCGTCCTTTCCGAGCATCAGGCCGGCAAGCTGCTGGGCGCGCGCGACACCGGCATCAAAATGAAAGGCCGGCGCTCGACTCCCGGACGTTATTTCCATGTCGCCGAGCCGGGCACCGGCTGGGGCGGTGCCAACATTTCCGATCCGCTCGAAATCGTCGCCGGCTTCGACAAGAAAGTCGCGTGGTCCGGCTTGACCATGCTGATGGTCTCGACCACCGGCGAACAGCACGCCTTCTACCGCCTTGACGACTCGCTGAACCCCATTGAGGCGCCGTTGCCCGACACTCTGCGCGTCTCGGTCGAGCGCATCCGCGAGAATTGCGAACCTGCGCTGTGCTCGGTTTTGTTCATGGGCGGCGCCGGCGGCTCGCTGCGCGCCGGCGTCACTGAAAATCCGGTGCGCCTGACCCGCTCGGTGCGCCAGGCGCTGACAACGGTGACGGCCGGCGGCGCGCCCGTCATCGTCTGGCCGGGGGGCGGCATTACGTTCATGGTCGACGTCACACTGCTGCCGGACAACGCCTTCGGCTACGTGCCCACCCCGGCGATCGTGGCGCCGATCGAGTTCACCATGCGGCTCGATGATTATGCGGTGCTGGGCGGACATGTCGATCATGTGCGGCCGTTGCAGGATATTCTCGATGAACGTCGCAAGAAATCGGCTGACCGGGACACAATGCTTGCGCCGGCGCGGGGCGAAGCATGAGAATACTGCCACAGCAAAGCCGGTTGCCGGATGGCCGCCTTCATCTCCACGACGGGCCGATCGATCTGATCATCGAAGCGTTCGGTGAAGTCGCCGCGGTTGAAACGGCGTACGCCGCGGCGTGGCGCCGCTTCGCGGCGATCCTCGACGAGCTTTGCGCCGAATTGCCTCTTCTTCGCGAACAAGCAACATCCACCGGCGCGCGTCCCTCCGGCGTCGTCGCGCGGCGCATGGCCGATGCCGTCGCGCCGCTGTGCGTTGCCCGCTTCATCACGCCGATGGCGGCCGTCGCCGGCGCCGTCGCCGACGAAATCTTGCGCGTAATGACGATTGGCGCGAAGCTGCGGCGCGCTTACGTCAACAACGGCGGCGATATCGCCCTGCACCTGCTGCCCGACGAAAGCTTTTCCATCGGCATGGTTGATCGGCCCGACCGGCCGAGCTTGATCGGAAGCGCTATGATTTCCGGCCGAGACAGCGTGCGCGGCGTGGCCACATCGGGATGGCGCGGCCGCAGCTTCTCACGCGGAATAGCTGACGCGGTAACCGTTCTCGCCAGCTCAGCCGCGCAGGCCGACGCTGCCGCTACTTTGGTCGCCAATGCGGTCGATCTACCCGGTCATCCGGCCGTTGGCCGCACGCCTGCCACGGCGCTCGATCCGCAAAGCGATCTCGGCGAGCGGCCGGTCACCATCGACGTTGGACCACTGGCACCGCACGACATCGATGACGCACTCACCGCCGGGCTTGATGAAGCAGAACGTTTGCGCCGCGCCGGCCTCTTGCAGGCGGCGGCGCTGCGACTTTGCGGTCGCACACTGCTTTGCGGCGCTGAGGCGGTCCAGACCGCCGAGCGTTTGCCCGTGCGCTCGAAATGTGAAGTGGGGCAGCGCATGGAAAATTTGGCGGTGTGAGATGAAGGCAAAAATTCGCAAGCTCGTCACCTTTCTCGAAGAGACCCGCTTCGAAATGGGCAAAGCGATCGAGCCGCCGACCCGTCGCGCGGCGGCGGTGGCGGTGATCGAGAATCCATTCGCAGGCCGCTATGTGGACGACCTTTCCGAGCTGATTGAGATCGGCGAAGAGTTGGGAGGATTGTTGGCGAGCCGCGCGGTGGCGGCACTTGGAATCGAAGGTCCGAGCGCCGAGAGCTACGGCAAGGCGGCCGCGGTTGGGGAAAACGGCGAGCTCGAACACGCCGCCGCTATCCTGCATCCAAAGCTTGGAGCGCCGGTGAGGAAGGTTCTCGGCACCGGCACGGCGCTGATCCCTTCATCCAAGAAGCGCGGCGGACCGGGAGTCACGCTCGACGTGCCGCTCGGCCACAAGGACGCGGCGTTCGTTCGGAGCCATTTCGACGGCATGGAGGTACGCGTCGCCGATGCCCCGCGCGCCGACGAGATCATGGTGGTGGTGGCCGTGACCGATTCAGGCCGGCCGCTCCCGCGCGTCGGCGGCCTGACGAAGGATGCTATCAAAGGTCAGGACGGGCTCAGGTAAGCATTCGAGGGGTGATGACGATTCCCGTGCGAAAGGAGAAACCAATGCGGGCCAGGGCCGCGAAGGCCAAGCCCCGGCCGAAAGCCTATATTCTGGATGAACAGGTAGGTTTCATCCTGCGGCAGGTCAGCCAGCGCCACGCAACGCTCTTTGCCGGCCTCATGGGCAGCGGCATTACCCCAACCCAATGGGCCGCGCTTGCGAAGCTCTATGAAGTGGGGCCTACCTCGCAGAACCTGCTGGGACGGATGACCGCCATGGACGTCGCCACCATCAAAGGAGTCGTCGATCGGCTGAGAAAACGGGGCCTCATCTGTGTTAGCGCGGACGAGGACGACGCCCGCCGCCGGCTGGTGGCGCTAACCGGCAAAGGCCGCGATCTCTTGGACTCAAAATTCGCCGTTGCACAGGCAATCAGCAAGGACACCCTGGCGCCGCTCGACGGCGGCGAGCAGGCGGAGTTTCTCAGGTTGCTTGAGAAGATGAAGTGACCGGTTTGGCGATTGGGATGTTCAAACCTATCGCCCAAAAATCAGGCGAATTTCGCGTGCGCTTTGCTGGAGTTACAATCTTGCACCGGGCGAAAGAACGGATATCGTTCGTATACAAATAAATGGCCGTCGAACTGAAAGCAGGAGCGTTGACCATGTGGAAGCCCAACTCAATCTCACTTCTCTTCGCCGCCGTGGCGGTATTCTGCACCGCGGCTATCGCCCGCAGCGATGAAATCAAAATCGGCGAGATTAATTCCTACTCCGCCTTGCCATCCTTCACGGATCCCTATCGCAAGGGCTGGCAACTCGCGCTGGAACAGATCAACGCCGGCGGCGGCGTCGACGGCAAGACGCTGGTGGTGATTTCCAAGGACGATGGCGGCAAACCGGGCGATGCAGTGACCGCGGCGAACGAGCTCGTCTCCAATGATGGCGTGGTCATGCTGGTCGGCACGTTCTTCTCGAATATCGGGCTTGCGGTTTCCGATTTCGCCAAGCAGAAGAAGATATTCTTCCTCGCTGCCGAGCCGCTGACCGACGCCATCACGTTGTCGAAAGGCAATCGTTATACGTTCCGCCTGCGCCCCTCGAATTATGAGCAGGCGGCGATGCTCGCCGAAGAAGCGGCCAAGCTGCCGGCAAAAAAATGGGCGACGGTTGCCCCCAATTACGAATATGGCCAGTCGGCGGTCGCGGTCTTCAAGAAGCTTCTTTCCGAAAAGCGGCCCGACATTGAATGGGTCGCCGAACAGTGGCCGCCACAAGGCAAGATCGACGCCGGCGCGGTTGTTGAGGCACTTGCCAAAAGCGAGCCGGATGCGATTCTTAACGTCACTTTCGGCCCCGATCTGGTCAAGTTCGTGCGAGAAGGCAACACGCGCGGCCTGTTCAAGGACCGCTTTGTCGTGAGCTTCCTCACCGGCGAACCGGAATATCTCGATCCGCTCAAGGACGAGACGCCCGTGGGTTGGATTGTCACCGGTTATCCCTGGAACGCCGTCAGCATTCCCGAGCATGCCGCTTTTCTCAAAGCCTATCAGGCTAAATACAACGACTATCCTCGCCTCGGCTCGGTGGTCGGCTATTCGACGCTTAAGGCAGCGGCGGCCATTCTTGCCAAAGCCAAATCGACCGACAGTGAGAAGTTGGTCGAAGCGGCCGAGGGAATTGTGGTCGACACGCCTTTCGGTGAAGTGACTTTCCGCAAGTCCGACCATCAGTCGACGCTCGGCGCTTTTGTCGGCAAGACCGAGCTAAAGGAAGGTAAAGGAGTGATGGTCGATGTCGGCTATCGCGACGGCGCGAAATACCAGCCGCCAGAAAGCATGGTCAAGGCGTTGCGGCCACAGGATTGATCCTCCTGCTTTCGCTTCCGCAGGGCCAAGCCGGTGACTTTTCTCTTCAACCAATTCGTCACCGGCTTGGCGAGTGCGTCGTCGCTGTTTCTCGCCGCGTGCGGCCTTTCGATCATCTTTGGCGTTACCCGCATCGTCAATTTCTCGCACGGCGCCTTTTATATGATTGGCGCCTACGTGGCGGTTACGGTGACGGAGCGGCTTTCCGGTGGCTTCGTATTTTGGGGCGGTGTTATCTTTGCGTCCTTGATTGTCGCGGCCATTGGCGCGCTGGTTGAGATGACGTTGCTGCGCCGAATTTATGCCGCGCACGAATTGCTCCAGCTGCTGTTGACGTTCGGCGTGACGCTCGTCGTCGAGGATTTGGTGGTGCTGATCTGGGGTCCGAGCGACTTGCTCGGACCGCGAGCGCCGGGCCTCAAGGGCGCATTCAATCTGTTCGGCCAGTTGTTCCCGACTTATGATTTATTGCTGATAGCGCTCGGGCCGATCACTCTCATCGGCGTCGAATTGCTGCTGCGCCGCACGCGCTGGGGCGTGCTGGTGCGAGCGGCGACGCAGGACCGTGAAATGGTTGCGGCCCTTGGCGTCAATCAGCAGTGGCTGTTCACCGGCGTATTCGCCTTGGGGATTTTCCTCGCCGCCTTCGGCGCAGCGCTTGAATTGCCGCGCGAAGCGGCCAGCCACACCATGGATTTGCAGATCATCACCGAGGTGCTGGTCGTCGTTGTTATCGGCGGGCTGGGCAATGTACCCGGCACGTTTATCGCCGCGATCATCGTCTCCGAGCTCAACGCATTTGGTATCCTTGTGCTGCCGAAAATCTCCATCATCCTCGTATTTCTGGTGATGGCGGTGGTGCTGGTGGTGCGGCCTTGGGGACTGTTGGGGCGCCCCGAGGCGGCGACGCGCGGGGCGAGCGGTCTTCAGATCGTCCGGTGGCGGCCGTTCCTTGCGCGCGAACGGCTTTTCGTGGCGGCGGGAATCGCCGCCGCGGCGCTGTTGCCGCTGGTCGCCGGCAATTATGCGCTGACGGTTGCCAGCGAAGTGCTCATTTTCATGCTTTTCGCGGCGAGCCTGCATCTCCTTGTCGGCGCCGGCGGACTTGTCTCGTTCGGCCACGCCGCCTATTTCGGCTTGGGAGCATATGGTGCCGCGTTGGCGCTCAAAGAGCTCGGTCTGCCAATGGCGGGCGCACTTACAGCCGGGCCGCTGCTGGGCTTTCTCGGCGCACTCATCTTCGGCTGGTTCTGCGTCCGACTGTCGGGCGTGTATTTTGCGATGCTGACCCTCGCGTTCGCGCAGATCGTCTGGTCGATCGCCTTTCAATGGACCGAAGTGACCGGCGGTGATAACGGCCTGATCGGTGTGTGGCCGAGCCCGTGGGCGGCGTCGGCCGCGCATTTTTATTGGCTCACATTGGCGCTGGTCGCCGCCGGGATCGCGCTGTTGCGGGTCATTTTGTTTTCCCCCTTCGGCTATGCTTTGCGTGCGTTGCACGACAGCGAGCTGCGCGCGGAAGCGATCGGCCTGTCTCGTTATCACATTCAGTGGTTCGCATTCACCGTTGCCGGCGGCTTCGCCGCCCTTGCCGGCGCGCTCTACGCTTTTCTCAAAGGTGGCGTCTTTCCCGACGATCTGGCAATTCCGTTATCGATTGACGGGCTGGCCATGGTCTTGCTCGGCGGCGTCGGGACGGTTGCCGGCGGCGTCATTGGCGCCGCACTTTACAAGTCACTCTCGATTTGGGTGATCAGTCACACCGATTATTCGAAACTTGTGCTCGGTCTTCTGATCATCGTCCTGGTTTCGATTTTCCCGCAGGGCGTGCTCGGTGCTTTGTCAGATTTGCCGATCAGGCTGCGCCGGAGCAAGCAGTCATGAGCATCCTCGCTGTCGAAAATCTCGAAAAGTCCTATTCCGGCTTTCAGGCGGTCAAGGGCGTCAGCTTCTCGCTGCAGGCTGGCGAGATGTTGGCGCTCATTGGTCCCAACGGAGCGGGCAAGAGCACGTGCTTCAACATGATCAACGGCCAGCTCGAGCCGAGCGCCGGCCGCATTTGTATGTTTGGCCGCGACGTGACCGGGATGCCGGCGCGTGAAATCTGGCGGCTCGGCGTCGGCCGCACCTTCCAGATTGCGGCAACCTTCGGATCAATGACCGTCGCGGAAAACGTTCAGGCCGCGCTCCTTTCGTATCGGCGACACTGGGTGGGCTGTCGATGGGCCGCCCGCTACTGTCGGGGCGAGGCGATTGAGCTTCTCACCCTGGTCGGCATGGCCGACCAGGCGTGGCGGAGTTGCGGCGAGCTTGCCTACGGCGACGTCAAACGCCTTGAGTTCGCCATCGCGCTCGCCAACGATCCCAAGCTCTTGTTGATGGACGAGCCTGCGGCGGGCATGGCGCCGAGCGAGCGCGTGGCGCTGATGACCCTTGTCACGCGGATCGCGCGCGACCGCTCGATCGGCGTTCTCTTCACCGAGCACGACATGGATGCGGTCTTCGGCCACGCCGATCGCGTCCTAGTGCTCAACCGCGGCGACCTCATCGCCGAAGGCTCGCCAGCGCAGGTGCGCGCCAACGTGGAGGTGCAAGCGGTCTATCTTGGTGCCGGCTCGCTGTTCGGAGCTTTGCCATGACCGGCGCGCCCTCCAAGCTCGCAGTAAACGGCCTTAATGCTGCGTACGGCCGCGCGCATATTCTCTTTGATGTCGCACTGGACGTTGGCGCCGGCGAAGCGGTCGCGCTGGTCGGCCGTAACGGCGCCGGTAAGTCCACCACGTTGCGATCAATCCTTGGTCTTGTTGCCAATTCGGACGGCGAAATCGTCTTCGACGGCGAGGCGATATCGCATCTTCCTGCCCACGAACGCGTTCGGCGCGGCCTCGGTTACGTACCGGAGGATCGGCGGATTTTTTCCGATTTAACCGTCGACGAAAATTTGGAGGTCGGGCGTCAATACCAGCGCGCAGGCGCGCCGCAATGGACGCGTAAGCGGCTGTTCGAGATCTTTCCCAATCTCGGCGAATTACGCGGCAGGCCCGGCGGCCGCATGTCCGGCGGCGAGCAGCAGATGCTGGCCATCGCGCGCACCTTGATGGGCAATCCGTCGCTCGTGCTCCTTGATGAACCTTCGGAAGGCTTGGCGCCCAAGATCGTCGAGCAGATGATCGAAGTAATTCTCGCGATGAAGCGCGAAGGATTGAGCTTGCTTTTGAGCGAGCAAAATCTGCGCTTCGCCCGTCTTGTCGCCGACCGCGTCTGCGTCATCGAGAAAGGCCGCGTGCGATTTTGCGGGACAACCGCCGAATTCGACGCCCGGCCGGATATTCGCGACGCCTATCTCGCGCTCTGAAGACCTGCACCTTCTCCGGCGACGATGCTCGGCACCTTGGCGGCCGGCGGCGTGTTGCGGCTGCGATGCGACCGCACGATTCCGTCGATGACGGTCATGCCGACGCCGGGCAGGTCGCCCAGTTCGACGCTTTCGAGTAGCGTCCTGCCTGCGGAGTGCTGGGCACGATCGAGAAAGACGAAATCGGCGGTCCGGCCCGGCTCAATGAGGCCGCAGTCGAGCGCGCGCAGTTTGGCGGTGTTCCCGGTCGCAAAGCAGAAGGCGGTTTCGGCAGGTACTTCGCCGAGCGCGGCGAGCATGGAGATCATCCGCAGAATTCCCAGCGGCTGCACGCCCGAGCCGGCCGGCGCGTCGGTGCCGAGAATAACGCGATCAAGCTGCTTGAGCTCCTTGGCCGTCCGCAAAGTCACCAGCGCGGCGCGCTCGTTGCCGTTGTGCACGAGTTCCAGGCCTCGCTTGCATTGTTCGCACAGGCATTTGATCTGGTCGTCCGGTAACGCGGTGTGGCCGCCGTTGATGTGGCCAATCACGTCGGTGTCGGCTTCCAGCACGACGTCCTTGTCGATAAGGCCAGAGCCGGGAATGGAGGGGCCGCCGGTATGGATCGTACTGTTGATTCCGTATTTGCGCGCCCATGCGACCATCTTGCGTGCGGTCGGCCCGTCCTTCACGCCGCCAAGGCCGACTTCGCCGAGATAGCGAATCCCGGCGGCGGCGAGTTCTGCGAAGTCGTTCTCTTCCATGCCGGGCTCGATCACCGGCGCCCCAGCGTGGACCTTGACGCCGTTGACGCGAAAACTCGAAAAGCATCGCTGCGCGGTGATGGCCATGGCCTTCACGCCGACGATGTCGCGCGGACGGCCCGGAGTGTGCACTTCGCCCGCCGAGATCATAGTGGTGACGCCGCCGTGCAGGCATGAATCGATCCAGCCAAGCTGGCTTTGCCGCGGCGTCCAATCGCCGGCCACCGGATGTACGTGGCTGTCGATGAGACCCGGCGCCAGCGCCACGCCGTTGCCGTCGATCGTCGTTTTCGCGCCGGAAAAATCGAGATCGCCCGCGCGGCCGACAGCGCTGATCTTGCCGTCGATGGCGATGATCGCGTCGGCGTCGAGAATCGGTCTGGCGAGGTCGCCGCTCAGAAGGAGGCCGATATTCTTGATCACCAGCTTGCCGGAACCGCCGGCAACGGCTTCCTCTTGCGCCATGTCGTTCCTCCCCGCGTGCCCTTTGTAAACGGCGACGTCAAATTACTCGATCCCCGCCAGCCGGGGACCGAGCAATTGGTCCAAACGCGAAGGTGCGTTAAGCGATGTCGCTCGACTCGATCTTCTTGACGCCCGCCGCGGTCATGTCTTCCCAGGCCTTGGCGATCGAGCCGTTGATATCGACGCCGCGGCAAGCATCGTCCACGACGTAGACGTTCAGGTCCGCGTGGCGCGCATCGATGGCGGTCCAGGCGACGCAAAAGTCGGTGGCCAGACCGGTGACAAACACCGTGTCTATCCTGCGCTCCTTGAGATAGCTCGCCAACCCGGTCTTAGTCTCCTTGTCGGTCTCCAGAAACGCCGAGTAACTGTCGACATCGTTGTGGAAGCCCTTGCGGATGATGAGCTCGGCTCGCGGAATGTCGATGCCCTTTGCGATCCGCGCGCCTTCGGTGCCCTGCACGCAATGGTCCGGCCACAGTACCTGGTTGCCGTAGGCAAGCTTGATCACTTCGAACGGCTTCTTGCCTTCGTGGGTGGAGGCGAAAGAAACGTGATGCACGGTGTGCCAATCCTGCGTCATCACGACGTTCTCGAAGCTCTTGGCGATTTTATTGATGACTGGGATGACCTTGTCGCCGTCTTTGACCGCCAGGCTGCCGCCGGGCAGGAAGCAATTCTGCACATCGACGACGATCAGCGCGCTCGATGGACCCGGCTTGATCTTGTCGGCGGCGAACGCAACGCTCGCTCGGCCGAATGCAGCGGGAGCCAGCGCGAGGCCGGCAAGACCGAAAATCACTTCGCGCCGTTGTAGATGAGACATAACTTCTCTCCATCAGTTTTGACGCCCCGGGACGCCTGGATTGAAGCGTAAGAAACGCTCCTCCCGCAATAGGTGTGATGGTATACATTGACTTGAATTCGAGCGTGGACGCTGCCTGTCGAACATTGGCGTTCCAGCAGTCGCCCAGCGCAATCCTGGGGCGCACGGCGAACGCGTGGCGCGATTTTCACGCGGCCTTCAAGGCATCGAGCCTTGGGCCAAGCGCCTCACAAAGTTTAGTTTTTCGCCGTTAGTAAACTCCCGCCAATCGCTCACGCGGTGTCCTGATCCATCCCCGCGAACGGTTCGGGCCGAGCCATTTTCCAGCGCAGGAAAGCCCGCCGCAGCACCCAATCGTCACGGACACGATCCATCGGTGTTGCCTTGACCGGCTGCACTGTTCCCGCCGCAGGTGCGCCGACTTTCTCGTTCGCCGAGAACGAGAATGGAATTGTGCGTCGGAATCCATGGCGAGCCGGGCCGAAACGGATCAGAATTTCGCTGGTCGGATCCTACGTGACTTCGCTCGAAAAAGGCCGGTTGCTCATTCGCGGTGACACTATTGGATGAGAAATTGAAAGGCCTCTGGGACGGCGTGTCCATACCGCCGCGTTGAATTGGTGACATTTGCTCAAAATTCGATTTTCCGCTTCTTGAGAAAGGCATCGATGCCAGCACGGGCATCGTCGGACGTCAGGCTTACAGCCTGCGCGACACTTTCGGTCCAAAGCCCCTCGGCGGACCCCATCTTTTCGATGCGTGGTATGGCCTGGATAATTAGATAATTCGGGATCGGTGCATTCTTGGCGATAACTCCAGCCAGCTCGATCGCTTTGTCGAGCGCCTTGCCGGCTTCTACTAAGTAGTGTGAAAGGCCGATCCGCTCGCCGGCCTCCGCGTCGAGTACACGACCGGTTAGCATCATCTCAATCATCCGCCCGGAGCCGATGATGCGGGACACACTCACGCTGGCGCCGCCGCCGACATAAAAGCCGCGGCGGCCTTCCGGCAATTGGTAGAAAGTGGTTGTGTCGGCGACGCGGACATGGGTCGCCGCTGCGATCTCAAGCCCGCCGCCGATCACGGCGCCGGGTATCGCCGCCACCACTGGACGCCCTCCGAATTGCATGGCCTCGCAGGTCGCTTGACCCAGCCGCGACATGGCGATGCTCTCGAACGGCTGGCGGTGACGATGCTCGGTCAGGTCGAGGCCGGCGCAGAAATGCGGGCCCGCGCCGGTGAGAACGACGGCGCGCACGTCCGGCTCGAAATCCTCGAACGTTTTCTTGAGCTGGCGCCACAGCTCTTCATTGAGTGCGTTGCGTTTGGCCGGGCGATTGATAGTGACGATTGCGATGGCGCCCCGGCGCTCGGTCAACAAAAGTGGCGCGGTATCGCTCATTTTCTTCCTGTCATCGGGGTGGGATTGGTGGTGCGGATGTCGGCGCAGCCAATCATACCGTCATGGCTGCCAGCGAGATAGAGGCTGGATCGGCGGCAAATAACCATTCCCGCGGGTGTTCATTCAACTTGCGTGGTTGTGAATTGTCCGGGCAACATGGCGAACGATCCTGTAGCATAGCCCCTACGTTTAGCCGCGCCGTTGCGTGAGTAAATCGCCATGCCGGTCATTGAAAGCCGCGTCGATCCTGGCTCGGAGAGCTATCGCGCCAATCGTGAGCAGATGCTGGCGCTGATCGGCGAATTCCGCGCACTCGAGCAAAAGGTGCGGAACGTCTCCAACTCCAGGCGCGACCGCTTCCGCGCACGCGGGCAGTTGCTGCCGCGCGAGCGCGTCGCGCTGGTACTTGATCCCGGCGCGCCGTGGCTCGAACTCTCGACCCTTGCCGGCTTTCGCATGCATGACGACGACGGTGCCGAGGGCATTCAGGGCGGCGGTGGAATTGCCGGCATCGGTTACGTTTCCGGCGTCCGCTGCATGGTTTCCGCCAACGACAGCGCGATCAAGGGTGGTACTTCGACGCCAATGGGCGTGAAGAAAAATCTGCGCATCCAGCAAATCTGCCTGGAGAACAAGTTGCCGATGGTGCGGCTCGTGGAATCCGGCGGTGCCAATTTGCTGTTCCAGGCGGAGATGTTTGTCGAAGGCGGCCGCGGTTTCGCCAACCAGGCGCGCATGTCGGCGGCGGGTATTCCGCAGGTCACCGTCGTACATGGCTCCTCGACCGCCGGCGGTGCCTATTTGCCCGGACTCTCGGACTACGTGATCCTGGTGCGCGGCCGGGCCAAAGTGTTTCTCGCCGGCCCGCCATTGCTCCGCGCGGCAACCGGGGAAATAGCGACCGACGAGGAGCTTGGCGGCGCCGAAATGCACGCGACCGTCTCCGGGCTCGGCGAATATCTGGCTGAAGATGACGCCGACGGCATCCGGATCGCGCGCGAAGTCATGGCCAAGCTGCCCTGGAACGCGCGGCTTCCGGTGCAGCCGCAAAAGTCCTTCAAGGAGCCGCGCTATTCGCCCGACGAAATCGCCGGCGTGGTACCGACCGACTATCGCAAGCCCTACGACGTGCGCGAACTTATTGCCCGCATTGTCGACGATTCCGACTTTCTCGACTTCAAGTCGCTCTACGGTCCGCACACCGTGTGCGGTCAGGCCGATATCGAAGGCCGTGCGATCGGAATCATCGGCAATAACGGCCCGATCGACGCCGATGGCGCAAGCAAGGCGGCGCAGTTCATCCAGCTTTGCTGCCAGGCCAACATGCCGATGGTGTATTTGCAGAACACCACCGGCTACATGGTCGGCCGGGAAGCCGAGCAAGCCGGTATCATCAAACATGGATCGAAGATGATTCAGGCCGTGGCCAACGCTACCGTGCCGCAACTGACCGTGCATGTCGGCGCTTCGTTCGGCGCCGGCAATTATGGCATGTGCGGGCGGGCTTACGATCCACGCTTCATTTTCGCCTGGCCGAACAACCGTATCGCCGTGATGGGCGGCGAGCAGGCGGCGAAAGTCATGGCGATTGTCACCGAGGAAAAGCTCAAGCGCGAGGGCAAACCGGTCGACGCTGTCAAGCTTCAGGCGATGGAGCAGGCGATCGTCAAGTGGATGGAGGGCGAATCGACCGCGTTCTACGCTACCGCCCGGCTATGGGACGACGGCCTGATCGATCCACGCGACACCCGCAAGGTGTTAGGCTTCTGCCTGTCGATCTGCCGTGAAGCCGAAATCCGCCCGCTCAAACCAAATACGTTCGGCGTCGGGCGAATGTAATTAAGAGGAAACGCCATGTTGTTCACGCCCGAGCATGAGGAGCTGCGCCGCAGCCTGCAAAAATTCATCGCCGCCGAAGTCAATCCGCACGTCGATGAATGGGAAGAAGCCGGCATTTTCCCCGCCCACGAGTTGTTCAAGAAAATGGGCGATCTCGGGTTTCTCGGCCTCAACAAGCCGGTCGAGTATGGCGGGCAGGGACTCGATTATTCCTATGCGATGGTGATGGCCGAGGAGCTTGGCAACATTGCGAGCGGTAGCGTCCCGATGGCAATCGGCGTGCAGACCGACATGGCAACGCCCGCGCTCGCCCGGTTTGGTACTGACGAACTCAAGCGCGAGTTCCTGGCGCCCTCGATCGCCGGCGATTTTGTCGCTTGTCTCGGCGTCTCGGAAGTCGGTGCGGGGTCGGATGTCGCTTCGATCAAGACCACCGCGCGCAAGGACGGCGGCGACTACGTGATCAACGGCGGCAAGATGTGGACCACCAACGGCACGCAAGCCGACTGGATGTGCCTCCTCGCCAATACGTCCGAGGGGGCGGTGCACAAAAATAAGTCGCTGATCTGCCTGCCGATGAAGACCAAGGGCGTGCAAATCGCCCGCAAGCTCGACAAGCTCGGCATGCGGGCATCCGACACGGCGCAGATTTTCCTCGACAACGTGCGCGTGCCGCAGCGTTACCTGATCGGTGATGAGGGCAAGGGCTTCATTTATCAGATGATGCAGTTCCAGGAGGAACGGTTGTGGGCCGCCGCCGCCAACCTAAAATCAATGGAGCGGCTGATCGAGCAGACCATCGACTACACGCGCAACCGCAAGGCATTCGGCAAATCGATCCTTGACAATCAGGTGGTGCATTTCCGGCTGGCCGAGCTTTCCACGGAGATCGAGCTTTTGCGCGCGCTGGTCTATCGCGCGTGCGAACTATATTTGGCTGGCACCGATGTGACGCGCCTTGCGTCCATGACCAAGCTCAAAGCCGGGCGGCTGCGCCGCGAGGTTGCCGATTCCTGCCTGCAATATTGGGGCGGCATGGGCTACATGAACGAGACGCCGGTCAGCCGCGCCTATCGCGACGGTCGTTTGGGCTCGATCGGCGGCGGCGCCGACGAAATCATGCTCACCATCATCTGCAAGCTGATGGGCACGCTGCCCGGAACGTCGAACGCGCCGGAGCAAAAGGCCAGCCATGCCTGAGCTGCCGCTGACCTCGCATATCAAGCTCGATCTGCGCGGCGGAGTGCTGCATTTGTGGCTCAATAGACCCGAATCGCGGAACGCACTAAGCCCGCAAATGGTGCGCGAAGTCGTGGCGACGTTCGCGGCAATTGCGGAAGATCGTTCGGTGCGTGTGGTCGTTTTGCGCGGTGCGGGCGGCACGTTCTGCGCCGGCGGCGACATCAAAAGCATGTCTGCGGCCGGCGAAGCGCCGCCGCCGGGCGCGTCTGACGAACTCAAGAGCAACAACCGCCGTTTTGGCGCCATGCTGGAGGCGGTGAATGCGGCACCACAGGTGGTGGTCGCGGCAGTCGAAGGCTATGCGATGGGCGGCGGTTTCGGGCTTGCTTGCGTCGCCGATTTCACGATCGCGACCGCCGATGCTCGCTTTGCCATGAGCGAAGTCATGATCGGCGTGGTGGCTGCGGCGATCTCGCCATTCGTGGTGCAGCGCATCGGTCTGACGCAAGCGCGACGTTTGGGTGTGTCAGGTACGCGCGTCGACGGCGCGCAAGCGGCAGCGATCGGCCTTGCGCATCTTTGCGTCAAGGACGCCGCCGCGCTCGATGCGGCGATTCGTGACGCCTGCGATCAAATCCTCAAATGCGCGCCGGAGGCAATTGCTGCCACCAAGCGGCTTATGTTGCGCGCCGCCGGTCCGGCCTCGATGTCGGTCTTGCTCGACGACGCGGCGGCCGTTTTCGCCGCCGCCGTCCGCAGCTCCGAAGGCTGTGAAGGCACGAAGGCGTTCGTGGAGAAACGCAAGCCATCGTGGGTTACGCAGGTGGAGTGACGGGCGGCTCAGGATGGCGTCGTTCAGCAAAATCCTCATTGCCAACCGCGGCGAGATCGCCTGCCGCGTGCTGCGCACGGCGAAGGCGCTCGGCTATCGCACGGTCGCGGTGTTCAGCGACGCCGACGCGGGCGCGCCGCACGTCCGGCAGGCCGATCAGGCGGCGCGGATCGGGCCGCCTCCGGTGCAGGACAGCTACCTCAATATCGGCGCGCTTTTGGCCGCGGCGAAAATTGCCGGCGCGGATGCGGTGCATCCCGGTTACGGCTTTCTGTCGGAGAACGCGGCCTTTGCGCAGGCCTGCGCCGATACAGGCCTTGTCTTCATCGGCCCGCCGGCCGCTGCGATCGAGGCCATGGGCAACAAGGCGCGCGCCAAGGACTTGATGGAAGCAGCCGGCGTGGCATGCGTGCCCGGCTATCGGGGATCCGACCAGTCCGACGAAAAGCTATTGGCGGAAGGGCGTCGCGTCGGCTTTCCGCTGATGGTCAAGGCCGCCGCCGGCGGCGGCGGCCGCGGCATGCGGCTGGTTTCGTCAGCCGACGATCTTCCGAACGCGCTCAAGCGTGCGCGTTCGGAAGCGGAGGGTGCATTCGGCTCGGCTGAGTTGATTCTCGAGCGTGCCGTCATTGACGCACGGCATATCGAATTTCAGGTTTTTGCCGACCAATACGACAACATTGTTCATCTCGGCGAGCGCGATTGTTCGATTCAGCGCCGTCATCAGAAGGTGATCGAGGAGACGCCTTCTCCTGCGCTGTCAACCGATTTGCGGGCGCGGATGGGCGAGACCGCGATCGCCGCCGCGCGTGCCATCGGTTATGTCGGCGCCGGCACCATCGAGTTTTTGCTCGACCGAGGCGAAAAGTTCTATTTCCTTGAAATGAACACCCGACTCCAGGTCGAGCATCCGGTGACCGAAGCGGTCACCGGGCTCGATCTGGTCGCATGGCAACTGCGCGTAGCGGCCGGCGAGAAATTGCCGCTCGCGCGGCAAGACGTGCAAATTCGCGGTTACGCGATCGAGGCGCGCCTCTACGCTGAGGATCCGTACCAGAATTTTTTGCCGCAGAGCGGGACTTTGCTCGATTGGCGTCCCGCCTCTGGGGAGGGCGTTCGCGTCGATCACGGTTTGATGTCGGGCCAGAGCGTGAGCCCGTTCTACGATCCGTTGTTGGCAAAAGTGATTGCGCATGGATCGAACCGCGAGGAGGCGCGCCGCCGCTTGATCGCGGCACTCGACGATACGGTCGCGTCCGGATTGACCACAAACCGGAGCTTCCTCTCGGCCGTCCTTCGGCATCCGGACTTCATCGCGGGCGAGGCGACGACGGATTTCATCGCTCGCCATTTTCCGGCGGGAAGCGCCGCTACGCGGCGTCCGACGCCAGGTCCGTGTACTCTTGCGCTCGCCGCGGTGTTTTTGTTCGAAGGCCACCTGCGCGAAACGGAAAAATCTCTAGGCCCGGGGCGGAATTGGTCCTCGACTGGCATTGCGATCTGGCCGTTGCGGCTGAGCTTGGGTGGTACGCATCACCCCGCGACCGTCATGGCCAAGGGAGCGGACTGCTACTCGGTCACGCTCGCTCATGAAGTAATCGACGTTTCGATTGACGAGCGTCGTGACGGTGCGTTCCGATTCACAACACTCGGCCTGCAGCGGACCGCGCGCGCCGTCCTGTATGACGGGACGCTTTATCTCGATCTCGACGGATCGACCTTCACGGTTCGCGATACCACGCTTGAGGTCGCGAGCGGCGCGCGCCGCGACGGCTCCGCGCGGCTGGTCGCGCCGATGAATGGGGCGATTGTTAATGTGCTCGCCAGACCGGGCGATCGCGTATCCCGGGGTCAGCGCATCGTCGTACTGGAGGCGATGAAGATGCAGCACGAGATTACGGCCGAGCGTGACGGTGTGATTGACAAGGTTCTGGTCAAGGCCGGCGACCAGGTGGCAACCCGCCAGCTACTGGTCGAGCTCAAAACCGTGGAACATCAGACGGAGGCGACGGCATGAGCGACAAGGCTGTCATTACCTGCGCGCTCACCGGCGTGCTTACCGACCCGAAGCAGCATCCGGTGCCGGTGACGCCGCAGGAGATGGCCCGCGAGGCGAAAGCTGCATTTGATGCCGGCGCAGCAGTCATGCACGTGCATTTCCGCCAGCAGGCGCCCGGCAAGGGACATCTGCCGTCGTGGGAGCCGCAGCTGGCAGCCACCATCATGCAAGCGATCCGCGACGCCTGTCCGGGCGTCATCCTGAACGAATCGACCGGCACCATCGGATCAGACATTTCAGGCCCGCTTGCCTGTCTGCGGGCGGTCAGGCCGGAAATTGCTGCCTGCAATGCCGGATCGCTAAACTACCTGAAAGTACGGGCCGACGGATCGTGGGCGTGGCCGCCGCATCTGTTCGATAATCCGGTCGAAAAGGTCAAAGCCTATTTGGACGTGATGGCGGAGACCGGCACGCAGCCGGAATTCGAATGTTTCGACGTCGGCATCGTGCGCTGCGTCGGCATGTATGCCAAAAACGGAATGTTCAAGGGCCGGCCGAAATACAATTTCGTCATGGGGGTCGAATCCGGCATGCCGGCCGATCCCGATCTGCTGCCGATCCTGTGCAAGCTGGTCGTTGCAGGTGCGCCGTGGCAGGTGACCTCGGTCGGCAGGGATAAAATATGGCCGCTGCACCGACGCGCGGCCGAGCTTGGTGGCCATCTGCGCACTGGCTTGGAAGATACTTTCTATCTGCCCGACGGTAGCAAGGTCGGTTCAAACGGTGCGCTGGTCGATATGCTGGCCCGTTACGCGCGCGATGCGGGCCGGGCGGTCGCAAGTCCCGCGGAAGCGCGCGGCCTCATGGGGCTTGCGGCTCCGGTGCATTGAGCGCGCTTCTGCCTTCGACACTTTCATTAGTTACGCAAGTGAGGATAAAGCGGCGGCGGATGCTGCGTGTGCAATGCTTGAGGGTGCGGGCGTTCGGTGCTGGATAGCTCCGCGCGATATCAGGGCCGGCGGGGAATACGGTGCGGCGATTATCGAGGCGATTGATCAATGTCGGGTCATGGTTCTTATTTTTTCGTCGAGCGCGAATGAATCAAATCAGGTTCATCGCGAGATAGAACGTGCGGTCAGCAAAGGTGTCCCAATTGTGCCAGTTCGCCTCGATGAGGTCATTCCGACCAAGTCGATGGAGTATTTCCTGGGAGCGATCCATTGGCTGGACGCGCTGACGCCGCCGTTTGAAAGACATCTCCAGCAGCTTGTCGAAACTGTGAAGGCGATCTTAAGCAGCCATGTTTCGAATCGCGACGCTTCAGCCGATGGTTTGCGCCGCTCGGCATCCGCGAAACCTGCGCGGAGAAACTTGCGCCTGTTTGCGCTCATCGGCGGTCTTTGTGTTGTATTTTTAGCGGCCGGCGTCTGGCTCTATCCGAGCCATGTCGGCGTTCCGAGAAGTCTGCCGGCTTCGGTTTCGCCGCAACTTGCGGCAAGACCCGCTGAAACATTGCGTCAATGGGCGGGGACTTGGGCCGGCGTGTGGTTCGTTCGAAGCGGCAAAGAGAGTACTGTTACGATTGCGTTGGAAGGAGAAACCATCGCCGGAACGATGTTATGGCGCGAAACCGACGACAGTGAAACACGCCAACATCGGGCCGACGGAACTTTGTTCAATTGCAAGGTGAATGGCAACTTCGCGAATTGCGAAACGGCATGGAATTACACTGATCATGCGAAGGATCTGAAGAATCACGGTACAGGTACGCTGACGCTTGATGGTGAAAGGCTTACCGCACGGTTTCGCCAGGACGAAGCTGAACCTACATGGCGGACTACGCCCTACGTAAGCAGTATGCACGTCGGCGCTGTCTGGGAGTGGGATCTGGCGCGCAAGAAGTAGCTTCAGTTCGACTGCCGCGACGATCTGACCGATCCCGGAATTGGCCGACGGCAGCTAGTGGACCTGCCGCTCCTGGCCTGCCCAGTACGGCTTCCGCAGCTCCCGTTTGAGAATCTTGCCGGTGGGCGTGCGCGGCAGAGCGTCGACAAAATCGACCGAACGCGGCGCCTTATAGTGGGCGATTCGGTCGCGCGCGTAGCCCATCAGTTCCTCGGGCGTGACGCTGGTGCCGGGCTTTTTCACCACGATCGCTTTGACGGCTTCGCCCCACTTGTCGTCCGGGATGCCGATCACCGCCACATCGGCGATTGCGGGATGACCGAACAGCGCGCTCTCAACTTCGGCCGGGTAAATATTCTCGCCGCCCGAAATGATCATGTCCTTCACACGATCGTAAATGTAGATGTATCCATCCTCGTCGAGATATCCGGCGTCGCCGGTATAAAACCATTCACCGCGAATGGCGCGCCTCGTCGCTTCCGGCTGATTCCAATAGCCGAGCATATTCTGCGGCGATCGAGTGATGATTTCACCGACCTCGCCTATGGGCACATCCTTGCCGTTGCCGTCGACAACCCGCATCTCGACGCCGGTCATCGGCTTGCCGCAGGATTTGAGCCGCTCCGGGTCATGGTGGTCTTCCGGCGGCAGGTAGGTGATGGCGCCGGTTGTCTCGGTCAATCCATAGACCTGCGCCAGCGCGCAGCCGAATATTTTGATCGCGTTGCGCACGAGGTCGATCGGCGCCGGCGAAGCGCCGTAGCAGATCAGTTCGAGTGAGGAAAAATCGGTCGCCTTGCATTGCGGATTTTGCAGGATGAAAAGAAGCAGCGCCGGCACCATGAAGGCTTTGGTGATGCGGTGTTCCGGGATCAGCCGGAGGATGGCGGCGGGGTCGGCATCGCGCATCAACACGGAATCGATGCCGCGGTGGAAACCGATCAATGCCCAGCCGCTGCCGCCGATGTGAAAAAGCGGCATACACACAAGGTTGACGTCGTTCTCGTGCCATCCGCCGATCGATCGCAAACCGACAGTTGTCAAGGCTAGTAGGCCAGAGTGGCTCAACTGCGCGCCCTTCGGGTGACCGGTCGTTCCGCTGGTGTACATCTGAATGGCGCAGTGTTCCGGCGCGATCTTGCGAGCCTGATCGCTCTCCGGTTGCCTTGCAACCCAGTCGGCGTAGCTGGTCCAGGAACCGTGCGGGCCATCGAGTGTCACGATCCGGCGTACCGTTTTCAATTCGGGGATAATCTTCTCGACCACCGGATAGAAATCGGCGCCGACGAACACCACCTCCGCGCCGGCATCCGCAATCACATAAGCCACCTCGGGTGGCGCCAGCCGGAAATTGACCGGCACCAGGACCACGTCGGCCTTGGCGGCGCCGAACCACAGCTCAAAGAAGGCCGGCGCATTCTTGGACAGGATCGCGATGCGCGCTTGCCGCTTTAAGCCTTCCGCGATCAAACCGTTGGCGACCTGGTTGGTACGGCGATCGAGTTCACCGAAGGTAATGCGCCTGCCTTCGAAATGGATCGCAATCCGGTCCGGCCTCGTCTGGGCGTGGTGGCGCGTGATGTCGCCTACCGTGGCGAGGTCCGCGATGCCTGCGACCTTGAGCATGACACTCTCCCTGAAAGCCTTCGTGTTGCCGCGCTTGCACGCAACGTTTGGTTTTCGGGGATCGTAGGCAGTTTTACGCGCGGCGGAAAGCCCGGCGGCGATCACGTCCGGCATGCTTGGTGCGTTGCGGTATGGAATTTGTCTGGATCGGCGCTCCCGCGAAATCCACTGCAGCCCGTCTGCCGGTGAGCGGCCGCAACGGAAAGGATTTATGAGGCGCGCTTCTTCGGTACCTTTTTGCCCTTCTTGCGCGCCTTCGACAGGCCGATGGCAATGGCTTGCTTGCGGCTCTTCACCCTGCCGCCGCGGCCGCTCCGCGCGGTGCCGCGATTGTAGCGGCGCATCTCATTCTCCACATCGCTGCCGACGCTGGGCGAATATCTCCGTTTCCTTTTTGGCATGTGCCTCTCCTCGCGGGTCATCCACCGTCGACAAAACGCCAGTACCATGGGGAAGGTTCCGGAGCGAGGCTGATGCAGCTCGCGGCGTTCTTTCTATTTCGGGATCAGGTTGCGATCCGGCGAGGAGCATCCGGCGGTTTTTCGTTGAGCACGAGCCAATAGAGTCCCAACTGGACCACGGCCTGAGCGAACTCGCTGAAATCAACCGGCTTGCGCACATAGCTGTTGGCGCCGAGGCGGTAGCCTTGCAGGCGGTCCTTGTCTTCCACCGAGGTTGTAAGGATTACAACGGGTAACAGCCGGGACGGCGGGACGGCAAATTATCGAGCGATGCCAGCGTCAATGTCGCCTGGATGAATTCCCGCAGATCGGCCGTCGTCGTCGATGACGAGAGCCAGGTGCGAGTCGAGGCTGACAGGAACGGCGTCGATCGCGCTCATGCGCAGTCCGATGAGTGATGCCGTGCCAGGGCTGTGCAGTGGCCGCGATGATTGTGGAGGTTTTACCGAATGAATGTTAATGCTTGGCCGTAAAGCCAAACACTTACGTACAACTACGTGCGTGCCGTTTCGGTATCATTGGAAGACTCTCGGCAACGACCTGAGACAGACTGGACGGAGAAAAAACATGCGCATCGTTTGCGTCGGCGGCGGCCCGGCCGGGCTTTATTTCGGTCTGCTGATAAAGAAGAAAAATCCCGCGCACCGGATAACGGTGGTCGAGCGCAACAAGCCCTACGACACGTTTGGCTGGGGCGTGGTTTTCTCGGATGCGACCATGGACAATATGCGGGCTTGGGATCCGCAAACCGCCCAGGAGATCGAAAGCGCATTCAACCACTGGGACGACATCGAAGTTTTGATCAAGGGCCGGCGCATGCGCACGACCGGCCACGGCTTTGTCGGAATCGGCCGCAAGAAGCTGCTTAATATTTTGCAGGCCCGCTGTGAAGCTCTCGGCGTCGAATTGGTATTCGAGCAGGAAGTCGATTCCGACCTCGAATTTCCGGACGCTGATCTCATCATCGCCTCCGACGGGATCAATTCAAAGATTCGCAACCGCTATCGGGATGCATTCAAGCCCGATTTGCTCATGCGCCCGAACCGCTTCATCTGGCTGGGCAGCAAAAAGGCGTTTGACGCCTTTACGTTCGACTTCCGACGAACCGACCACGGCTGGTTGCAGGCGCATATTTACAAATTCGACGAAGATACCTCGACCTTCATCGTCGAGACGACCGAAGACGTCTTCGCGGCGCACGGCCTCGACCAGGCCGACGAAGCAAAATCGATCGCCTTCTGCGAGGACTTGTTTCGCGAGGTACTCGACGGCGCCAAACTCATGAGCAATGCCCGGCACCTGCGCGGCTCGGCTTGGCTGAATTTCGGCCGCCTGATTTGCGGCAAGTGGAGCCATTTCAACGGCAAAAGTCACGTCGTGCTGATGGGGGACGCGGCACACACCGCCCATTTCGCCATCGGTTCCGGCACCAAGCTCGCACTCGAAGACGCTATCGAACTGACCCGGCAGTTCCGAAACTTGGGTGACACGCCCGACAAGATTCCTGCGGTGCTCGCCGCCTACGAGGAAGTGCGCAGCGTCGACGTCGCCCGCATCCAGAATGCGGCGCGTAATGCGATGGAATGGTTCGAGGTGGTCGGCAGCCGTTATGCCGATACGCTCGAGCCCGAGCAGTTCATGTACTCGCTGCTGACGCGCTCCCAGCGCATCAGTCACGAAAATCTGCGCTTACGCGACAAGACATGGCTGGAAAACTACGAGCGGTGGTTTGCGGCGCGTGCCGGCATCAATGTCGATCCCGACGGGCCGCCGGTGCCGCCGATGTTCACGCCCTACCGCGTGCGCGGCTTGCGGCTGGAAAACCGAATCGTGATGTCGCCAATGGCGATGTATTCGGCCAACGACGGCATGCCCAACGATTTTCATCTCGTCCATTTCGGCAGCCGCGCGCTCGGCGGCGCGGGTCTGATTTTCGGCGAGATGACCTGCGTGTCGCCGGATGCGCGTATCACGCCGGGTTGTCTCGGCCTTTGGAATGACGAACAAACCGCCGCCTGGAAGCGCATTGTCGACTTCGTTCACGCCACGACGTCGGCCAAGTTCGGCCTGCAACTCGGCCACGCCGGGCGCAAGGGTTCGACGCGGGTGGCTTGGGAGGGCATCGATCAGCCCCTGCACGAAGGCAACTGGCCGTTGATCTCCGCTTCGGCGCTTCCGTATATGGTGAATAGCCAGATGCCGCGCGCGATGACGCGTGCAGATATGGATCGGGTGAAGGCTGACTTTGTCGCTGCCGCCAGGCGCGGCGTTGAGATTGGATTTGACATCATCGAGCTGCACTGCGCGCACGGTTATCTGCTGTCGAGCTTTCTGTCGCCGCTGACGAACCATCGCACCGACGAATATGGCGGCTCGCACGAGAACAACGCGCGTTATCCGCTGGAGGTCTTTCTCGCCATCCGCGAAGTGTGGCCCGACAACAAGCCGATTTCGGTCAGGCTCTCCTGTCACGACTGGACCGAGGGTGGCAACACGCCCGCCGATGCCGCGGTTTACGCAAGAATGTTCAAGGACGCCGGCGCCGATCTCGTGGACTGCTCGTCCGGACAGGTGTCGAAGGAGGAAAAGCCGGTCTACGGCCGCCTGTTCCAGACGCCATTCTCGGACAAGCTGCGCAACGAAGTCGGGATCGCGACCGTGGCGGTCGGCGCGATCTCGGAAGCCGATCATGCGAATTCGATTATCGCGGCGGGCCGCGCCGACCTGTGCGCTCTCGCCCGCCCGCATCTCGCCGACACTGCATGGACCCTGCATGAGGCGGCAAAGATCGGCGTGAAATCGATCGCATGGCCGAAGCAATATCTTTCGGCGAAAATGCAATACGAGACCAACCTTGCGCGGGCGGCTTCAGGTCCACGGCCGGGCTGAGAAGGATTGCGGCTATCGTGACGGACCAGACGCTTCAGGATCGGCACGTGCTCGTCACCGGCGCCGGCACCGGCATCGGTGCCGCGATCGCCGTCGCGTGCGCGCAATCGGGCGCCCGCATCAGCCTAGCCGGTCGCCGCCGGGATCCTCTGATCGCGCTGCAAGCCTCGCTCGGAAAAGATCGCGCGCAGGTCGCGGCCGATTTCGACGTGACGGACGAGCATAAAGTCCACGCGGGCGTCGCAGCGGCGCGCACGGTGTTCGGTCCGATCGACATCCTGGTCAACAATGCCGGCGAAGCACCAAGCGCGCCGTTAGCCAAGACGGATTTGGCAACATGGAACAGGGTGCTCGCGGTCAATCTCACCGGCACGTTCCTGGTCACCAGAGAAGTCATGCCCGATATGATCGCCAAGCGCGGCGGGCGTATCATCAACATTGCTTCTACCGCCGGGCTGACCGGTTACGCGTATGTCTCGCCCTACGTCTCCGCCAAGCACGGGGTCATCGGCTTGACACGCAGCTTGGCGCTCGAATTCGTCCGCTCTGGCGTCACCGTCAACGCGGTCTGTCCCGGCTACACCGACACGCCGATGTTCGAGCGTGCGGTGGATAATATCGTCGCCAAGACCAAGCGAAGCCGCGAGGATGCGCGCTCTGCGCTCGCGACGTCGAACCCGCAAGGTCGCCTGGTGACCCCGGAAGAGGTCGCCCAAACCGTGATGTGGCTCGCTTCGGCGGCGGCGAGTTCAATCACCGGCCAGGCAATAGCGGTTGCCGGTGGGGAAGTAATGGTCGGTTAGGCCCCTGGCCGACGATGGCTACTTGAAGCCTATAAATTTGAACCTTAAAATGATTTCCACCGGCGGATTGTCAAGGCTCGGCCGCGCAATGCTATCCAATTGAAACAGAAAGGCATCGCGTGCAGGAAACGACGAGCGTCCCGTTGGATGCGGAGACCAAGGTCACCGAGCGCCCCGGCGACCACGAACACGAATTGCGGCTCTGGCTGCGGCTCTTGACTTGCACGACCTTGATCGAAGGCGAAGTCCGCCGCCGGCTGCGGCAAGAGTTCGATGTCACGCTGCCGCGGTTCGACCTGATGGCGCAGCTCGACAAGGCGCCAGGCGGGATGACGCTCGGCGAGCTCTCGCGGCGCATGATGGTGTCCAACGGCAACGTCACCGGCCTTTCCGAGCGGCTGGTGGCGCTCGGACTGCTGGATCGCCGTCAATCGCGCAGCGACCGCCGCGCGCAGCTCGTCAGCCTGACGCCAGAAGGCCGCCGCGCGTTCCGAGCCATGGCGCGCGCGCATGAAGGCTGGATCGCCGAGATCTTTTCGCAGCTTTCTCCGGCCGACATCGATGCACTGATGCGGTTGCTCGCCCATACAAAAGCGTCGGCGCGCGATGCGATCTCCGGGGATGTGCCCCGATGACGAGTGCCAATCCGGTGGCGTTGCCACTTAAACATTACGCCGCTCAGCATGCGCGCCTCGCCGTCGAAGGCGCCGTCGCGACGATTACGCTCGACCGGCCGGAACGAAAAAATCCGCTGACGTTCGAGAGCTACGCCGAGCTCGGCAACGTTTTTCGCGCCGGTGCCCGCGACAAGAGCGTCAAGGCTTTTGTGATAACGGGCGCAGGCGGCAATTTCTGTTCCGGCGGCGACGTGTTCGAGATCATCAAGCCTCTCACCGAGATGGGTACGAGCGGTCTCCTCGATTTCACGCGCATGACCGGCGAACTGGTCAAATCGATGCGCGCAGCGCCGCAGCCGATCGTTGCCGCGGTCGACGGCGTGTGCGCCGGCGCCGGCGCGATCATGGCCATGGCCTCCGACATCCGCATCGGCACGCCGAATGCCAAGGTGGCTTTTCTTTTCAATCGGGTCGGTCTCGGCGGCTGCGACATGGGCGCGTGCGCGATCCTGCCGCGCATCATCGGGCAAGGCCGCGCGGCCGAGCTTTTGTTCACCGGCCGCACACTGGGCGGCGAGGAAGCGGAGCGTTGGGGCTTTTTCAGCAAACTTGCCGCGCCCGCCAACGTGCTCGCCGATGCGCAAGCGCTGGCCGCTGAACTTGCCGCCGGGCCGACTTTCGGCAATGCCATGACCAAGCGGATGCTCGAGATGGAATGGGCCATGTCGGTGGAGACCGCCGTCGAAGCCGAGGCGGTGGCGCAGGCTTTGTGCATGGAAACCGAAGATTTCGTCCGCGCCTACAAGGCGTTCGCGGACAAAAAGAAACCGGTATTCGAGGGTAACTGACGCGCCATGATCGGTTCGGCCCATATCGACACATTCGCGCGCGACCATCTGCCGCCGCCGGAGCTGCAGCCAGACTTCTTATTCAACCTGCCCGAATTGCATTATCCAACTAGGCTCAACTGTGTCACCGCTTTTGTCGATGATTGGCTCGCTGCCGGGCGGGGCGGGCGCGATTGCCTGATCTCGCCGACCGAGCGCTTGTCTTATGCTGGCCTGGCGGAACGGGTAAATCGCATTGCCAATGTGCTGACGCGCGATCTCGGCATCGTTCCGGGAAATCGCGTGCTGCTGCGCGGGCCGAACAGTCCTATGATGGTCGCAGCCTATTTTGCCGTCATCAAAGCGGGCGCCGTCGTTGTCGCCACCATGCCGCTCCTGCGCGCCAAGGAAATCGCGTTCCCGGTCACCAAGGCGGAGATCCGGCTGGCGCTGTGCGACGTTCGACTCGCCGACGAAATGGAGAAGACGAAACCGCTCGCGCCTTTGCTGCAACGGATTGTCTATTGGGGACGTGAGACCGCGGATAGCCTCGAAACGCTCATGATGAAGCCGGGCTACGAGCACTTTGACGCTTGCGACACGGCGAGCGACGACGTCTGCCTGATCGCGTTCACCTCGGGCACGACCGGCGTACCCAAGGGCACCATGCATTTCCACCGCGACATGCTCGCGATTTGCGGCACGTTCGGAAAATATGTTCTGCGTGCCGATCGCGACGACCGTTTCATCGGCTCGCCGCCGATCGCATTCACCTTCGGGCTTGGCGGGTTGGTACTGTTTCCGCTGCGCATCGGCGCGGCTGCTGTCCTGCTGGAAAAGGCCGCCCCGGACGATCTTTTACCGGCGATTGAGAAATTCGGCGCGACGATCTGCTTCACGGCGCCGACCGCGTATCGCGCCATGCTCGGCAAAGTCGCGGGCCACAAACTCTCTTCGCTGCGCAAGTGCGTCTCCGCCGGCGAGACGTTGCCGGCGGCCACGTTCGAAGCCTGGCTGGCGGCGACTGGTATCAGGATTATCGACGGCCTCGGCTCGACCGAGATGCTGCACGTGTTTATCGGCTCACCTGAGGAAGCCATGCGTCCGGGCGCGACCGGAAAGCCGGTGCCCGGCTACGAAGCGCGCGTCATCGACAATGCTGGCGCCGAGGTACCCGCCGGCACGCCCGGGCGCCTCGCCGTGCGCGGCCCGACCGGCTGCCGCTATCTCGGCGACAAACGCCAGGCTGAGTATGTGCAGCGCGGTTGGAACGTCACCGGCGACACCTATATCAAGGACGCCGACGGTTACTTCAGGTATCAGGCGCGTTCGGACGACATGATCATCTCGGCGGGCTACAATATCGCCGGGCCGGAAGTGGAGACGGTGTTGCTCACGCATCCGGCTGTAGCGGAGTGCGGTGTGGTCGGCCAGCCCGACGACGAGCGTGGACAGATTGTGAAGGCCTATGTGGTGCTGAACCTAGGCTTTGCTGCCGACGGCGCGCTGACGCGGGCGCTGCAGGATTACGTCAAATCGACGGTAGCGCCGTACAAATATCCCCGCGCCATTGAATATGTAACAAGCCTGCCGCGCACGGAAACCGGCAAGCTACAGCGCTTCGAGCTGCGCCGGCGTGCCGGTGAAACCGCTGCCAGCAAGCTTGCCTCCTAGGGAGACTCATTTGGCCAATAGTCCAGTCGATACGCTACGGCCGCGCGCGACATCAAACGTTGTACTGCATCCCGCCGGCTGGCCGCAGCCGAAAGGCTATGCCAACGGCATTAAAGCCCGCGGCGATCTCGTATTCGTCGGCGGTTTGGTCGGTTCGGACAAGCACGGCCGTTTCCCCGCGGATTTCGTCGGGCAGGCGCATCAGCTTTTTGAGAATATCGTGGCGGTGCTGGCCGAAGGCGGCGCCGCGCCGCGGCACATCGTGCGCATGACCTGGTATGTGCGCGACATGGACGAATATCTGAAAGGGCGGCCGGCGCTCGGCGAGGCCTACCGCAAAGTTATGGGCGACCACTATCCGGCGATGGCGCTGGTCGCCGTGACGCGCCTGGTCGAGCCTGAGGCGCGGCTCGAAATCGAGACGACGGCGGTCGTGCCGCAGGGCTGACGCCGTTTCTACACCTGTAAATAGCGCTGCCGCACGGTCGGATCGCTGGCGAGCGCCGCCGACGTTCCCGACCAGACCACGATGCCCTTCTCGATGACAACGTGTCGGTCAGCGAGCTTGAGCAACGCGTCGATGTGCTTGTCGACCAGCAAAATTGCCTGGCCCTCGGCCTTGAGCCGTTTGAGGCTCGCCCAGATTTCATTGCGGATCAGCGGCGCCAGTCCTTCGGTCGCCTCGTCGAGGATAAGAAGCTTCGGATTGGTCATCAGGCCGCGGCCAATCGCCAGCATTTGCTGCTCACCGCCGGAGAGCTGATTACCCATGTTGCGGCGGCGTTCCGCGAGGCTCGGAAAGAGCTGATAGATGTCGGCAAGCTGCCAGCGCGGCGGTCCAAAGCGCGCCGCGGCAGTGGCGATCAGATTTTCTTCCACCGTCAGCGTCGGAAAAATCTGCCGGCCCTCCGGCACGAGACCAAGTCCGGCCTGCGCGATCCGGTAAGGCGGCAGCCCGTCGAGCTGAATGTCATCGAACGTGATCCGGCCGCCGGCCGCCGGCAGCAATCCCATGATGGTCGAGATGGTCGTGGTCTTGCCCATGCCGTTGCGGCCAAGCAGCGTCACTACTTCGCCTTCGGCGGCGGTAAAGCTCACGTCGAACAGGACTTGCGCTGCGCCGTAAGCGGCCTCTAAAGCATCGACCTTCAGCACGGCCGCCTCATTCCATTTGCTCGCCGAGATAAGCAGTCACGACCTGCGGGTCGGCGCGCACCTCCGCGGGCAGCCCGGTGCGCAGGACACGGCCGCGGATCAGCACCGAAATACGGTCAGCCAGCGCGAATACGGCCTCCATGTCGTGTTCGACCAGAACCATGGTCAATTCCCCTTTGAAGCGGAGAAGCAACTCAACCTGCCGCTCACTCTCCTCGCGCCCGATCCCGGCCATCGGCTCGTCGAGCAGTAGCAGGGTCGGCTCCATGGCGAGTGCGATCGCGAGCTCAAGCGTCCGTTTTTCGCCGTGGGACAATTCGCCGGCGCGCATATGCGCCCGGTCGGCGATGCCGGTCTGTTCGAGCGCCGCCATCGCCGGGCCGTTGAGGGCGGTCTCGTCCGCGGCACGCCCGATAAAGCGCAAACTCGATCCACTGCGCGCCTGCACCGCCAGCGCCACGTTTTCCAACACGGAAAAGCCCGGCAGGATCGAGGTAATCTGGAAGCTGCGCGACAATCCGCGTAGCGCGCGGGCTTCCGGCGGTAACGCAGTCACGTCGGTCCCGCCGAATATGATTCGGCCGCCGTCCGGCGGTAACAGCCCGGATATTTGATTGATCAACGTGGTCTTGCCCGCGCCGTTTGGTCCGATTATGGCGAGCATCTCGCCTGGCATGACATCGAGCGTCACGTCGTCGGTCACGACCAGGCTGCCGAAGCTCTTGCGCAGGCCTTGCAGGCGAAGGGCAGGCTCAGGCATGGCTGAGCCGTCGCCAGAGGAGGGCGCTCAGACCCATCAATCCGCCGCGCGCGAACAGAACCACCAACACCAGCAGCGGCCCGAAGATCACCTGCCAGTTCTCGGTTAAGCCCGACAGCCGGTCCTCGACGATCAGGTAGGCGGCGCTGCCGATGATCGCACCGTCGAGCGTACCGACGCCGCCGAGGATGATAATGACGATCAGCTCGCCGGATTGCTGCCAAGCCATGTAGGCCGGCGCGACAAATTCGGTCGAATTGGCGAGCAGGAATCCGGACAGCCCGCCGAGACCGCCGGTAATGACATAGGCGACAAGCTGGAACCGCCGGACGGTGAATCCGATCGTTGCCATCCGGGTTGGATTTTCCCTGGCGCCGCGCAGTACGCGGCCGAAGCGCGACGCGATCAGCGCGTGGCACAACAGATAGGTCGCGACCAGGCAGAGCAGGCTGAAATAGTAGAAGGTCGTGTCGCTCTTGAGCAGACTAAAACCGGCGATGGTGCTGCGCGCCGCAATGGTCAGCCCGTTGTCGCCGCCATAGCGCGCAAGCGAGGTGGCGATGAAATATACCATCTGCCCGAAAGCAAGCGTGATCATGATGAAGTATACGCCCTTGGTCCGCATGCAGACGATGCCGGTGATCCAGGCGAACAGCATCGAGACCGCGATCGCCGCCGGCAGCGCAACCAGCGCGTCGCCGATGCCTTCGGCGGATAGAATGCCGACGGCATACGCACCAAGCCCGATAAACGCCGCGTGGCCGAATGAAATAAGGCCGGCGTAACCGACGATGAGATCAAGCGCGACGGCCGCCACCGCGAACACAATGATACGCATGCCCGAGTCGACGAGATAGCGCTGCGCGGTCAATCCGGCGAAGATTGGCAGCAGCGCGAACGCGAGAAAAATCAATGCCGGCAGCACGTCGCGCGAGGAGCGAAGCGGCCCGGCCCTGCCGACGGCTACCGAGGCGCCGCCGCTCATGTCAACGGCCACGCGCCGGAAACAGGCCGGCGGGCCTCAGGTAGAGCACGATGGCCATCAGCACGTAGATCAGCATCGAGGCGATGGCCGGACCCACCATGCGCGCCGGCGACGGCGCCATGACCACCCGCAGCAGATCGACCGAAAACGACCGGCCGAGCGTATCGACCAGCCCGATCAGCAACGCCGCAACGAATGCGCCGCGGATCGAGCCGATGCCGCCAATCACGATCACGACCAGCGCGAGGATGAGGATATTGGTGCCCATGCCGGGCTCGACCGAGATGATCGGCGCGATCATGACTCCGGCAAAGCCCGCCAGCATGGTGCCGAAGCCGAACACGATCATGAACAGCCGCTCGATGTTCACCCCAAGCACCGAGACCATGCGCGCGTTGGTGGCGCCGGCGCGCACCAGCATGCCGATCCGGGTGTAGGTCACCAGCACATAAAGACCGGTGGCAACCGCGATCCCGGAGCCGATGATCACCAGGCGCCAGACCGGATAAAGCTGCCCCGGCGCCAGCTGCACCGAGCCGGTAAACGCATCCGGCACCGGCAGCGTCAACGGGGCCGCGCCCCACACCACGCGTACCGCGTGATTGAGAAACAGGATGATGCCGAATGTTGCGATCACCTGATCGAGGTGATCGCGCCCGTACAGATGGCGCAACACCAGAAATTCGAGCAACAGGCCGAAAGCGAGCGCCGCAGCCAGCGCCAGAATGAGCGCGAGCAGGAAGTTGCCGACCAGGCCGTAGAACGCGACCGCCAGATAGGCGCCGAGCATGTACTGAACGCCGTGCGCGAGATTGATGAAATCCATCACCCCGAACACAAGCGTCAGGCCGGCCGCGATCAGGAATAGAAGTACGCCAAGCTGCAGCCCGTTCAGGACTTGGATAAAGAAGAGAGTACCTGTCATTGTTCCACCTCCCCCGCCGGGCGGGGGAGGATGAGCGGCGCCGCCGTCACTTCATCGGACAGTATTGGGCGTATGAATCGCCGTAGTTCGTGAACACGGTTTTGACGATCTCGGTTTCAAACAAGCCGTCCGGGCGCTTGGCGACTTTCGTCAGATAGAAGTCCTGGATCGGATAGTGATTGTTGTTGAACTTGAACGCGCCGCGCAATGACTTGAAGTCGGCCTTCTTGAGCGCCGCCCGCAACGCGTCTTTGTCGCCGAGATTGCCCTTGACCGCCTTGACCGCGCTGTCGATCAGCAAGGCCGCGTCGTAGGACTGGAAGGCGTAGGTCGCGGGAACGGCGTTGTACTCCTTCAGATATTCGTCAACGAACGCCTTGTTCTGCGGATTATCGAGGTTCGGCGCCCAGTTCGAGCCGGCGAGCATGCCGAGCGCCGCGTCCCGCTGCGCGGGAAGCGTCGATTCGTCGACCGTGAACGCCGACAGGAAGGTGATGCTGTCGGCAAGGCCGGCCTGGCGAAACTGCTTGACGAAATTCACGCCCATGCCGCCAGGGAGGAAGGCGAATACGGCGTCGGGCTTCGCGGCCGAGATCCGCGACAGTTCGGCCGAAAAGTCGAGCTGGCCGAGCGGCACGTAGATTTCGTCGAGGACCTCGCCGGAGAATTTATGCTTGAAGCCCGCGTCGGCGTCCTTGCCGGCCTGATAGTTCGGCACGATGATGATCACCTTCTTGACGCCGGACTCTTGCGCGTACTGGCCGAGCACTTCGTGAATTTGGTCGTTCTGATAGGACGTGACGAAGAAGTTCGGGTTGCAGTCCTTGCCGGCAAAGGTGGATGTTCCGGCATTCGGGCTGATCAGGATCACATTCGCCTCGGTTACCGGCTTTTCGATCGCGCCGAGAATGTTCGAGAAAACCGGGCCGACCACGAAATCGACCTTGTCGCGGTCGAGCAGCGCCTTGACCTTGGTCACGGCGACGTCAGGCTTGAGCTCGTCGTCGGCGACGATGATCTCGGTAGTGAGGCCGCCGAGCTTGCCGCCCAGATCCTTCACCGCGAGCTGAAAGCCGTTGCGCAATTGCGTGCCGAGCACCGCCGGCGGCCCGGACAGGGTGGCGATGACGCCGATCTTAAGACTGTCCTCGGCGTGAGCGGCGGACGTCAGAAGTCCGCAGGCGGCCGCAACCGCAAGCATCGGCTTGAGTTTGGTCATATCCCTCTCCTGAGCAGCTTGGCCGATAGTTTAAGTTTAAACCACCGGCTTTGTGAAGCCGCGGGGTGCAATTAATAATGCCCGCCGCTGAGGCAAATTTACGCTGTTGACCGATTGCCGCGCCGAAACATTGGCGGTCCGCCGCGCGCGTGCTTGGATGGCGACCCATGCGTGAAGGGAGTGACGGCCGATGACTTCGATGACGCCAGGCATTACCAAAGCCGGAACCGGCATAGACGGGATCAGCTGGAATATTCTCGGCCAGACCTATGTGCCCAAGCAGCTCAGCGAAAATTCTTTTTCCTGGCATGCGACGTTTCCGCCCGGCACCTTCGTCCCGCCGCACATTCATCCGACCCAGGACGAATTCATCTACATGCTCGACGGCAAGT
>CAYVPC010000010.1:0-34054 GCA_964453555.1 uncultured Hyphomicrobiales bacterium | reverse complement strand
CGCCGCGCGGCGTCAATCTCGTCCGCGTCGGCGGCAAATGGTCGCTGCGCACCGCGGGCGATCTCGCCTGGCTTCTGACGCGCGAAACCGTGGTCACACGGAAATTGTCGCGTGCCGCCATCGAGACGCTGGCCATCGTTGCCTATCACCAGCCGGTGACGCGCGCCGAGATCGAAGACATTCGCGGCGTGACCACGTCAAAGGGCACGCTCGACGTGCTTCTGGAAACCGGCTGGATCCGGCTGCGCGGCCGGCGCAAGGCGCCCGGCCGGCCGGTAACCTACGGAACCAGCGAGGCGTTCATGTCGCATTTCGGCCTTGATGCCCTCGCCGACCTGCCCGGCCTCGACGAACTCAGGGGCGCTGGGCTGATCGAAAAGTCGCTGCCGGCCGGGTTCGCGGTGCCGGTGCCGTCCGACGATCCGGCGCTGCGGGACGACGAGGATCCGCTGGAGCCCGGCAATCTCGATCTGGGGCTTGCCCCGCCGGCCGGCCGGTCAGAGGAATAAGGCCGATTTTCGCGTTTTGGCACAGAGGTTAACTGCAGCGCGACGGCGCTTGCGGTTGTGCTTGTTTTTGCCATGCCCCGCGCCTAGTTTCCGGTTAAAATCGCGGTCTAGCGCAGGCGCTTGCTGCGTATGGAGGAATTCATGGGCTCTCTGAGCTGGATGCATTGGCTGATCGTGGGTGCCGTCCTGCTGCTGGTCTTCGGTGGGCGCGGCAAAATCTCGGAAATGATGGGCGATGTCGCCAAGGGCATTAAGGCCTTCAAGAAGGGCATGGCCGAGGATGACGCCGCTGCGGCGCCCGCAGCCCCGGTCAAGTCCATCGACCATCAGGCGGCCGAAGCGGCCAAACCGCGTGCCGAAGCCGGCACGAAGGTGTCCTGACGGTCGCTGGCGGCTGGTCCCGCCGGACAAATCCGGCCGGCGGGTGACGCGGAACAGGCGGTTGAGCCGGCCGGAGAGTTTTCATGTTCGATATCTCTTGGACCGAGTTCCTGCTGATCGGCGTGGTTGCGCTGATCGTGATCGGGCCGAAGGAGTTGCCGGCGGTGCTGCGCACGCTCGGCCAATACACGCGCAAAGTGCGCAGCATGGCCGCCGATTTCCAGAACCAGTTTCAGGAGGCGATGCGCGAAGCCGAAATGGCCGACCTCAAAAAACAGGTCGACGACATCGCAACCGACATCAAGCAATACGATCCGCTGAAGGATGTTCGCAGCGAGTTGGAAATCACGGGTAAGGACATTCAGACCTCGCTGGAAACGCCCGCGCTGATGACAGCCGGCGATACGGTTGCGGCCGAAACTCCCGCGCCGGAGCTGCCGGCGCCCGCAACCGATGTGGCCGCGCCGCAAGCGCCTGAACCTGCCGCCGAGCCGGCAACGACGAGACAGGCCGGATGAACCGCGAAGAAGACGAAAAGCGGATCGAGGCGAGCAAAGCGCCGCTGATGGATCACTTGATCGAGCTGCGCGGGCGGCTGATCAAGGCGATCGCCGCGTTTGCGCTTGCTGCAATCGTCTGCTTCTTCTTCGCCAAATACATCTACAACGTCCTGACTTGGCCTTACGTGTGGGTTGCGGGCGCGGAGAATTCCAAGTTCATCTACACCGGCCTGCTCGAATATTTCGTCGTGCAGCTCAAGCTGGCGATGTTCGGCGCGGCTTTTGTCGCGTTTCCCGTCATCGCCTCGCAAATCTATATGTTCGTCGCGCCCGGGCTTTACCGTAACGAAAAGCAGGCGTTCCTGCCGTATCTCGTCGCCACGCCGATCTTCTTCTTGCTCGGCTCGATGGTCGTCTACTTCGTGGTCTGGCCGATGCTGGCGCGCTTTTCGCTCTCGATGCAGCAGATGGGCGGCCCCGGGCAGGCGACGATCGAGCTGTTGCCGAAGGTCGAGGACTATCTGTCGCTGATGATGAAGCTCGTGCTCGCTTTCGGCATCGCCTTCCAGCTGCCGGTGATCCTGACGCTACTTGGCCGCGTCGGCATCATCACCTCCGACCAGCTCGGGTCGAAGCGCCGCTACTTCATCGTTATTGCGTTCGTGATCGCTGCGATCCTCACCCCGCCGGACGTGCTCAGCCAGATGTCGCTGGCGCTGCCCTTGGTCGCCCTCTACGAGGGCTCGGTCTGGTCGGTGCGCTGGGTCGAGAAGCGGGCGGCGGCCGAACGCGCGGCCGAGGCCGCGGCGGCGGCATCCAAGCCGGCGGAGTAGGGCCTCCCTTCGTCATCGCCGTCCGTGGCGTGCTAGAAAGCCATCCCGATTCTTTTGAGCGTTGCATGCACGACATCCGCTGGATTGGCGAAAATGCTGGGGCTTTCGACCGCGCGCTTTCGCGGCGCGGGCTGGAACCGCAGGCGGAGCGGTTGATCGCGCTCGACGAGAAGCGGCGGCAGAAAATCCTCGCGCTGGAAACCGCGCAGGCGCGCCGCAACGAAGCCTCAAAGCTCATCGGCGCGGCGAAGAAAAGCAATGAGGAAGAAACGGCGCAGGCGCTGATGGACGAAGTCGCCGATCTCAAGGAATCCATTCCGAAGATGGAGGCGGAGGAGAAGGCGGCTTCAGCAGCCCTGAATGATGCGCTGGCGGAAATTCCCAACCTGCCGCTCGACGAAGTGCCCGACGGCAAGGATGCCAACGACAACGTCGAGCATCATCGCTTCGGCGCAAAGCGCGAATATGCGTTTACACCGAAACAGCATTTCGAGCTCGGCGAAGCGCTCGGCCAGATGGATTTCGAAACCGCGGCCAAACTTTCCGGCGCGCGCTTTGTGGTTTTGAAAAAAGGTCTCGCGCGGCTCGAACGTGCGCTCGGTCAATTTATGCTCGACGTGCATACCGGCGGGCACGGCTATACCGAAGTCGCGCCGCCATTGCTGGTGCGCGGCGATGTTATGTTTGGAACGGCGCAATTGCCCAAGTTTGAAAGCGATCAGTTCATTGCGACAAACATTGAGTTCATAAAGCAGGCGGCAAACGAATTTTTTAAAAGGCTTGAGCCTGACTCTAAAAAACAATTACGCGACGCTATCGAGCGTCAAGCTGAGGATCCCGTCCGTGATTTCATGGATCGCGCGCTCGTAACGATGACAGGCGATTTTGCGGAAATCGAAGGGGCCCAACAAACCAGACGCTGGCTCATCCCCACCGCCGAAGTCCCGCTGACCAATCTGGTCCGCGAATCCATTGTCGACGAAGCGCAATTGCCGATGCGGCTCACCGCATGCACGCCGTGCTTCCGCGCTGAGGCCGGCGCGGCCGGCAAGGACACGCGCGGCATGATCCGCCAGCATCAATTCACCAAGGTCGAACTGGTTTCGATCACGACGCTGGAGCAATCAAAGGACGAGCACGAGCGGATGCTCTCTTGCGCCGAGGAAATCCTGCGCCGTCTCGATCTGCACTATCGGGTGATGACTTTGTGCGCCGGCGACATGGGCTTTGCGTCACAAAAGACTTACGACATCGAAGTATGGCTGCCGGGGCAGAACATGTACCGCGAAATTTCCTCCTGCTCGACCTGTGGTGACTTCCAGGCGCGGCGCATGAATGCGCGCTACCGCGCCAAGGAAGGCCGCCAGGTTCGCTACCTGCACACGCTTAACGGCTCGGGCGTCGCGGTCGGCCGCGCGCTGATCGCGGTGATGGAGACTTATCAGCAGGACAACGGCTCGATCGCGGTGCCGGAGGCGCTGTGGCCTTACATGGGCGGCATCAAAACGATCGAGAAGCAATGAGTGCGATGCGCATCCTGATCACCAACGACGACGGCATCCATGCCGAAGGTCTCGACGTGTGCGAGAAGATCGCGCGCGAAATTTCCGACGATGTCTGGGTGATCGCGCCGGAATACGACCAATCCGGTGTCGCGCATTCGCTGTCGCTCAACGATCCGCTGCGGCTGCGCCAGGTCGCCGAGCGACGTTTTGCGGTCCGCGGAACGCCGACCGATTGCGTCGTCATGGGCGCACGCCACGTGCTCAACGGCAAAGGCCCCGACCTCGTTCTCTCCGGCGTCAATCGCGGCCGCAATGCCGGCGAGGACGTGATCTATTCCGGCACGGTTGCCGGCGCGGTCGAAGGCACTGTGATCGGCGTTCCTTCGCTGGCGCTGTCGCAAGCCTACGCTGCGCGACTTGGACGGCCACCCTATTGGGAGACCAGCCTGCGTTTCGCGCCTGACATCATCCGCCGCGTGGTCGCCGAAGGCATCCCGCGCGACGTGCTGATCAACGTGAACTTCCCCGATTGCCCGCCGGATCAGGTCAAACGTATCCTGGTGACCACGCAGGGGCGGCGGCAGCAGGAGCGGCTTGAAATCGACGAACGCAAGGACGGCCGCGGCAACGCTTATTACTGGATTGCCTATGTGCGGCACGGCTTTGTGCCCGCGGCGGAAGGCACCGACCTTGCCGCGCTCGAAGGCCATTGCATCGCCGTCACGCCGCTCAAGCTCGACATGACCGACGAGCCTTACATGGCGAAGCTCACCGAGCTGTTTGGAGGTTAAGTTCTAAACGCGAGCCCGCGGCGCGGCGGCCTCGATCGCTTGCGCGAGCGCGTCCGATTGGAAAGGCTTTTGCAACGTCGGTGCGTGCCGATACGGCTCCGGCACTCCGCCCTGGCCATAGCCGGTGGCAAATACAAAGGGCAGGCCGCATGTGACCAGAATCTCGACCACGGGCGAAATGGGTTCACCGTCGAGATTGACGTCGAGGATGGCCACGTCGAACTCACCCTGCTTTGCCAGCGTCACCGCGTCGTCGATCCGGCCGGCTTCTCCGGCCACCGTGTGGCCGAGGTCCGCCAGCATGTCGCAAAGCAGCAGGCGGATCATCACCTCGTCCTCGACGACAAGTACGCGCTTGCCCACGCGGGTATTTTGCTCTCGCGCCATCGGAAGCCCGTGCCTTAAGCGTTAACGTCGTCCCCGCGCGACCAGTTCCACATCTCGAACGATGCCGGTTGCTTCGAGCATACACAAGAGTACAAGCGCCGCCGCCGGGGTGATAGAAGGCACCATTGTGGCCGGCATTCAAGCAGACGACGTGGAGCGCATGGAATTTCAGCTGACGCTGCGCCGGCGCGGCATCAGCGAACAGGCGGTGCTGCGCGCCATGGATGAGGTCCCGCGCGAACATTTCGTGACGCCCGAGTTTTCCGACAGCGCCTACGCCGACCAGGCCTTGCCAATCGCCTGCGGCCAGACGATCAGCCAGCCTTATGTCGTCGCCTACATGACCGAGCAGCTGGAAGTGGGGCCGGGACACCGCGTGCTCGAGGTCGGTACCGGCTCCGGATACCAGGCCGCCATCCTCGCGCGGCTGGCACGCGACGTGGTGAGCATCGAGCGCTACCGCACGCTCGCCGACAGCGCACGCGAGCGGCTCAAGACCCTCGGATATTCCAATGTGACGGTTGTCGCGGGCGACGGCTTTGCCGGTGCGCCGGATCGCGCGCCCTTCGACCGCATTATCGTCACCGCGGCGGCTGAAGACGTCCCTGAAGCGCTGGTCGCGCAGCTTGCCGAGGGGGGCAAAATGGTGTTGCCGCTCGGGCCGCGCAACGGCACTCAACACATCGTCAAGCTGGTGAAAACGGCGGGTGGTTTGGTACGCCACAACCTGATCGCGGTAAGGTTCGTACCGCTGCTGCGCGGGCAGGCACGAGAATTGTAACCATATTCGCATCCTTACGGTATCCCGAGAGTCTTAACCCGCTACTTAAACGCCTGTTTACCGCAACGATGTTTATTCGCTTGCAGTTGTGGTTGCGTGCGGGCGAGTCATCATGTCGGCGTCGCGTTGTTCGGCCATCTGGCCGCAAGTGGTTGCCATTGCGTTAATGGGTCTGGGCGCCGCCGGTTGCAGCGATTCCGGCCGTTTCTCGGACTTCGGCTCCAACAACAACCCCTCCCACGGCGATGTGACCGGTTCGATCCCGCAGAACACGGATCGCGTCGAAACCAAGCCGTTGCCGCATCTGGCGATCGACGGAACCTCGGGCGGCGGCCACGGCATGGCCTCCTATCAGCCCGGCGGCGCGGACGTCACCGGCTCGGTCCCTGCGACGCCGCCTCCGCCGACCTGGACCTGGGAAGGTGGCACGCCGATTACGGTCGGCGCCGGCGAGACGCTCGAAACGATTTCGCACCGTTACGGCGTGCCCGTTCCGACGATCCTCGAGGCCAACAACATCAGCAGTCCAGCGCAAATCCATCCCGGCCAGCATTTGGTGATCCCACGCCGCCGCGGTCCCGCCGCGGCCGCGCCTACGGCCCCGCAGACGCGGATCGCCTCGACCACGCCGACTTTGCCATCCGCGCCGATTGGTCCGCCGCAGACTGCGATTGCGCCGTCCGCGACAATTCACGTCGTGGCCCCAAACGAGACGCTGCACAGCATTGCGCGGCTTTACGGCAAGTCCGTCCTCGCCCTCGCCAAGGCCAACAACATTCCGCCTGACACGATGGTGAAGGTCGGCGAGCGCATCGTCATTCCGGATGTCCACTCGGCAGCCGCGGCGGCGCCGCCGCCGGCCGCCCCGCACGGCGAAGGCACGGTCGGCTCGATCGCGACCGCCGACTCTCCGCACAGCGCGCGGCTCGCCGCGCCCGCCGAGCCGGCAGGTCAGGAAGGCCCGGTCAAGAAGGTAGAGCCGGCGGGAAGTCTGCCCTCTTTCCGTTGGCCGGTGCGGGGCCGCATCATTGCGGGCTTCGGACCAAAACCGAATGGCCTGCAAAACGACGGCATCAATCTCGCGGTCCCGGAGGGCACGCCGGTGAAGGCCGCTGAAGACGGCGTGATCGCCTACGCCGGCAATGAGCTCAAGGGCTACGGTAATCTTGTGCTGATCCGTCACGGCGATGGTTTTGTCACCGCTTACGCCCATGCCAGCGAAATCCTGGTGAAGAAGGGCGACACAGTGAAGCGCGGCCAGGTGATCGCCAAGTCAGGCCAGACCGGCAACGTCACCTCGCCGCAGTTGCACTTCGAGATCCGCAAGGGCGCGACGCCGGTCGATCCGGCACAGTATCTAACCGGCGCCTAGCGGCAGCGTTCAAGCCGCTGGGTAAGGCCCCTTCCGGCTTGAGGCTGAGTCATCGGGGCCGGCCATCCTCCAGCATCTTAATGCCGAGCCGCCCGGCCACGTCCTGAACATATTGCCACGCCACGCGGCCGGACCGCGCGCCGCGCGTGGTCGCCCATTCGAGCGCCTCGCGGCGCAATTCATCGCCGGCGAGCGGGATGCGATAATGCTCGACATAGCCCTCCACCATGGCGAGGTATTCGTCCTGGCTACAGCGGTGAAAGCCGAGCCATAGGCCGAAGCGGTCCGACAGCGAGACTTTTTCCTCCACCGCTTCGCCGGGATTGATCGCGGTCGCGCGTTCGTTATCGACCATCTCGCGCGCCATCAAGTGGCGGCGATTGGACGTCGCGTAAAAAATCACGTTGTCCGGCCGCCCTTCGATGCCGCCTTCGAGCATCGTCTTGAGCGACTTGTAAGAGGTGTCCTCGGCGTCGAAGGATAAGTCGTCGCAGAACACGATGAAACGCTGCCGCTTGTCACGCAGGAGCGCCATCAGCTCAGGCAGCGACTCGATGTCCTCGCGATGGATTTCGATCAGCTTGAGGCCGGCGCCGTGATGGGCGGCTCCGACCGCCGCATGAGCAGCCTTGACCAGCGAGGACTTCCCCATGCCGCGCGCGCCCCATAGGAGCGCGTTGTTGGCCGGCAGGCCGCGTACGAAGCGTTCGGTATTCTCGACCAACAGGTCGCGCACGCGATCGATACCTTTGAGAAGCGACATCTCGACGCGGTTGACGCGCGCAACCGCGGCGAGCCGTCGCCCTTCGGGGTGCCAGACGAAAGCCTCGGCCGCGGAGAAATCGAGCCCAGCCGGCGACGGCGGAGCGAGGCGCTCCAGCGCCTCGGCGATCCGATCAAGAACAGCGTCGGCTCCGCGGGCAGGCGATGATTGCGTTTTTGAGCGGCCGCCGGCGCCCTTGGCCGTTGCTTTGTCGCCGACGCGTCGAGGAGGTTTGGCCATGTCTACACCGGGTTACGCCCACCCCTTAGCGGGGCGCCGGAACCCTCGCAAGCGCGCCGCGAGAACGTGCCCGCAACATTGCAATTAAGCCAATGGCCGCTATAGTCCGCGCCGATTTCCCGCGCAAAATCGGCCCTTGTTGCCAAGGCCGGCGCGTCCCAAAGCGGACCCGGAGGAGCAATGCTGATTACGCCCGCGTACGCGCAAGGCAATCCACTAAGTGGCCTATTCGGCGGCGACAGCAGCGGCATGATCACGTCGCTATTGCCGCTGATCCTGATCGTCGTGATCATGTATTTCCTAGTCCTGCGCCCGCAGCAGCAGCGGGTGAAGCAGCACCAGTCGATGGTCAAGGCGCTCCGCCGCGGCGACACGGTCGTGACCAATGGCGGGCTGGTCGGCAAAGTGACCAAGGTCGTCGACGACGACCAGATCGAGGTCGAAATCTCCGACGGCGTCCGTGTGCGCCAGATGCGCTCGATGGTTTCCGAAGTACGGGCCAAGGGCGAGCCGGTGAAGGACGAGAGCACCGGCTGATCCGGTTTTTCAGCCGCCGGCGCCATCGTAACGAGGACTGTCGCAGCAATGTTGTTTTTCACGCGGTGGAAAGCGGTGGGTATTCTGCTCTTGGCGCTGGTCGTGTGCCTGTTCGCCGTGCCCAATTTCTTCCCGGAAAGCACGTTGCGGAAATGGCCGTCGTGGGCGCAGCGCCACATCGTGCTCGGTCTCGACCTGCAGGGCGGCTCGAGCCTGTTGCTGGAAGTCGATACCGCCGCGGTGCGCAAGGAAAGGCTGCAAGGACTAGCCGACGACGTGCTGCGCGTTTTGCGCCAGGCGCGCATTCCTTTCACCGGCCGGACCATTCACGGCAACAGCGTGGAAGTACGCATCACGCGTGAAAGCGACATCGACAACGCGGTCGCCAAACTTCGCGAGCTGTCACAGCCGCTGTCCGGCATCCTCGGCACGTCGGGGGAGCGCAGCGTCAACGTTACCGAGAGCGGCGGGCTGATTACGCTTGCCCCGTCGGATGCCGCGCTGACCGAACGTATCCGCCAGGCCGTCGATCAATCGATCCAGATCATCGAGCGGCGCGTCAACGAGCTCGGCCTGGTCGAGCCGACGATCCAGCGCGAGGGCATCAACCGCATTCTGGTGCAGGTCCCGGGCCTGCAGGATCCGTCGCGGCTGAAGGCCGTCATCGGCACCACCGCCAAGCTCGACTTCCGCATGGTCGACCAGTCGATGACGCCGGAGCAGGCTCTCGCTACGCATGTGCAGCAGGATTCGGAAATCCTCGACGGCGAGGGCGGCCAGAAATTTCTCGTCGAGAAGCGCGTGTTGGTTTCGGGCGCCGATCTTGTCGACGCTCAGCCCGGCTTCGATCAGCGCAACAGCGAACCGATCGTCAGCTTCCGCTTCAATTCGAGCGGCGCGCGTAAATTCGCCGAGGCGACGCAAGCCAATGTCGGCAAGCCGTTCGCCATCATACTCGACAATAAGGTGATCTCGGCGCCGGTGATCCGCGAACCCATCCTCGGCGGTTCCGGGCAAATCTCCGGCAATTTCACCATCCAACAGGCGAACGATCTCGCCATCTTGTTGCGCGCCGGTGCATTGCCGGCGCCGCTGACCGTCATCGAGGAACGCACCGTCGGTCCCGGCCTTGGTCAGGACTCGATCAACGCCGGCGAGCACGCCGCTTATGTCGGCGCTGCGCTGGTCGTCTTCTTCATGCTGGTGACCTACGGCCTGTTCGGGCTGTTCGCCAACATCGCCGTTGCGGTGAACATCGCCATGATCTTCGGCGTGCTGTCGGCGCTCGGCGCAACGCTGACGCTGCCCGGCATCGCCGGCATCGTGCTGACCGTCGGCATCGCGGTGGATTCGAACGTGCTGATCTACGAGCGAATCCGCGAGGAGGTGCGCGGCGGCCGCAGCGCGATCAGCGCGATCGACGCCGGGTTCTCACGCGCGCTCGCCACCATCCTCGACTCCAATATCACCACTTTCATCGCGGCGGCGGTGCTGTTCTATATCGGAACCGGGCCGGTGCGCGGCTTTGCCGTGACGCTCGGCATCGGCATCCTGACCAGCTTGTTCACCGCGTTTACAATGACGCGGCTGATCGTCGCCTATTGGGTGCGTTTGTGGCGGCCCCGCACCGTGCCGATCTGATCATCGGGAAGAAAAATCGTGCGCCTCCTCCGTATCGTTCCCGATGACACCCGCTTCGACTTCATGCGCTTTCGGCGCATCAGCTTTCCCATTTCGGCGATGCTGTCGATCGCGGCGATCCTGCTCTACTTCCTTCACGGGCTGAATTTCGGCATCGACTTCGTCGGCGGCACGTTGATGGAGGTTCAGACCAAGGCCGGACCAGCCGATCTCGCCAAGATGCGCGGAACGATCGGCGCGCTTAATCTTGGCGACTTCCAACTCCAGCAGTTCGGCGCGCCAAACGACGTCCTGATCCGCATATCCGAGCAACCGGGCGGCGACGCCGCGCAACAGGCGGCTGTGCAGAAGGTGCGCGACGCGCTGGGCGGCGAGGTCGAGTACCGCCGCGTTGAGGTGGTCGGTCCGAGCGTTTCGACGGAGCTTCTGTCCTACGGTACGATCGGTCTCGTGCTCGCGATCGGAGCGATCCTGATCTATCTCTGGTTCCGGTTCGAATGGCAGTTCGCGCTCGGCGCCATGATCGCCAACGTGCACGATCTGGTGCTCACAGTGGGCTTCATGTCGCTCACGCACATCGATTTCGATCTCACCAGTATCGCGGCCCTGCTCACCATTCTCGGCTATTCGCTCAACGATACGGTCGTCATCTACGATCGCATCCGCGAGATGCTGCGCCGCTACAAGCGCATGTCGATGCCGGAGCTGCTCAACGCCTCGATCAACGCGACCCTGTCGCGCTCGATCGTCACCCACCTCACGGTGTCACTGTCGCTGTTGGCCCTTCTGCTGTTCGGCGGCCAGGCAATCCGCAGTTTCACGGCGACAATGATGTTCGGCGTCGTGCTGGTCGGCACCTATACCTCGGTTTTTATCGCGTCGCCGATCCTGATCTATCTCGGCGTCGGCCGTACCCGGCACGGCGAGCCTGAGGGCACCGAGGTTGAAGCGCCGCCGACCGCGCCGCCAGTACCGCCGGCGCCGCCGAAACCGCAGCGCGCGAGGGCCCGGCGTTAGTCGATCCTGCTAGATTGCCGGCATGCAGGATGCCTTCGCCTATTGCGCCGAACTGGTCCGGACGTCCGACCGCGATCGCTTTATTACATCCCTGTTTGCGCCGGTAGAACGGCGCGGCGCGCTGCAGGCGCTTTACGCCTTCAATGCCGAACTTGCCCGCGTGCGCGACCTTGTCCGTGAACCGTTGCCCGGTGAGATCCGGCTGCAATGGTGGAGCGACGTTGTCGGCGGCGGACGTGCGGAGGAGGCGAGCGCCAACCCGGTTGCCTCGGCGCTGCTCGCCACGATCGGCAACCAGGGTCTTGCGAGCGCGACTCTCGCCGGACTGATTGAAGCGCGCCGCTTCGATCTATACGACGAACCAATGAAGGGCATCGCCGATCTCGAAAGCTATGCGCGGAGCACTTCCTCGGCGCTGATCGCGCTTGCGATGCAGGTGCTTGCCGGAACCGACGTGCCGGCCGCGTCCGGGCCGGCGGGAATCGCTTATGCGATCGCCGGCTTATTGCGCGCCTTTCCTCTTCATGCCGCACGGGGCCAGCTTTATCTGCCGATGGACGTGGTCGAGCGCCATCAAGTCCGCTTGCCCGACCTTTTTGCCGGGCGATCTTCGCCCGGGCTTGCGCCGGCGCTCGCGGAGTTGCGAGAGCTGGCGCGCCGACATTTGGCGGCTGCGCATGAAGTTATCGGCGCACTGCCCGAGGCTGCCGTACCCGCTTTGCTGCCAGCGGCGCTGGTTCGCCCGGCGCTCGACCGCCTGGACCAGTGCGATCCGTTCGCGCCGGTTGAAATTGCGGCGTGGCGGCGACAATGGCTGATCTGGCGCGCGGCGCGAAATCCAGCGCGGATCGCCCGGTGATGCTCACTCCGCGGCATGCGGTATCGCGCCGCCAATCCAGGCTTCGAGATCGGCGAGGGCGCGGGCGCACAGCGCCTGCCTCTGCGCGCCACGCGGCGTGCGGCGTCCGAGCGGCGGAAACAGGCCGAAATTGACATTCATCGGCTGAAATGACCGCGCGCCGGCGTCAATCGTCTCGATGTGACCGCCGGTGATATGGCCGATCAGCGCCCCATGCGCAGTGGTCGGGGGCGGCAGATGCAGCCGTTCGCCGAGCCAGTCGGCTGCGGCATAGCGCCCGGCAAGGAGCCCCACTGCCGCCGACTCCACATAGCCTTCACAGCCGGTGATCTGCCCGGCAAAACGCAACCGCGGATCGGCCTTGAGCCGCAGCGTTTGGTCGAGCAGCTTCGGCGAATTGATGAAGGTGTTGCGATGAAGTCCGCCCAGGCGGGCGAACTCGGCGTTGGCGAGGCCGGGAATGGTACGGAAGATGCGGACCTGCTCGCCGTGTTTCAATTTGGTCTGAAATCCGACCATGTTGAACAGCGTGCCGAGCTTGTTGTCCTGCCGCAATTGCACGACGGCGTATGGTTTTGCGCCGGGACGATGGGCGTCGGTGAGGCCGAACGGCTTCATCGGTCCGTGGCGCAAGGTCTCGCGTCCGCGTTCGGCCATGACCTCGATCGGCAGACAGCCATCGAAATAGGGCGTCGCGGCCTCAAACTCGCGGAAAGCAATCTTTTCGCCGGCAAGCAAAGCATCGACGAACGCATCGTATTGCACGCGGGTAAGCGGACAATTGACGTAGTCGGCGCCGGAGCCGGCCGGCCCCACCTTGTCGTAGCGCGATTGGAACCAGGCGATGCCGAAATCGATGCTGTCGCGATGGGCGATCGGCGCGATAGCGTCAAAGAACGCGAGCGCGGCTTCTCCGGTCAGTGTGCAGATCGCATCGGCGAGCGCAGGCGAGGTGAGGGGTCCGGTAGCGACGACGACATTGTTCCATTCCGCCGGCGCTGTGGATATTTCCTCACGGCGAATTTCGATGAGCGGCTCGGCCTCGATCGCCGCGGTGATCGCTGCGGCAAAGCCGTCGCGGTCGACGGCGAGTGCGCCGCCCGCCGGCAGCTTGTAAGTGTCGGCCGCGTGCATGACCAGCGAGCCGAGCCGGCGCATCTCGGCGTGGAGGAGGCCGATGGCGCTTGCCGAGGCGTCGTCGGAACGGAACGAATTAGAGCAGACAAGTTCGGCGAACCGGTCAGTCTTGTGAACGGCGGTGGAGCGGACGGGCCGCATTTCGTGCAGTACTACCGGTACGCCGCGGCGCGCGATCTGCCAGGCGGCTTCGGGACCCGAAAGGCCGGCGCCGATGACGTGAATGGGCTCACGGCTGATCGATCGGGTGTTGCGCATCATGGTTCAAACTAGGCACGCCAGGCTCCGGATACAACGCGGGGCAGACGCCTGGAATTGACGAAGAAAGCCAGGGAGTTGGCGGCAAATCGGCCGTCTGCTAAACTCGCACTGTTGCCAAAAGGTTGAAACCGCCACAAATGTCCGTCGACGCAGACACTGTCCGCCGGGTCGCGCGTCTTGCGCGGGTCGGCGTTGACGAAGACGAGGTCGAGCATCTTCGGGGTGAGCTCAACGCCATGCTGGCTTTTGTCGAGCAGCTTACCCAGGTTGACGTCGCCGGCGTCGAGCCGATGACGTCGGTGACGCCGAGGGCGATAAAGATGCGCGATGACAAAGTGACCGATGGCGGCATCGCCGACGCCGTCACGGCAAATGCACCGGCGCTGGAAGATCACTTCTTCCTCGTGCCCAAGGTGGTGGAATAGATGTGCCTTGCCTGTGAACAAGACGCGATGTGGTTCGCGTACCTGCAGCGCAAGGGTCTTATCACGCCCGACGGCTTTCTGGTCGAGCAGCCGCCGTCGCTCATCGATCCGATTGAACCGGCCGTGACGCAGGACGAGAAGAAACCGGAAAACGTTGCGGATCCGGCGCAAAAAGATCTGTTTTCCTGCGACGATCCCACTAACGGATGACCGCTCTCACCTTGCTGACGCTAGCGCAAGCGCGTGATGCGCTGCGCAAGAAGGAATTTTCTGCGCTTGAGCTTGCGGATGCGCATCTTGCGGCGATTGAAAAGGCGCGCGCGCTCAATGTTTTTGTGCTGGAGACGCCGGATGGCGCCCGCGCGATGGCGCGTGCCGCCGATGCGCGGCTGGCGAAGGGCGCGAGCGGACCGCTTGAAGGCTTGCCGCTCGGCGTCAAGGACTTGTTCTGCACGGCCGGCATCCGTACGACCGCCTGCTCCCATATCTTGGAGAACTTTGTCCCGACCTATGAGTCGACCGTCACGGCCAATCTTTGGGGTGACGGCGCGGTGCTCCTCGGCAAGCTCAACAACGACGAGTTCGCCATGGGCTCGTCCAACGAGACTTCGCATTTCGGTCCGGTCGTTTCCCCTTGGCGGCCGCGTGGCACGGTCGCCAAGCTCGTGCCGGGCGGGTCGTCTGGCGGTTCGGCGGCCGCGGTGGCGGCGGGTGTCTGCCCGGGCGCTACCGGCACCGATACCGGCGGTTCGATCCGGCAGCCGGCCGCATTTTGCGGCATCGTCGGGTTGAAGCCGACCTACGGGCGCTGCTCGCGCTGGGGCATCGTGGCGTTCGCATCTTCGCTCGATCAGGCCGGCCCGTTCGCGCGCAGCGTGCGCGATTGCGCGATACTTCTGCGCTCGATGGCCGGCTACGATCCGAAGGATACGACCTGCGCCGACCTGCCGGTGCCCGACTACGAAAACGCCGTCGGCGCATCGGTGAAAGGCAAACGCATTGGCATTCCGCGAGAATACCGGATGCCGGGAATGGCGTCAGAAATCGAGTCTTTGTGGCAAGACGGCATCCGGTGGCTCGGCGATGCCGGCGCGGAGACGATCGAAATTTCCCTGCCGCACACCAAGTACGCGCTGCCGGCCTACTACATCGTCGCGCCGGCCGAAGCCTCGTCCAACCTCGCGCGTTATGACGGTGTACGCTACGGGCTGCGCGTTCCCGGCAGCGATGTCATCGACATGTACGAGCGAACGCGAGCGGTCGGCTTCGGCAAAGAAGTCCGACGCCGCATCATGATCGGCACCTACGTGCTTTCGGCGGGCTATTACGACGCCTATTACTTGCGGGCGCAAAAGGTACGCACGCTGATCAAACGCGATTTCGAAACAGTTTTTGCTTCCGGCATCGACGCCATCCTGACCCCAACGACCCCGTCAGCCGCTTTTTCAATCGGCGAAAAAGGCCGCGCCGACCCAATCGAGATGTATTTGAACGACGTGTTCACCGTGACGGTGAACATGGCCGGCCTGCCGGGCATTTCCGTACCGGGCGGCCTCGACGCCCGCGGGCTGCCGCTCGGCTTGCAGCTGATCGGACGCCCGTTCGAGGAGGAAACGCTGTTTGCCCTCGGCAATGTTATCGAAAAAGCCGCCGGGCATTTCGTTCCCGAGCGATGGTGGTGAGGGCTTCGCCGCGTTCTCTGGACAGCGCAAGCGCGGAATGGCATCAACGCGCACTTTACGATACGAATGACCGGGCAATAGAGCGGCGATGAAAACCTTCCTTCTGCGGCTTTTTACCTGGTGGAACAGCCAGACCTTCGGAACACAGGTCTGGACGATGCTGTACGGCGAATTCGTCGGGGAGGACCAATTCGGTAACCGCTATTACCGCACGCGCGGCGGCAAGAAGGACGCGGCACTCGGCATCGAACGGCGCTGGGTGATCTATAGGGGGGTCACCGAAGCGTCGACGGTGCCGCCAGGCTGGCACGGCTGGATGCATCACGTCATGGACATCCCGCCGACTCTGGACAAGACCAAGCCGCATCCGTGGGAGAAGCCGCATCATCCGAACCTTACCGGAACGCCGGGCGCGCTTCGGCCGAGAGGTTCGACGCTGGCGCAAGGACGCCGTCCAAAAGCGACCGGCGATTACAAGGCCTGGACGCCGCCCGGGACTCATTGATCCCTAGTTTCGCTGCACTCCGCATGTTAACCGGGCCGCGAACGCGATGACGCCCAAACAGGTCGCGCGCGAAGGCTCCATGCTCCGGATTGCTGCTCTATTGGCCGTGCTCGGCGGAACGCTCGTGGCGGTGCCCGCTTTGGCGCAATCGGGGACGATATTCGGCGATACACCACCGCGGCCGCCCGCTGATGTGCCGAACGGATCGTTGCCGCCGCAGCCGCCACCCGTGCAGTATCCCGGCCCGGCCCGGCTGCCATCGCCATCGCCTGGGCCTCCGCTATCGAGCATCCAGACGCAGCCATTGCCGCCGCCGCCCGGGGCCACCCTTGCTCCTCCGCCTCCGCCAAGCCAGGCGATCACCCCGCAATTGCCGCCCGGTGCCCAGCGCGGGCGCGTCGGATTGCCGCCTGCGCCTCCGCAACCGGCCAATCCACCGCCACCGCAGCCGGCCGATATTTCGCCGCAACCCGACGACACGATCATCACCGAAATGCCGGCACAGAAGATCGAAAATTCGCGCGCGATATTTTCCGGGCTCGACAAGATCACCGGCCGCATCATTTCGTTTGACGCGACGATCGGGGAAACGGTGCAATTCGGCGCGCTTCAAGTCACCGCGCGTGTGTGCTACACGCGCCCGCCGACCGAAGCGACCAACACGGACGCCTTCGTCCAGGTGGATGAAGTCACCCTGCAGGGCGAGGTGAAGCGCATCTTCTCGGGCTGGATGTTTGCCGCCAGTCCCGGCATGCACGCTGTCGAGCATTCGATTTATGACGTTTGGCTGACCGATTGCGCGTCGCCGATCAAAGTCGCCGAGCCGGCCGTTCCGCCGGCTGCCGCTACTCGCCCGCCCGCGCCGAACCGTCCTCGTCAACCAGCTCCCGCGCGGCAGCAAACGCCGCCGCCACTGACGCCTGCTCCCGCGCAGGCACAGTGAACGCCGGCGGCATAACGCGTCAACGTACCCGCGTGGGGCGCAGATCGAACCCATTGCAGCAATCGCCCATTCCCCTCGAGCCAGCGGATTCGCAATGGCCGATCGCTCAGCGGCGTTCGAGTAGAGCGAGGATCGTACTGCCCGAAACCGGACGATCGAGCGCGAGTGCGCCGAAATCGCCCTCGCCGACGAGAGCGGCATCAAGCAGCTTGTGATAGGCGGGGCGGGTGACTTCGACGGCGCCGAACGTTCGCAGATGTTCGGTGACGAATTGTGTATCGAGTAAACGGTAATGGCCGGCCTTGAGACGCGCCACCAAATGCACGAGCGCGACCTTGGATGCGTCGCGGGCGCGATGGAACATGCTCTCGCCGAAGAAAGCGCGGCCGAGGCTTACGCCGTAAAGCCCGCCCACCAGTTCGTCCTCCGCGTACACTTCGATGGTGTGGCAGTCGCCGCGGTCGTAGAGCTTGCGATAGAGGTTACGGATGCGGACGTTGATCCAGGTGCGAGTGCGGCCGGGCATCGGCTGCGAACAGCCGTCCAGCACGGCATCGAAGTCACGATCGACAGCGATCGTGAAGCGGCCGGAGCGTACGGTTCGCGCAAGCCGGCCCGGTACGTGAAAGCGGTCGAGCGGAATAATGCCGCGGCGTTCCGGCTCGATCCAATAAAGTGCGGGGTCGTCGGCGCTTTCCGCCATCGGAAAAATGCCGCAGGCATAAGCCTTTAGCAGCACTTCCGGCGTGATATCGACAAGCGCGGATTCGCGGCTAGCCATACCCATCGTTTAGCCGCCACTTGGCGGACGTTTCAAGGGCGGGGGTCGTCCTTAAGCCCCCGTAAACTAAAAATTCGGTAAGATTTTAGACAGCTTGAACGCATTTCCACCGGGCGCGTTATGTCCGCGTGCAAACATTAGAACCCGCCGCCATGGCATCGAGCATCGGCGAGAGTAAGCCGATCCGGGTCCTCTTCGTCGAGGACGAATTTCTCATCAGCGAATGGGTGGCGGAAACGCTTTCGGAACAAGGCTTCGCCGTCTGCGTTGCGACCAATGCGGCGGACGCGCTCCGGCATCTCAGGTCGTCGCCAGTCGACGTGCTGTTCACCGACATCAATCTTCCGGGCGGCATGGACGGCACGGCGCTGGCCCGGCACGCGCGCGATTTGTTGCCGGATCTGCCGGTCGTCTATGCCTCCGGGCGCGTCAACATGCTCGGCCCGCGGCGGCGCGTGCCTCGCTCGATTTTCGTCGCCAAACCCTACGTTCCGGAATTGGTGGCGCGGCTCCTCGCTGACGCAGTGACCGTGGCCGCACAGCGCGTGCCGGCCTAGAAGCTGGCTTGGACGCTACGGTTCGATCGCGCCGCGGGCGAGAAACTCTTCCAGCCAATGGATGTGATAGTCGCCGTCTATAATCGCGGCTTCCCTGGCTAAAGCGCGGAAAAGCGGAAGCGTGGTTTCGATGCCGTCAATTACGAACTCATCGAGCGCGCGCTTTAAGCGCATGAGGCACTCGCCGCGCGTCTTGCCGTGGACGATGAGCTTTCCCACAAGCGAATCGTAGAAAGGCGGAATCGTGTAGTTGTGGTAGACGGCGGAATCGATGCGTACGCCGAGCCCGCCGGGCGGATGGTAGTGGACGATCTTGCCCGGCGAGGGCCGGAACGACACCGGATTCTCGGCATTGATGCGGCATTCGATTGCGTGGCCGTGGAAGGTAACGTCGCCCTGCGCTAGCGAAAGATCGTTGCCGCCGGCGACGCGGATCTGCTCGACGACGAGGTCGATGTCGGTGACCATTTCAGTCACCGGATGTTCCACCTGAATGCGGGTGTTCATCTCGATGAAGTTGAACTTGCCATCCTCGTAAAGAAACTCGACGGTGCCGGCGCCGAGATATTTGATATCGCGCATGGCGCGGGCGACCGCTTCGCAGATCTGGTCGCGTGTTGCACTATTGAGCGCCGGCGACGGGCTCTCTTCCCAGACTTTCTGATGGCGGCGTTGAAGCGAGCAGTCGCGCTCGCCGAGATGGATGGCACGGCCCTTGCCGTCGCCGAGCACCTGAATTTCAATATGCCGCGGCCGCTCGAGATATTTCTCCAGATAAAGCGTGTCGTCGCCGAAGGATGCTTTCGCCTCGGCGCGCGCGGTCGCCAGCGCCATAGCGAGCTCGTTCTCCGCGCGGACGACCTTCATGCCCCGGCCACCGCCGCCGGCGGCGGCCTTGAGCATGACGGGAAAGCCGACGTCGCGGGCCAATCGCACCGCCTCCGCGTCCGAACTAACGCCGGTATTGGAACCCGGGACAGTGGGGATGCCGAGTTCCTTGGCGGCGCGCTTGGCGGCGATCTTGTCGCCCATCAGGCGAATATGCTCAGGGCGGGGACCGATGAACTGCACATTGTGCTCGGCGAGGATTTCCGCAAAGCGAGCGTTCTCGGCGAGAAAACCGTAGCCGGGATGCACGGCGTCGGCGCCGGTGATTTCGCAAGCGGCAAGCAGGGCCGGGATGTTGAGGTAGCTGTCTTTGGCCGGCGCCGGACCGATGCAGACGCTCTCGTCGGCGAGCCGCACATGCATGGCGTCCTCATCCGCCGTCGAATGCACCGCCACCGTAGGAATGCCGAGCTCCTTGCACGCCCGCAAGATGCGCAGCGCGATCTCCCCCCGGTTTGCGATTAGAATTTTATCGAACATGCGGCAGCCGCCCGGTAGCGAATACTGTTCCCCGTTACTCGACGATCATCAGCGGCTCGCCATACTCGACCGGCTGGCCGTCCTCGACCAGGATTTGAGTGACGGTGCCGGAGCGTGGCGCAGGAATTTGATTCATCGTCTTCATTGCTTCGATGATCATCAAAGTCTCGCCGGTTTTTACTTGCGTTCCCACGTCGACGAAGGGCCGAGCGCCGGGCGTGGGACCGAGATAGGCGGTGCCCACCATCGGCGAGGCGACCAGGCCGGGATGTCGCATCGGTTCGATCGAGACGGGAGAAGGCGCCGCAAGCGCCACCGGCGCCGGGCCAATGGAGGCCTCTGCCGCTCGCGCTCCCGACGCATTCAGATTGCGCGCGACGCGGATCGACACGCCATCCCGTTGAATCTCGATTTCGGACAAGCCGGTTTCGTCGAGCAACTTCGCAAGCTCGCGGATCGCGTCATGGTCGATCGCGGGCGTCTTTGACATCGGCGGGCTCCCCGGCTTACGCGCTACGATCAAACTCTGGCGCGATCTTTGGCGCCGATCATGGTGGCCAACTCGGCTATCGCACGCGCATAGCCGTCGATGCCCATGCCGGAGATCACGGCTCGGGCCGCTTGCGAAACGTAGGAGTGGCGGCGGAACGGTTCGCGCGCGGCAATGTCGCTGATATGCACCTCGATGACAGGCGCCTCCAGTGCGAGCAGCGCATCGAGGATCGCGATCGAGGTGTGCGAGTATCCGGCCGGATTGATCACCACGCCGGCCGATTGCTTGGCGCGCGCCTCCTGGATCCAGTCAATGATTTCGCCCTCGTGATTGGATTGGCGAAAATCCACCTCGAGGCCGTGTTGTTTCGCCGTCGCGCGGCACAGTTTCTCAACGTCGGCGAGGGTCGAACGGCCGTAGATTTCCGGCTGGCGTGTGCCGAGCAGATTGAGATTGGGTCCGTTGAGGACATAGATGGTTTTCGACATTTTCGCGCGTTAGACCCGGCTAACTGGGCCGCCGGCAAGCGCCTGCTGCAACCCGCATCCGTTATAGGGAAGGCACCCGAAAAGGGGAAGCCTGCGGCTGCGCCCCCCAGCCGCGTCAAGCACGCCGGTGCGAGAAAAGTTTGGTTAACGTGCCGGCGAAGAGCTATTTCTGCCCGGCGTTAAGCTTTTCCCGCAGCGTCTCGATGCCGACCGCGCCGATCACGACCTGATCGCCAACGACGTAGCTCGGCGTGCCGTTTACGCCAAGGGCGTCAGCGAGCTTCATGTCCTCGTCGATTGTTTTCTTCACCTCGTCGCTACCCATGTCTCTTTCGATCCGCGCCATATCGAAGCCAACCTCCTTGGCGACGGCGAGCGCGCGCATCTTGTCGGCCGCGCCGCGGCCGCCCAAGAGCTTCTGGTGGAATTCGAGGTATTTCTTCCCGGTAGCGTCCTGCATGCGCACCGCGACCGCCACGCGGGCGGCTTCGACCGATCCTTCGCCAAGGACCGGGAATTCTTTGAGGACAAATTTGAGATTGGCGTTCGTCTTCAAAAGATCCAGCATGTCGGTCATGGCGCGTTTGCAATAGCCACAATTGTAGTCGAAGAACTCGACCATCGTGACGTTGCCCTGTGCGTTGCCGAGCACGACCTGGTGCGGGGAGTTAAACAGCGTCGCTCTGTTCTCGATCACCGCCGTACGGTGCTTTTCTGCCTCGGCCGCCTGCTGGCGCTTTTCCATCTCGGCGATCACTTCCTGCATGACCTCGGGGTGGGCCAGCAGATAATCCTTGACGATGTTGCCGATTTCCTCGCGCTGGTCGGCGGAGAAGGACTGCGCTCGGGCGGACGTCACCGCCGGCAGGGTTAAAAGCGTTGCGGCTGCGAGCAAAACTGCGGTGCGCAAAAGCGATGTCATTGCGATGGTCCTTTTTGCATTTATTGACCGATTCGGAGCGGGTTTTGTTTCACGTTCTTGTTAAAGGCGACGATATCATCGGCCCGCACCCAACCGGGCGAGCCGACCGGAAAGCGCGTCTTGGCCCGCGCGGCAAGTTCGCGCGCGGTTTTATTGTCGCCGCGCGCGAAAGCGGCCTGCGCCGAGGCGAGATCGGCGTCGGCGAAGTCGCCGCTGTGGCCGTACGCCATGGCAAGCTGCTCGTAGGCGTCGCCGGACTCCGGTTCCTTGACCAGCGCGGCGCGCAGTAGCGGGATCGCCTCCTTCGTCAACTCTTTGTTGTTGGTGGAGATCAGCGCCTGCGCAAGCAAAATCTGAATGAGGGAGGGATTGGGCGCGAGCTGCACGGCACGGCGCAGCGGCGCGATGGCCTCCGCGGGATGTCCGCTTTCGAGCAGCGCCTGCCCCTTGAGTTCGTACAGATACGGATAGTTCGGCATCGCCTCGATCATGCTGTCGATCTGCGCAAGAGCGGAACGCAGATCGCCAAACCGGTAGGTCGCAATGGCGCGCGCATAGCGCGCCGGCATGCTGGTGTCCGATGACGGATAGCGCCGCAACACGGCGTCGGCCCGCTCGGTGAAACCGTAAAGCTTCGCTCGCATCATGTCGTGGCGGAATTGCAGCTCAGGCGGGTCTTTCTTGTCCCAATAGGGCGTCTTCACCAGTTCAACCAGCGCGGCCATGCGTTCCGCCGGCATCGGATGGTTTTGCACATACGGATCAATATAGGCGGCCGAAAACATCATTTCGTCGGCGAACCGCTTGAAGGTGTCGTACATGCCCTTTGCGGACTGGTCGGTCATCGTCAGGAAGCGGACGCCGGCGCGGTCGGCCTGTTCTTCCTGCGCGCGCTGATAGGCCAGCAGCGTGTGGGCGAGATAGGATTGCGGCGCACTTAGCGCCGCCGCGCCGACATTGCCCATGTCCAGGCTGTTTGTCTTCGCGCCCGCGACCATGGCGCCGACGCCGATCAGCATGGCGACGATCGCGGCAGTTTGCGCATTGGCAAGCTCCTGACGCATCTTGGAGAGGTGGCCGCCGACGATATGGCCGGTCTCATGCGCGAACACGCCAATGAGCTGATTGGGCGTGGTCGCCTGCTTTAGCGCGCCGGTGAAAACGAAGATGCGGTGAGCGTCCATAACGAAGGCGTTGAATACGTTTTCGTTGATGATCACGACCCGGACGTTCTGCTGGCTAAGCCCGGCGACGCGCAAAATCGGCCCCGTATAGTCACGCAACAGCTGCTCGATTTCCGCGTCGCGGATCATCGGTATGCCGGCAGCGGAGCCGGCCTGTGCCCGTGCGGGCGCGCTCGCCAGCGCGAGTGCGGCCGCGGTGGCGAGCGCCACCGCGCGCGACGCTGGTTTCGAGGGGCGCGCCTTGCTAGGAGGTCGTGCGACGATCATCTCGGATAAAATAGCGGCCCGTTGCGGTGGGACCAAGGCAATGGATAGCAGTGCGGAGTCTACGCGAGGCCGACGCATTGCAAGAACAAAGTAACACCATAGAAAACCTCGTGAATACGGCAGCACCGGGGCGGGCGCTAAAGGCCGGGAAATTGCCGGGGCAGGGCGATGCTTGAGAGGGCCAAACAGCTGCTGCAGCCGTCGGCGCGCAGCGCCGTGCCGCCCTTCATGGTGATGGACGTGGTGGCGGCGGCGGCACGTCTGGAAGCGCAGGGCCGCCGCATCATTCACATGGAAGTGGGTCAGCCGGCGGCCGGCGCACCGGTGACGGCGATCGCGGCGGCGCGCGGGGCGCTTTCATCCCCGCTACGCTACACCGAGACGCTGGGCATCGCCTCGTTGCGGCGGCGCATTGCGCGCGCCTATGCGGAGTGGCACGAGCTCGACATCGACCCGGCCCGAATCGTCGTGACGACGGGGTCGTCCGCGGGATTCATTCTGGCTTTCCTTGCCGCTTTCGAGCCGGGTGATCGCGTGGCGGTTCCGCTGCCCGGGTATCCGCCGTATCGCCACATACTCGCCGCGCTTGGCTGCGAACCGGTGGCAATCGAGACCAACGCAGCAGCGCGTTGGTCGGTAACCGGCGAAGCGTTGCTCGCTCAACACCGCGTAAAGCCGCTCAAAGGTATGATCGTCGGTTCGCCCGCCAATCCGAGCGGCACGATGATGACGGCGGCGGCGCTTGCCGAATTGATCCACTGTGCCGAGGACGCTGGCATCGTCGTGATCTCTGATGAGATTTATCACGGGCTCGATTACGCCTTTGCCGCCGAATGTGCAGCGCGCATCTCATCCGATGCGATCATCGTGAACTCCTTCTCCAAATATTTCTGTATGACCGGATGGCGGATCGGCTGGATGATCGTGCCGCCCTCGTTGCTGCGGGCGGTCGAGCGCCTGCAGCAGAATCTGGCGATCTCGGTGCCGACGCTTTCGCAAATCGCGGCCGAAGCCGCTTTTGACGGACGCGCCGAACTTGAAGGCATTCGGCGAGGCTATGAGGAGAACCGGCGCATTTTGCTGGATGGACTGCCGCGGATCGGCCTTGATTCATTTCTGCCGGCCGACGGCGCGTTTTACTTTTATGCCGACATCTCGCGGTTCTCCAGCGACAGCTTTGCATTTGCCACCCGCTTGCTGGAGGAGGCTGGCGTGGCGGCGACGCCGGGAGTCGATTTCGATCCGCTGCACGGCCGGAAGTTCTTGCGCCTGTGCTATGCTGGCGCGCGCGAGGAGATGCGTGAAGCGGTCGAGCGGATCGGGCACTGGCTGCAAAGAGACGCGACGTAAGCGAGGCCGGCCATGAGCGATGCTGTGTTCGATATTCTGCGCAAAGTCACGACCGCGACCATCACCAGCATGTTGCTCCGGAAAGGCATCCGGCGCTGCTGGATGAACGGTCCGAAGCCCCTCACGCCGAAAGGCGAGCGTATCGTGGGGCGAGCGTTCACCTTGCGCTTTCTCCCGGTGCGTGAAGATCTTGCGACCGCCGAAAGCTGGGGCAATCCGGTCTCGACGCGGGCGGCCATCGAGGAGATGCCGGCGGGCGCGGTCGTCGTCGCCGACGCGATGGGTGTACCGAGCGCCGGTATTTTCGGCGATATTCTTTGCGCTCGCATGAAAAAGCGCAATGTTGCCGCGCTGGTCACCGACGGCGTCGTGCGCGACCGGACGGGCGTGCTGACCAGCGCGCTGCCGGTCTGGTGTGCCGGTGTCGCGGCGCCGGCTTCGATCAACGGACTGACCTTTGCCGGCTGGCAGCAGCCGATCGGCTGCGGCGGATGCGCCATATTCCCGGACGACGTGATCGTGGCGGACGATGACGGGGCCGTGGTTATTCCACAGGCGATGACCGAATTTGTCGCGCAGGAAGGTGCCGAGCACGAGCTGTACGAAAGCTGGGTGTTCGGCGAAGTCGAAAAGGGCGTGAAGCTGCCCGGTCTTTATCCGCCGAACGACGAGGCGAAAGCACGCTACGCGGCGTGGCGGAAATCGCGGTCGTGATCGCCGGCGACCGCACGGCCGACAAATAGGGCGTGGATGTTCTTCATCCTCTCCAAAATCCTCGGCTTCTTTGCGCTGCCGTCCAATCTGCTGATCGCCGTCGGGCTGGCAGGGCTGCTTCTGCTGCTTACGCGCTTCACGCGGCTTGCCAGTTGGCTCATCGTGACGAGCATCGTGCTCATCGCCGTCGCGGGACTCTCCCCGCTCGGCAGCGCGCTTATTCTCCCCCTGGAACAGCGCTTCCCGCCATGGGACGCCTCGCGCGGATCGCCTGACGGCATCGTCGTGCTTGGCGGCGCGATCTCGCCGGACGTGTCGGCCGCGCACGGTGTGGTGGCGCTCAATGAAGGCGCCGAGCGCCTGACGGCTGCCGCCGAACTGGCCCGTCGTTACCCGAACGCTCGCATCATCTATTCCGGGGGCAGCAACGCGCTGGTTTTCTACGAGGGCATTGAAGCGCTGTTCGCCGTTTCGCAATTGGAGGCGCTCGGCGTCGCGCGCGATCGTATTACCGCGGAGGAGCAGTCGCGCAATACGATCGAGAATGCGGTGTTCTCGTGCCTCGTCGCCAACCCAAAACCGGGCGAACGCTGGCTCCTGATCACATCGGCCGCCCACATGCCGCGCGCGATCGCGGCGTTCCGGGCGGCTCAATTCCCGGTCGAAGCCTATCCAGTCGATTGGCGGACGTCCGGCCCGATCGACTTGGTGCGGCCGTTTTCTTCGCTGGGAGAGGGTTTGCGGCTGACCGACACCGCAGCCCATGAATGGGCTGGCCTCGTCACCTATTGGCTTGCCGGCAAGACGACAACGTTGTTTCCCGGTCCCTGACGGGAAGGGGTTGCACATTTTTTTTGGCGATCCAGCGTCGCCGTTAATCGGATCTTTCAGTTCGTCGTGGAAGAATTTGCCTTCGGGGACGACGATTCCCTGGGGAGCATCCGATGTCATCAACCGAATTGCCCGCCGCTATTGCCGGCGAGGCGTATCCGGCGGCCGACGAGGTCCGACGGGCAACAAGCGCCTGGATCGAGACCGCAGCCGTGGTGATTTTCGCGGCCGCGGCGGTGCTCTTTGCTTCGTTTGTAGCGGTGATGACCGGCCAGGCGTAAACCGCCGCTCCTTGTCCCGGCGCGGCCGGTATGGTCCTCTCTCGCATCTGCAATGCAGCCCGGGACCCATGTCGTTACGTCTTGTCATCGGCAACAAGAACTATTCATCCTGGTCGTTTCGGCCGTGGCTGGCGATGAAGGTCGCCGGGATCGCGTTCGAAGAGACGCTGATCTCGCTCGATGCGCCGGACTTCAAGGTGCGACTCCTGAAATTGAGCGGTGCCGGCAAGGTGCCGGTGCTTATCGACGGCGACGTTCACGTTTGGGAGTCGCTTGCGATCCTCGAATATCTCGCCGAAAAATTTCCCGCCGCCGGTTTGTGGCCGAAGAATCCGGCGGCACGCGCGCACGCCCGCGCCGTGGCATCGGAGATGCACGCCGGCTTCGGCGCGTTGCGTAATCTGTTGCCGATGAATGTGCGCCGGCAGGTTATTCCGCGCGCCCTTGACGACGGCGCGGCGGCAGATGTCGCGCGCATCGACGCCATCTGGAGCGAATGCCGTTTGCGTTTCGGGAGCGGGGGATCTTTTCTGTACGGTAATTTCGGCGCTGCCGACGCCATGTATGCACCGGTTGTTTGGCGATTCCACACCTACGCGGTGAATGTAAGCGCCGCTGCTAAAGATTATATGCGCGCCCATGTGGCGCTGGCGGCGTGGCAGGAATGGCGCGAGGCCGCCCGGCGTGAGCCGTGGGTGCTTGCGCACGACGAGGTCGACTGGCCGGAAGAGCACCGCGAGGCCTAACCGAGGCGCAGTTCGAGTTCGCGTAACAGCGGCTGCTGATAGGGGATGATTTTGTGCATCGCGGATTGCAGTGCGAAATAGGCGATGCGATCGACCTCAGGAAAGCTTTGTCGCCGGCCTGATTTTGGCGGCCATTCGATCTCAAAACTGTTGCTCGCGAACGCCGCCAGGTCGAAATCAGCTTCGAAAGCGAAGGCGTGCACGAGCTTCCCGCTTTTTTGCTTCACCGACATCAACGGCGTGAACTCGCCGGCGGCGACGAGATTGGTCTCTTCGGTGAATTCGCGCTGCGCGGTGGCAAGCAGATCGGCGCCTGGTTCGGCCGTGCCCTTGGGAATGGTCCAGGCGCCGTCGTCCTTCTTTGCCCAGAACGGCCCGCCAGGGTGCGCCAGCAGCACTTCGAGGGTTGTCCTGCGGCGGAACGTCAGGAGACCGGCGCTGATTTCTGGCCTGCGGGGCATGTACGCAATCTAGCGCTCGTTTTAACGCTAAAGTGCGGCTCTCTACCGCAGGTCTTGCCAATAGGCTATCGTCTGCATGATTTCGTCACGATTGCGCCCACAATGGCGGCTTCTCGCCCGTGCTCATCTAGCGCGCCGTGGGAGGGGGCACCGAACCGTTTCCTGCACGGGAGTCTACAAAATGCGATATCCATTTATCGCCGCTCTTGCCGCTTTCGCGGCTTTGCTGGCGCCGATTGCCAACGCCGAAGACGCCCCCAAGGACGTCAAGGGCCTTTATTTGATGAGCGACTATCCTGCCGTCACGGTACGGCCGGGTGAAACCTCCACCATCAGTCTGAAATTGCAGAATTACGCTCTGCCTCCCGAGCGGCTGGCGTTGTCGGTTACCGGGATTCCGGCCGGCTGGACCGCAACGCTGATGGGCGCCGGCCAGCCGGTCGCCGCTGCGATGCCGGCCACCAATTCGAGCGTGTCGCTCGAGTTGCGGCTTGACGTGCCGAAGACCGCCGACGTCGCCACGCAAACGCTTACGATCAACGCGACCGGCGGGTCGATCAATGCGCAATTGCCGATCGCGGTGACGCTCGCCAAGGATCTGCCGGCCAAGCTAACGCTCACGCCGCAGCTTCCCGAACTGCGCGGCACCTCGAAATCGAGCTTCGAGTATCAACTTGCCATCAAGAACGACAGCGGCAAGAAGCTCACTGTCAGTTTGTCGGCCCAGACGCCGCAAAATTTCGATGCGTCGTTCACAGAAGGCTATAGCAGCCAGGAGCTCAACGCGGTTCCAGTCGATCCCGGCCAGACCAAGAACGTGAAGCTCAAGGTGACGCCGCCGAATACGGCTGCTGCCGGCAGTTACAAAGTAGAGGCGCGTATCACCGCCGAGGATGCCACCGCAACGGCCGATCTCACGATGGACATCACCGGCCAGCCAAGGCTCGACGTGAGCGGCCGCGAGGGTCTGCTGTCGACGCGCGCGTCCGCAGGCAAGGAAACCACTGTACCGGTCGTTATCACGAACATTGGCACTGCGCCGGCCGACCAAGTCGAGCTTTCCGGCTCGGCGCCGAGCGGCTGGAAGATCACGTTCGAACCAAAGAGCGTTGACCACATCGCGCCGGGCGCCAACAAGGAAGTGCAGGCGCTGATTACGCCGACCGACAAGGCGATTGCCGGCGACTATGTAACTACGATCCGCGCCGCCGCCCGCGGCGAGTCGGCTTCGACCAACTTCCGCGTAACGGTAACCACTTCGACGATGTGGGGCATTGCCGGCGTCGGCATTATAGGCGTCGCCCTGCTGGTCATGGTCGGCGCGGTCGCAAGGTTCGGCCGTCGATGAACGAGCAAACGGTCATCGAGGCGAAAGGCCTTACCAAGAGGTACGGCGGCGCCGTCGCCGTCGATGCGATTTCGTTCACCGTCGGGCGCGGCGAGATTTTCGGTTTGCTCGGGCCCAACGGTGCCGGCAAGACCACGACAATTCTGATGCTGCTCGGTCTAACTGAGATTTCCGGTGGCGAGGTGCGCGTGCTGGGATTCAATCCCGCGCGTGAGCCGCTTTCAGTCAAGCGCCGCGTCGGATACCTGCCGGACACAGTCGGCTTTTACGATCAACTCACCGCCGGCGACAATTTGCGTTACACCGCCCGGCTGATCGGCTTTAACAAGGATGAACGCGAAAAGAAGATCGCGGACGCGCTGAAGCGGGTCGGTCTCGCTGATCAGATCGAAAAGCGCGTCGGCACGTTCTCGCGCGGCATGCGCCAGCGGCTGGGGCTCGCGGAAATTCTGATGAAGGGCGCCCAGATCGCTATCCTCGACGAGCCGACCACCGGCCTCGACCCGCACGCCACGGCGGAACTTCTCGGCATCATCCGGGCCTTCAAGGCCGAAGGTGTATCGGTGCTGCTCTCGTCGCACATGCTCGAGCGCGTGCAGAGCATATGCGACCGCGTTGCCCTGTTCAGCGGCGGCCATATCGCGCTCATGGGCACGGTGGCCGAGCTTGGCCGCGAAGTGCTCGGCGGCGGATTTGTGGTCGATATCGAGGCGGACGGCGCCGGTCTTGTCGAACGGCTTGCGCTCATTCCCGGCGTGAGCGGTGTCGAACGCACCGGCATCGGCAAATTGCGCTTGCACGCCGACCGCGACGTGCGCCCAGAAGCGGCAAATGAAGTAGTTGCGATGCAGGGCAGGCTGAAATTTCTCGGCGTCCAGGAGCCAAGCCTCGAAGCCATTTATACCCGTTACTTCGAAAGCAAGCGGAACGAAGCCGCGGCCGCGAAGGAGGGAACCCGCCATGCGGCGTGAAGGTTCCGCCTTTGCCGGGCTCGGGGTAGTCACGCTCAAGGAGCTGTCGGACCATTTGACCGGCATTCGCATGGTCATCATGGAATGGATCGTCGTGCTGATGGCGGTCGGTGTCGTTTACACTGCAATTCAGCAAATTCGCGAAGTCTCCGCGGAAGACCCGTTCTTGTTCCTGCGCCTGTTCACCAGGGCCAGGGAAGGCCTGCCGCCATTCGTGTCCGTGTTGTCCTTCCTCGTCCCGCTGGTCGCTATCGGGATCGGCTTTGATCTGGTGAACAGCGAACGCAACCAACGGACGCTATCGCGCATTCTCTCGCAACCGATTTATCGCGACGCGTTGCTGTTCGGAAAATTCCTCGGCGGATTGATCACCATCACCGTCATGCTGGTGGCGCTTTGGCTGATGGTGATCGGACTCGGGATACTGACCCTTGGACTTCCGCCCGGACCGGAAGAGGTCGCGCGCGCCCTGGCTATGCTGGGCGTGACGGTCATTTATGCGGGCGTTTGGCTCGGGCTGGCGCTTTTGTTTTCGATTTTGTTTCGGTCCGCGGCTACGGCGGCGCTTGCCGCATTGGGCCTGTGGCTGTTCCTCACCATGCTCTGGCCGCTGCTCTCGCCATATGCGGCCGCGCTGTTCATCTCGGACACTGTGGCGACACCTGACGATCTCTTGAAGCATCTCGGTATTCTTCAGGCGTTCGCCCGCATATCGCCGGGTGCCATGTACGGTGAGATTGTCGGGGCGCTCCTGGATCCGACGGTACGCTCCACCCAACAGCCTTTGTTGGCGTCTCTCGGCCTGGTTTTATTGCAGCCGGGCTCGGTTCCCGGCGCTCCGCTGCCGTTCCTGCAAAGCCTTCTGGTCGTGTGGCCCGAGATCGTTGCCATGATCGCCGGCGCCATCATGCTGTTCGTCATCGGCTACGTGGTCTTTCAACGCCAGGAAGTGCGCGCCTAGAGCCGAGGACGCCTGACGCCCGCGTCCCGGCGCCTCTCGTCTGCCAATGGAATTCGCATAGTGCCCCTGCCGGGCGCATTGCGCTTGCATGAGCGTCATAGTGAAATCCGGCTCACACGGGGGGATTCGTGACCGCCATCGCAACGAAAGTCGATACCGCGTCGCCGGAGTTCCGCGCCAACGAAACCGCCATGCGGGCACTGGTCGCTGAACTTCAAGCGCGGCGGAGCAAGGCGGCCGAGGGCGGCTCTGTGCGCGCCCGCGAGCGCCACTTGGCACGCGGCAAACTCCTGCCGCGCGACCGCGTGCTGACGTTGATCGACGCCGGCACGCCGTTCCTCGAATTGTCGCCGCTTGCCGCCGACGGCCTGTACGACGACGCGATTCATGCAGCAGGCATCATCACCGGTGTCGGCCGCGTATTCGGCCGGGAATGTGTCATCGTCTGCAATGATTCCACGATCAAGGGCGGCACCTACTATCCGCTGACGGTGAAAAAGCACTTGCGGGCGCAGGAAATCGCGCGCGAGAACCGGTTGCCCTGACTCTATCTCGTCGATTCCGGCGGCGCAAATCTGCCGCAATGGCCGGAGGTGTTTCCGGATCGCGAACATTTCGGACGGATTTTCTACAACCAGGCCACGTTGTCGGCGGTGGGCGTGCCGCAGATTGCGGTCGTCATGGGTTCTTGCACCGCCGGCGGCGCCTACGTGCCGGCTATGTCGGATGAAACGATTATCGTGCGCAAGCAAGGCACGATTTTCCTTGGCGGGCCGCCGCTAGTGAAGGCGGCGACCGGCGAAGTGGTTTCGGCGGAAGATCTCGGCGGTGCCGACGTGCATGCGCGAAAATCCGGCGTCGCCGACTATTATGCCGAGAACGACCGCCACGCGCTCGAGCTTTGCCGGCGCATTGTTGCTAGCCTGAACACCAAGAAAGCGATCGATATTCCGCTCACCAGGCTCGCCGAACCGCACTATGAAGTCAGCGAACTCGACGGCGTCGTCCCGGCCGATCTCAAGAAGCAATTCGACATACGCGAGGTGATCGTGCGCTTGGTCGACGGCTCCGAATTTGATGAATTCAAGGCCCTGTATGGCACCACGATCGTTACGGGTTTTGCGCACATCCACGGCATCCCGGTCGGCATTCTCGGCAACAACGGTATCTTGTTCTCGGAGAGTGCACTGAAAGCCGCGCACTTTATCGAGCTTTGCTGCCAGCGGCGCATTCCGCTTCTCTTCCTGCAAAACATCGTCGGCTTCATGGTGGGGCGCGAGTACGAGGCAGGCGGCATCGCCAAGGACGGCGCCAAACTGGTCACCGCGGTCGCCTGCGCGCAGGTACCGAAGATCACCGTCGTCGTCGGCGGCTCCTACGGGGCCGGCAATTACGGCATGTGCGGCCGCGCCTATGGCCCGCGCTTTCTTTTCACCTGGCCAAGTGCGCGCGTGGCGCTGATGGGCTCCGAGCAGGCAGCGAGCGTGCTGGCGACCGTGCGGCGTGACAACATCGAAGCCGCGGGCAAAACCTGGTCGGCCGAAGAAGAGTCAAAATTCAAGCAACCCATACGCGATCAGTTCGATAAGGAAGCCGATCCCTATTACGCCACCGCGCGGCTGTGGGACGACGGCATCATCGCGCCGAGCGAAACGCGCCGTGTGCTGGCGCTGTGCTTCTCGGCGGCGCTTAACGCGCCGATCCCGGAGACGAAGTTCGGAGTTTTCAGGATGTAACTGGAGTTAACAACATGCCCAAGACTATCCAGCACATTCACTGGCCGGATGCACCGGACCTCTGGATGCCATATGCGCCGGCAATCAAGGTTACGGGCGGAACGACCGTCTATCTCGCCGGCGTCACCGCGGCGCCTGTTTATCACCATCATCCGCACCGCCCGGAGGAGTTCGATGCCATGCCGCGTGACATGGCTGGGCAGGCGCGCGCGGCGCTGGACAATCTCAAGCGCGGGCTTGAAGCGGTCGGCGCCACTTTTGCCGATGTGGTTACGGCCGATCGCTTTGTCACAGACCTTTCCGATCAGGATGCTCTTAACCGGGCGTGGGCGGAGTATTTTCGTGACGCCAAACCGGCGACAACCACGGTGCAGGTCGTGCGGCTCGCGACCGATCCGCGTTGCCTGGTCGAAATCAACGCCGTCGCCGTGGTCGACTAGGCCGCTTCTGCTACACTAAGCACGAAGCGGAGGGCGGCATGGCCGAAGTGGCATATCGGACGGCGTTGATCGTCGGAGTGGGCGGCGGGCTGTCCGCCTCGGTGGCGCGGACGTTCAAGAAAGCCGGAATGGAAATCGCGCTTGCCGCGCGGCGCGCGGCCGAGCTTGCGCCGCTGGCGAAAGAGGTTGGCGGCAGGGCTTTTGCATGTGACGCAACCAAACGCGCCGAGGTTGTTAGACTGTTCGCGGACGTTGAAGCCGCCTTCGGCGCACCCGATGTCGTTGTTTACAACGCGAGCTACCGCACGCGCGGGCCCATCATCGAACTTGACCCCGCCGAGGTGGAGAGATCAATCATCGTCTCCGCCTTTGGCGGCTTCCTGGTGGCCCAGGAAGCGGTCAAGCGCATGCTGCCGCACAAGCATGGCGCGGTCCTGTTTACCGGCGCGTCTGCAAGCGTGAAGGGTTATGCCCAATCGGCTCCCTTCGCCATGGGCAAATTCGCACTGCGCGGGCTCGCGCAAAGCCTGGCGCGCGAGCTGTCGCCGCAAGGCCTTCACATCGCCCATGTCGTAATCGATGGCGGCATCCGCAGCGCCACCCGAACCGAGCCGGCCGACAAGCCCGACAGCATGCTCGACCCCGATGCGATTGCCCAAACCTATCTCGATCTCTTGCGGCAGCACCGCAGCGCCTGGGCGTGGGAAATCGAACTGAGGCCATGGGTGGAGCGGTTTTAAGTCCTGCGGGGCGGGTATAATCGCGCCATGCGCGGAGTATTCTTCAGCGTCGCCGTTGTCGTACTTGCGTTCTTCATCGCCGCGGCGGGCGCGCAGGCGCAGACGTTGCGCCAGAAATACGATCAGCGCCGCGCCGCAGAGCCGGCTGCGCCGGCGATACCTGTCGACAAGCGCGATACGCTCGTCACCGCGCCCGGCGCGTTCAACGGTCGGGCTTACTGGCTGGCGCTCGCTGAATGCGGCGGCATCTACTTCAAGCTGAACGTCCTCTACACCGATGCGGCCGTGCGCGCCCGCGTGGTCAAGCCCGACCCCAAGGCCAATGCGGAATATACCAAGAAGCTCA
>CAYVPC010000009.1:0-35031 GCA_964453555.1 uncultured Hyphomicrobiales bacterium | reverse complement strand
ACCCAAAATCTTCAGCTATCCACAAGAACGCCGGCCGATTACCCCATCTTTACCCTCAATCTCAGACATGATCTTGCGGTGCCGCGAACGACGCGAAGGGCCATGACCGACGTTTCTGCGCTGCGGAAAAACAGCAGAATCCTCTGTCGTGCGGAAAGGCGTCTAACTCGGGGGCCACCGCCACGGCCACAGCGCCGGCGGAACCAGCAAGCGGTAGAATGCCCCCGTTCTTCACACAACATACCGACGGCACGAAATTTGCTCTTGGGCGGAGCGCGAGCGGGGGGAGGGCCGGAGCGGATGCCGGGACCCGCGACGATTTCGGAGCTTGTGGCCGCTCGTCTCCATCCGGCATCATGGGGCCGGACAACATAAGTCTGCTACACAAAGATCTGGGAGGATCTCGTCATGAAAACCAAATCCCGGTCGAACGCCGCCCGCGCGACTCGCCGCACCTTTACCGCCGGCCTCGGCGCCGCCGGTTTCATCGCCAGCGCCGCGCCGTTCAGCATTCTGCGCGCGCAGGGCGGTCCGCTGAAGGTCGGCGTGCTGCTGCCCCGTTCGGGCTTGCAGGCCGGCATCGGCCAGGACTGTCAGCGCGGCGTCGCTATTGCGCCCGCGATCCTGAAGTCGTTGGGCCTGCCGGATCTTGCGATCGTCAACGGTGACACCGAGTCGAACGTCGATACCGCGCGTGCCCGCGCCGAGCAGCTGATCAACGATGGCGTGCAGTTGTTGGTCGGCGCCTTCGATTCCGGCCAGACCACCGCGATCGCCCAGGTCGCCGAGCAGAAGGGCATTCCGCTCGTCATCAACATCGCCGGCGCGCCGCAAATCACCGAGCAGGGTTATAAGTTCGTGTTCAGGAATTTCCCCACCGGGCCGATGATCGTCGGCGATGCCTTCGACAATCAGAAGGAAATTTTCGCCGCCGCCGGCGCGACGCCGAAGACGGTGGTATTCATGCACATCAACGACACCTATGGGACGTCGATCGCAGGCGCGGTCGACCACGTTCTGCCGAAATTCGACATGCCCTACACCATCGCCGAGAAAATCTCCTACGATCCGGCCGCGCGCGACCTCTCCGTCGAAGTGGCGAAGGCGAAGGCCACCAATGCCGACGCGCTGCTCGTGGTCAGCCGCCTCAACGACGCGATGCTGTTGACGCGCGAACTGGTCAAGCAGCGCTGGACGCCGCAGGCGATCCTCAGCATGGGTCCGGGCTGGTACGAGGACCAGTACATCAAGACGCTGGGCAAACTCTCCGACGGCCCGATCAGCTTCGTGCCCTGGTATGACCCGCACAAAAAGCTCACCGGTGTGCTGGAAGCCGCGTTGGCCAAGGCCGATCCGGGCGTCAACCTCAACACCAACCACATTTTCACCTTCGAGGCGCTGCTGGTCGCCGCCGACGCCTACAAGCGCGCCGGCTCGACCGATCCGAAGGCGCTGGCCGAAGCCATCCGTACCGCCAACATCACCGACAATGTCAGCATCGGCCCGGGCATCAGCTTCAACGCCAAGGGCCAGAACGACAAAGTCAAGGACGGCGCGATCCAGAATATCGGCGGCAAGCTTGTGACGCTGGCGCCCAAAGAGGCCGCCAACGCCAAGCCGGAATGGCCGCTGCCGTCCTACCAAAGCCGCGGGTGAGGCGCCGCAGTCTCCCTGGCGTCGTTCCCGCGCCGGCGGGAACAAGACTGCTTGCTCCGGGGCCGATCGGTGCCGTTTGACCTCTATCTAAACGTCGCCATCGGCGGGGTCTTGACCGGGCTCGTCTACGGGCTGATGGCGCTCGGACTATCGGTCATCTTTGGCGTCGTGCGCGTGGTCAACTTCGCCCATGGCGAGATGATGACCATCGCCATGTTCCTCGCGGTGGTGCTCTGCACCGGCCTGCATCTCGATCCGCTGATCCTTCTCGTTCCGATCGCGGCGGTCATGTTCGCGTTCGGCTATGTGCTGCAGCGCGGGCTGATCAATCTGTTCGTGACCCGCCCCGAGCACACCCAGTTCCTGCTGCTGGTGGCGCTCGCCATTGTCATCACCAACACGCTCTTGATCATCTTCGGGCCCGACGCGCGCTCGGTGCAGACCGCGTACGGCTTCGAGAGCTTCCAGTTCGGGCCGGTGCTGGTCGATGCGGCCAAGGTCTATGCCGGCCTGGCCGCGATCGCGTTCGCCGCCGGCCTGTTCGTCTTTTTCCGCTTCACACTGGTCGGCAAGGCGATTCGCGCCTGCGCCGACAATCACACCGGCGCGCTGGTGGTCGGGCTCGACGTCAAGCGGCTTTACGCGCTCACTTTCGGGCTGGGCGCGGCCTGCGTCGGCGCCGCCGGCACCATGCTGACGCTGATCATCGACACCACTCCCACGCTTGGGCCGAGCTACACGTTGCTCGCCTTTGTCATCGTCATCACCGGCGGTCTCGGCTCGATGCCGGGCGCGCTTTTGGGCGGCGTTTTGATCGGCCTCACCGAGGCGCTCGCCGGCCTTATGTTCACGCCGTCGGTCAAAAGCATGTTCGCCTTCGCCATTCTGGTTCTGGTTCTGCTGTTCCGGCCGCAGGGTATCCTCGGCAAGAGGCTGGCATGATCGCGCCGTTGACCGCCACGATGTCGCGACGCGGCGCCGTTCTGCTCGCGTTGTTGTCCGCCGCCTTGCTGGCGGCGCCGTGGGTCGTCAACGATTATCTGCTCACCGTGCTCATCATTATTCTGTACTTCGCCTATGCCGGCCAGGCGTGGAACATCATGATGGGCTTTGCCGGCCAACTTTCGCTCGGCCATGCGATCTATCTGGGGCTCGGCGGCTATGTGGCCGCGACCTTGTTCACGCGGTTCGGCATTGGTCCGTGGCTCGGACTGCTGGCCGCCATTCCGGTCGCCACCGCCTGCGGAGCGATCATCGGATTCCTGGCGTTCCGCTTCCGCGTCGCCGGCGTGTATTTCGTCATCCTCACCATCGCCTTCGCCGAGTTCGCCCGCATCGGCTTCGACAACTGGAGCTTCGTCAGCGCCTCGAGCGGACTGTTCCTGCCGGTCAGGCAATACGCGCACAACGATCTGTGGCGGCTGCGCGGCGATCCGGCGATGTTCTACTACGTCATCTTCGGCGCCACCGCCGCCATCTTCGCGCTCTGCCATGTCCTCCTGAAAAGCCGGATCGGCTATTTCTGGCTGGCCATCCGCGAGGATGAAGTTGCGGCGCGCGCCGCCGGCATCGACACCTTCCGCTACAAGATGATCGCGGTGATGGTATCGGCCGCGGTGACATCGTTTGCCGGCGTGTTCTATGCGTTCTTCTACAACAACTTGTTTCCCGAGCAGGTGTTCAGCATTGCCCGTTCGGTCGAGATCATCCTCGGCCCGATTATCGGCGGCATCGGCACCTTGTTCGGGCCGATCCTCGGCGCGTTCGTGCTCACCGGCCTTGCCGAAGCGCTCAATGCCGCGATGGCGGCTTGCAGCCTCGACCTGCCCGGCGCCAAGCAGGTGTTTTACGGCATCTGTCTCCTGATCGTCATTGTGGCGCTGCCCGACGGTGTCTGGCCGCCGCTGGCGCGGCTTCTCGGCGTGAGCCGGAGCAAGACATGAGCGTGCTCCTGTCGCTCGACGGCGTTAGCAAGCGCTTCCGCGGCCTGGTCGCGGTCGATCAGGTGAGCTTCGCCGTGCCGCAAGGTGCGATCTTCGCCGTTATCGGCCCGAACGGCGCCGGCAAGACAACGTTGTTCAATATGATCGCCGGCGCCATGCCCCCCGACGCCGGCACAATCGTCTTCGCCGGCGAGCCGGTGCAGGGGCTTTCCGCCGATGCGGTCTGCCGGCGCGGCATCGCCCGCACCTTCCAGATCGTGCGGCCGTTTCCGGCGCTCAGCGTCGAGGACAATGTCATCGTCGGTGCGCTGCTGCACCGGCGCGACGTGGCGGCGGCGCGCGCGCTGGCGCATCAGCTCCTCACGCAGCTCGATCTGTTTGACAAGCGCGAGCGCATCGCCTCGACGCTGACGCTGCCGGACCGCAAGCGGCTTGAAGTCGCGCGCGCGCTCGCTACCGGGCCGCGGCTTCTGCTGCTCGACGAGGTGATGGCGGGACTTCGCCCGACCGAGACCGACCGGATGGTCGCGATCCTGCGGGCGCTCAATCGCGGCGGATTGACCATCCTGCTGATCGAGCATGTCATGCGCGCGGTGATGGCGCTCGCTTCCCGCGTACTGGTGCTCGACCACGGCGTTGCGATCGCCGAAGGCGCGCCCGAGCAGGTGGTGCGCGATCCGGCGGTGGTGCAGTCCTATCTCGGAGCGGAGGAGGTGTGATGCTCACGGTCGAAGGCCTCGACGTGTTCTATGGCGACATGCAGGCGCTCGACGCCGTGTCGCTTGAGGTCGAAGAGGGTGCGATCGTCGCCATCGTCGGCGCCAACGGCGCCGGCAAGACCACGCTCATCCGCGCGGTGGCCGGCATGCAGCCGCAAGCGCGCGGACGCGTCACCTTCCGCGGCACCGACATTTCGCGCTGGCCCAGCCATCGGGTCTGCAATCTCGGCCTCGGCCAGGTGGCGGAAGGCCGCCAGGTCTTCCCGACCCTTTCGGTCGCGGAAAATCTCGACATCGGCGCCATGCTGCCGCGCGCCCGCGCGCGGCGCGACAGAAACCGCGAGCGCGTGCTCGCCACGTTTCCCAAGCTCGCCGAGCGAGCGCGCCAGCCGGCCGGCACATTGTCCGGCGGCGAGCAGCAGATGCTCGCGATCGGCCGCTGCCTGATGGGGGCGCCGCAGCTGATCATGTTCGACGAACCTTCGCTGGGCTTAGCCCCGAATATCGTGCGCACCGTGCTCGACACCATCCGCGAGCTCAATGGCGAGGGGATCACCTGCCTGCTGGTCGAACAGAACGTGGCGCTGTCGCTCAAGCTCGCCAGCCGCGCCTATGTGCTGGAAAACGGGCGCGTGACCTCGTCCGGCAGCGGCAGCGAACTGCTCGCCGACGACCGCGTGCGCAGCGCGTATCTCGGGTTGTAGTGGCTAGAACGCGCGCCGCAGCCGTTCCATGATGACCGCGAGCGCTCCCACGCGCGCGCTGAGCGGCGCCGCCGGAAACGTCTGCCGCAGCCGGTCGTAGATTTCGGCCGCGGTCGGCGCTTCGATGTCGGCGAACGCTGCTGCCATCGCGCGTGCCATGTCAGCTTCCGGCCGCCCGCTTAAGCCGGCCGGCACCATGGTGACCTCGCCATACGGGACCGGCGGTTGTACGCGCAAAGTGACATGGCGGGCGCCCATGGTAGCTCCATGAGGGTTAGCGGGGGTTGCGGCTTTCCCTCAACCCGCCAATGTGGCGAAAGTTCCAACGCCAACGTTGCCCGCCGCCCGCCGGTGACTCTATAAAGACACGCCGCGTCCGGCGGCATCTCCCGCGAAAATCCAATATCGGCAAGGAGTTTTTCTGTGACCATGAAGCTTTACTTTGCGCCCGGCGCCTGCTCGCTCGCGCCGCACATCGCAGCGAGCGAACTCGGCATCGACGTCGATCTCGAACAGGTGGATATCCGCGAAAAGAAGACCAAAAGCGGCAAGGATTATTGGTCCATCAATCCAAAGGGTCAGGTGCCGGTGCTGGAACTCGACAACGGCGAGCGCTTCACCGAAGCGCCGGTGATCCTGCAATATCTGTCGGACCAGAAGCCCGCCGCCGGCCTCGCCCCCGCCTCGGGCTCGGCCGAGCGCTACCGCATGATGGAATGGCTGAACTTTGTCGGCTCGGAAATGCACAAGACCTACGGGCCGCTGTTCCGTCCGACCACGCCCGACGAATTCAAGAAGCTCTCGCGCGAAGTGATCGGCCGCCGCCTCGAATGGCTCGATAAGCAGCTTGCCGGCAAGCAATACCTGATGGGCGACAAGTTCACGCTTGCCGACATGTATATGTTCGCGGTGCTGCGCTGGTCGCCTGGCTTGGGCATCGATCTGAGCAAATGGCCGAACGTCAAGGCGTATGCCGACCGTGTGGGCGCTCGTCCGAAGGTGCAGGAGGCGCTCAAAGCGGAAGGGCTACAGTGGCCGCCGGCAGCTTGATCGGGAAAAGAGGCCGCGCTAGCCGCTGAGCGCGACCGGCGCCAGCTCCGGTCCGCGCTGCTCCTTGAGCTGCAGCCGGTAAAACGAAGCGTAGCGGCCGTTCTTGCGCAGCAATTCGTCGTGCCGGCCGGATTCCACCACCTGACCGCTTTCCACCACCAGAATGTTGTCGGCGTGCATGATGGTCGAAAGCCGGTGCGCGATCACCAAAGTGGTGCGCCCTTTGCGCAGCTCGGCGATCGCCTCCTGCACATACTTCTCGGATTCCGAATCGAGCGAAGCGGTCGCCTCATCGAGCAGGATGATCGGCGCGTTCTTGATCAGCGCGCGCGCAATCGCGACGCGCTGGCGCTGTCCGCCAGACAGCTGCATGCCGTGCTCGCCGACCGGCGTATCGTAACCGGCCGGGAAGCCGAGAATGAATTCGTGCGCATGCGCGGCCTTGGCGGCGGCGACGATTTCCGCATCGCTCGCGCCGACGCGGCCGAGACCGATATTTTCGCGGATGCTGCCGCGGAACAGCTGCACGATCTGGCCGACATAGGCGATCTGACGGCGGAGCGAATTGCGCGAAACCGTGGCGATATCCTGGCCGTCGATCAGGATGCGGCCGGAACCGACGCTGTAGAAACGCAAGATCAGATCAAGCACCGTCGATTTGCCGCCGCCGGAAGGGCCGACCAAAGCGGTGAGCTTGCCCGGCTGCGCCACGAAACTCATGCCGCGCAGCACCGGCGTGTCCGGGCGATAGGCGAAGCGCACGTCGGCGAATTCAAGCCGCGCCGAAGCGAGCTTGAGCGGCGGACGGTCGTCGTCGTTCGACTCGCCCGGCGGGCTGTCGATAACCTCGTAGAGCACGCGCACGCCGACCAGATTGTTGTTGAGGTCGATATTGAGGCGCGCAAGCCGCTTGGCCGGCTCATAGGCGAGCAAAAATGCGGCCAGAAACGAAACGAACGCGCCCGGAGAACCGCCTCCCTCGATCGCGCGATAACCGCCGTAGATCATCGCCAGCGCGATGGTAATGCCGCCAAGCGTCTCCATCAGCGGGCTGGCGCGGTTGGCCACGCGGGCGAGCTTGTTCGATTCGCGCTCGACGCCGACAACATCGACGTTGAGACGCCGGCGCATCTCGCCCTCGAGCGAAAACGCCTTCACCATGCGCATGCCCTGCAGCGATTCCTGCATGGTCTCGATGATGCGCGTGCCGCCGGTGAACTGCATGCGGGCGATGCCGCGCACCCGGCGGATGAGCTTGCGCAGGACGAAGAAAGCAGGCGGCGCCATGATGAAGCCGGCAAGCGACATCACCGGATCCTGCGTTACCATCACGATCGACAGCCCGATCAACGACATCAGGTCGCGGCCGATGGCGCCGATCAGGAGATTGATGACCTGCGTTACGGCGGCGGCGCCGGTGGTGAGCCTGGCGATGAATTCGGACGAATGGTGGTCGGCGAAATAGCCGATATTCTGGCTCAGCAACGTGTCGAACATGCGCCGCTGGTTGTCGGCGATGATGCGATTGCCGATGGAGTTGAGCATCACGGCTGCGCAATAGGTCGCGAGCCCCTTGGCCGAAAAGATCACGATCGCCACCATGCCGATGGTGACGATGCTGTGGAAATTGCGCGCGACATAGGCCTCGTTGGTCAGCGTGCCGAGCAGATAAGCGCTGAGCGCCGTGCCGGTGGCGGCCGTGACCATCAGCACGAATGCTACAAGGTAGCGCGGCCAATGCTGCCACGCCTCGTCGACCAATAGCCGGCGCACCAAATCGGGCGTCGAATATTTATCTTCGGCCGTGGATTCTTTCATACGCGATCCGTCAAAATCCCGCTGCGGCCGAACTACGCAAAAGCTTGTCGTCCCACGCCAAGCTTCGGCGGGGCCCTGAAAAACCGGCTCCGCCATTGCCGGTCATGCTCTTGCCCGGAAGGGGCGGCGTTTTCAAGCGATTTTCACGGCCCTATGACCGCTTTGAACCGACGGCCGCAAGTTGCACGCCTTTGTCCTTTTGCGCCGCGCGCCGCTTCATCAAAGCGCGTTCCCAGGAAAGCGCATGGCTGACAATCGTTGCAAGATCGTCATAGCGCGGCTGCCAGCTGAGCAGCGCGCGCGCTTTCGCGGAATCGGCAACGATCCGGGCCGGGTCGCCGTCACGCGGCGGCGCGATCTCGACCTTGAAATCGGCGCCCGATACGCGCTTGACCGTGTCGATCACTTCCAGCACCGAAAAGCCGCGGCCGTAGCCGCAATTGAGCGTCTGCGACGGTGCGCTCGACCGCAAGCAGCGCAGCGCATCCGAATGCGCGCGGGCAAGATCGCTGACGTGGATGTAATCGCGGATGCAGGAACCGTCCGGCGTCGGGTAGTCGGTGCCGAAAACGTCCAGTTTTTCGCGCGCGCCGAGCGCCACCTCCACCGCGACCTTGATCAGATGCGTCGCCGCCTTGCTCGATTGTCCGGTTCGATCGCGCGGATCGGCGCCAGCGACATTGAAGTAACGCAGGATCATGTAATTGAGGCCGTGCGCGCGGCCGGCGTCGCGCAACATCGTCTCCGTCATCAGCTTCGACCAACCGTAAGGCGAAATCGGCTGCGTCGGAGAATCTTCCCGCACCGGAATTTCCACCGGATTGCCGTATACCGCGGCGGTCGAGGAGAAGATGAAGTTGCGTACGCCGTTATTCACCGCGCATTCGATCAGCGCGCGCGAATTGACCGTGTTGTTGCGGTAATAGCCGAGCGGATCGCGCATCGAATCGGGAACGACGACGGAGGCGGCGAAATGGATGATGGCGTCGACGCCATGCTCGCGGATAAGGCGCGCGACCAGCGCCTGGTCGCCGCTGTCGCCGACCGTAAGAGAGACACCCTCGGCGACCGCCCAGGGAAAGCCGGTGGACAGGTTGTCGAGCACGACCACCGGCTCGCCCGCGTCGGCGAGTTCGAAAACCATGTGGCTGCCGATATAGCCGGCTCCGCCCGTGACTAGCGTCGTCATTAGTCTTTGTCCTCTCGACGCTAAACGCCATACGCCGATTTGATGAATACGGCGTTATGCCGGCTACTTTTGCGCTTATTCCGTAAGGACTTGCGGCCGCCGCGCACTTGCAGCGAGCGCATCGCGGGTCGCGGCAAATACCGTCTCCGCGCTGATGTCGCGCAGGCAACGGTGGTGGCCGAGCCGGCAGACATTTTGGTTGCACGGCCGGCAGGATAGCCCGCTGCCGATCTCGATCGCCGCGGCGAGTGGATTGAGCGGCGCCCACAGCGCGGCCGTCATCGGCCCGAAAATCCCGATCGACGGCGTGCCGAGCGCCGCGGCGACATGCAGGAGGCCGGAATCGTTGGCGACCGCGACCGTCGCCGCCGCCAGCGCGAGAATGGCGTCGCGCAAATCGCTGCCGGTGAGGTCGCGCGCGCGGGTGTCGCCGACGATCTCGCGCGCCAGCGCCTTTTCGTTCGGGCCGCCGAGCACGCAAACGTCGCAACCCTGGGCGAGGAGCCGGTGGCTGAGCGCGGCATAGCCATCGCTCGGCCAGCGCCGCGCCGGCGCGACCGAGCCCGGCGCCAGCGCGACCAGCGGCCGCGCGCCGGAAAATCCGTGCGTTTTGAGCCAGTCGGCGCTCGCTTCTGCCGGTACGTTAAGCGCCGGCGGCGGCCACGCGGCCGACAGTTTTGCGTTCTTCGGCAGCGCGAGCGCCGCGCAGCGGTCGACGGTACGCGGTAATTGCCATTCGCCGAAACGCACATCGTTGAGCAGCAGCAAACGCCCTTCGCCGAAAAATCCGGTGCGTTCGGGAATGCCGGCAAGGAACGGCGCGAGCGCCGACTTCCAGGTCCGCGGCATGACGAGAGCGCTGCCGTAGTTTTGCTGTTTGAGCCGCTTGGCCAGCGCGAGCTGCTGCGCAAGCGCGATGCGGCCGCGCGGCAGATCGGCGACGACGGTTTGCCGGACGCCGGGCATGAAGCCGGCGAGCGGGGCGCACAAAGTCGTCGCCAGCATGTCGACCGGCCGATCGGGAAGGCGCTGGCGCAGAAGCGTAACGACCGAGTGGCAGCGGACGAAATCGCCGACCCACATATACGGCACGACCAGGATCGGCGGCTCGTCGCCGCCCGAGTTCGTTTGTAGCTGCGAATCAATATTCATTTATAGTAAAGAACTTAAGTTCATTTCATCGTGCGCTTGCTCGCGGCTTAGCCGGTCGCCGTTCCCCTGTCCAGTGTTGCGCCCCGGGCGAGACTGGGGCTAAACGAAACGACGGCAACCTCAAGCGGTGTTCACGGCGTCGATGTTGTTGGTCACCGGCGGGGCCGGCTTCATCGGATCGAACGTGCTCGCAAGCCTCAACGAGGCCGGGCGGGCCGACATCGCCGTCAACGACATGCTCGGCCGTGACGGCAAGTGGCACAACCTGTCCAGCCGCCAGCTCGCCGAGTTCGTTCCGCCGGCGGATCTGTTGCGCTGGCTCGACGGCCGCAAGCTCGACGCGGTCGTGCATCTCGGCGCCATCTCCTCGACCACGGCGACCGACGCCGATTTGCTGATGGAGACCAATTTCCGGCTGTCGCTGCGCCTGTTCGATTGGTGCTCGGCGACGCGCACGCCCTTCATCTATGCCTCCTCGGCCGCGACCTACGGCGACGGCGCCGCCGGCTTTTCCGACGACTGGTCGCCCGACGCGCTCAAGCGGCTCAAGCCACTCAACCTCTACGGCTGGAGCAAGCACATGTTCGATCTCGCGGTTGCCGAACGCGCCGCGCGTAAGGACAAGCTGCCGCCGCAATGGGCCGGGCTCAAATTCTTCAACGTGTTCGGCCCCAACGAATACCACAAGCGCGACATGATGAGTCTCGTCGCCAGGCGTTTCAACGACGCCAAGGCGGGCGAGCCGGTCCGGCTGTTCAAATCGCACCGCGCCGGCATCGCCGACGGCGAGCAGAAGCGCGATTTCATCTATGTCGACGACGCGGTCGCCGTCGTGCGCTGGCTGATGGATACGCCCGCGGTCTCCGGCATCTTCAATGTCGGCACAGGCAAGGCGCGCAGTTTCCGCGATCTGATCGCGGCCATGTTCGCGGCGCTCGGCCGCCAGCCGAATATCGAATATATCGAGATGCCGGAAGCGATCCGCGCCAGCTACCAGTATTTCACCCAAGCCGAGACGGAAAATCTGCGCCGCGCGGGCTATAACGCGGACTTCACCCCGCTCGAAGACGGCGTGAAGCACTACGTCGATAACTATCTGGATCGCGCCGAGCGTTATCGGTGAAGGGATCGGGGAGCGTTGGCCCCGGGGCAAAAGATGTTCGATTTCGAAGCAGCGCTGCGGCACGTCGCCAGGCAGACCGTCCTGTGCGTCGGCGACCTCATGCTCGACGATTTCGTCTACGGCGAAGTTACGCGCATTTCGCCGGAAGCGCCGACACCGGTGCTCAAGGTCACCCACAATTCCGTCGAGATCGGCGGCGCCGGCAACGTCGCGCGCAACATCGCGGCGCTGGGCGCGAAATGTATTTTCGTCGGTCTGGTCGGCGATGACGCCGCCGCCGCTACGTTAAGGGAATCGCTCGGCGGGCTTCCCGCCATCGCGCCCGAACTGGTGGCCGACAAGAAGCGGCCGACCACGCGCAAGGTACGTTACGTCTCCGAGCATCATTCGGCCCATCTGCTGCGGGCCGATTGGGAAAGCGCGGAGCCGGCGAGCGCGGAGAGCGAAGCCGCGATCATCGCCCGTGCCGAAGCGGCGATGCCGAAGGCCGGCGCCGTGGTGTTGTCCGATTACGCCAAGGGCACGCTCACCGAGCGCGTCATCCGCGCCATTATCGAAAGGGCGCGGGCCCTGCACAAGCCGGTCATCGTCGATCCGAAGCACCACGATTACCGCGTCTATCGCGGCGCGACGCTGATCACGCCGAACGCCAGGGAACTTGCCGCCGCCGTGCATCGTCCGGTCGCCAGCGACGCGGAGATCGCCGCCGCCGCCGCCGAGCTTGCGCGCATGATCGGCAGCGAAGCCGTGCTGGTCACCCGCAGCGAACAGGGCATGAGCCTCCACGTCGAAGGCCAGGCGCCGATCCATATAGAGGCGTATCCGGTCAAAGTGCGCGACGTTTCCGGCGCCGGCGACACGGTCGCCGCGGTGATGGCGATGCTGCTGGCGACGAAGACACCGTACGAATCCGCCATGCGCGCCGCCAATGCCGCCGCCGCCGTCGTAGTCGGCAAGCGCGGTACCGCGACGGTATCGCTCGGCGAATTGCGTCATCGCATCCTGCCGGCGGCCTCCCTCGCGCCCGAGGACAAGATCGTGTTCGACTGGTCGGTGCTCGACGAGCGGCTGGCGGATTGGCGCCGGCACGGGCTGCGCATTGGCTTCACCAACGGCTGCTTCGACCTGCTGCATCGCGGCCACATCCGCTTGCTGGCCGAGGCGCGCGCGGCCTGCGACGTGCTGGTGGTCGGGCTCAACAGTGACGCTTCGACGGCGCGGCTCAAGGGCAAGGGCCGGCCGATTAATCCGGCGGAAGGCCGCGCCGACGTGTTGGCGGCACTGGAAGCGGTCGATCTGGTCGTCATCTTTGAAGAAGACACCCCGCTCGAGCTGATCAAGCGGGTGCGGCCGATCGTGCTGGTCAAGGGCGCGGATTACCGGCTAGCGGACGTGGTCGGCCGGCGTGAAGTCGAGGCTGGCGGCGGCGACGTCATTCTGGTCGATCTCGTGGAAGGGCAATCAACCACCGGCCTGGTGCAGCGCTCGGCCAAATCCGCCGAAACGCCGGCGCCGCCGAAGCGCTCGACCAAGCCGGCGCGAACCTGACCAAAAGAGCGCGCGCGCATGGCCAGCATTCCGATCCCGCCCGGATTCGATCGCGCGCGCTGGCAGACCGCGGCCGATTGGCTCGCGGTCGGCGTCGCCGTCTTTGTGCCATGGTCGACCTCGCTCACCGAAATCTTTGTTGTGCTATGGCTGGTCGCGTTCCTGCCGACCTTGTTTCTGCCCGCTCCAGACCTGGCCGACGTACGGCGCGCATTCAAAAGCGCGGCCGGGTATTTGCCGGTTCTGCTCTGCGTGCTGGCGGCGGCCGGCATGCTGTGGGCGGTTGACGTCTCGTGGGCGGAGCGCTTGGGCGGTTTCGAGAAATTCCCGCGGCTCGTCATCATTCCATTGCTGCTGGCGCATTTTCAGCGTTCGCAGCGGGGTGTCTGGGTGCTTTACGGCTTCTTTGCCGCGACGTTCCTGCTGCTGATCGCGTCGTGGGGTCTGGCGGAGCTGCCTGGTTTGTCGTGGCGCGGCGCGCGCGGGCAGATCGGCGTTCCGGTGAACGATTATTTTCGTCAGGACAGCTGTTTCCTCGTCTGCACCTTTGTGCTGCTCGGGCTGGCGGTCGCCGAAGCGCGGGCAAAGCGATGGGGCCGCGTCCTGATGCTGGTCGCGGCTGCCGCCTTTTTCCTGGCCGACATTTTCTTAGTCGTGACCAGCCGCACCGCGCTGATCGTCGCGCCGGTCCTGTTGCTTGCGCTCGGCTGGCGGGAATTCCGCTGGAAAGGCGTATTGGGAGCCGTGCTATTGGGCGTCATCGTCGGCGGCGCGGTCTGGCTGAGCTCGCCCTATTTGCGCGACCGGCTCGCGACGTCGGTCCGGGAGTGGCAAGCCTATCGCGCAAGCGACGCGCCGAATTCGACCGGACTGCGCGCCGAATTCCTGCGGAAGTCGCTGGCGTTCGTCGAGGCCGCGCCGTTGATTGGCCACGGCACCGGCTCGATTCCGCACGAGTTCCGCCAGGCCGCGACCGGCGAGGGCGCTTCGGCGGCGGCGCCGGCCAATCCGCACAACCAGATCTTTGCCATTGCCATCCAGCTCGGGCTGGTCGGCGCCGCAGTGCTGGTGGCGATGTGGATCGCGCACATCATGCTGTTTACCGGCGGCGGATTCGCCGCGCTGGCCGGCTTCACCGTCGTCGCCGAGAATTTCCTGTCGTCGTTGTTCAACTCGCACCTGTTCGATACCGGCGAAGGCTGGCTCTACATCTTCGGCATCGGCGTCGCCGGCGGCTTGGTGTTGCGCGCGCGCGCGGCGCCGCCGCGGCCAGCTTAAGCCAGCGCGGCGATGCCGGTCCTGGTGTCGTGTGCCGGCTGCCAGCCGGCGGCGAGAAGCTTGCCGGGATCGGCCCGCAGATTGCCGCCCAGCCGCTCCCAGATATCGTCGCGGCGCATCAGCCGCAGCGGAACCTCCAGATAATGCATCGGCATCGGCACCACGAGCGCCCAGCGGCCTTGCGCGGCGCGGATCGTCGCGACGAGGTCGGCAAGCCGCGGCGGAATTCCGGGATCGGCGACGATGTAGGTCTGGCCGAGCGCGGCCGGCGATGACAACACGAAGTCGAGCGCGGAAACGAAGTTGTCGATGCCAAGAAGCGAGCGCCGGTTGACGAAGTTCTTGACCGGCAGCGGCCAGCGCGAGCGTGCCGCGCGCAGAAACAGCGCGAAGTAACCTTTCGCGCCCGCGCCGTAGAACAACACCGGCCGCAGGATCGTGAACGGCAGGCCGGCGGCGCGCACCGCCGCTTCGGCGGCAAGCTTGGAACGGCCATAGGCGTCGGTCGGCCTCGCTTCATCGCGCTCGGTCAGCGCGTGGTCGGCGGTCGCGCCGCTCTGCGAGCGGATCGAAGACACGAAGACGAGTTGGGCGACGCCGGCGCGCGCCGCCGCGCCCGCCAGCTCCGCTGTTGCGCGATGGTTGACCCGGTCGTAGCGTTCGGGCGCGCTGTCGCCGGTATGCGCGATCGCGGCGAGATGGATCACCTGGTTCACGCCGGCGAGCAGCGGCGTCCAGTCGAACGGCTGCGACAAATCGGGATGCTCAACGACTTCGGCGTTTGCGGCGAAGCGCGGCTGCGGCGGCCGCCGCACGGCGGCGCGAACGCTGTGACCCTGCTGCGCCAAAGCGGTGACGACAGCGCGCCCGACGAAGCCGGTCGCGCCGGTCACCAAAATACGCTTAGGTCCGGTCATGCGGGCACCTAGTGAAGCGGCTGCAAGCCGCTGCCGGTCATCAACTCGAACGGGACGTAAGCCTGCCCGTCGCAGCCGTCGGTCTCGACCGCATAACGGCTGGTGTTGATCGTGCTCGATTGCAGGTACAGCGCATGGCTGCGGGGCCGGTTGCGATCCTGGAAGCGAACGCAGATCACCCAGCTCCAGCCCGAGGTCGCGCGCACCCTGCGCGGCTCGGCGATCTGATACTGATCGTAGGATGCGTAGTCCTTGAACTCCGACCGGAGCCGCTCGGCGACGAGTTGTTTGTAATTCGGGTCGAGCACCGGCGACGATTCTTCGTTCGATGCGGCCAGTCCGCTGCACGCCGCCAACGCCGCGGCGAGCAAGAAGAGCAGCGCGCAGGTGGCGCTCTTGCGAACGGGCGCGTCTTGCGGTTTCCCCGGGATCAAGCCAAATCCTATCCGGACAAGCGGGCAACGACCGGCCCCAACCCGGTCTGAAAGCAAAGAAATCGTCCATTAGCAAATCCTTGATGCCGAAAAGATAAAGACTGGGCGGCAGGCGGCGCCGGGATTCCGGGGCAGACACAGTCTCGCCATGAAGGCGCTTCTTCTGGTGCGGGGGCCTCCGCCTGCGGTCGGATACAATGGTCAAAAGCCTGCAAGTTCGTGTCATCGTTGCGCCGGCGCTTGCGCTGTGCGCCTGCTTGGCGCTTGGCGGATGCGCGGGGTTTCCCGGATACGTCTCCGACCATTGGCCGACCTGGGCCGGCGGTCTGCCGCCCGATGTTCCGCCGCGGCCGGGTGCGCCCGGCTACGAGGAGTTCATCAGCCATCAGGAGGCCAAGGACGAGGCGGCGGCCGCCGCCGCCAAGCCTGGCGCCACGCCGGCGATCGCCACGGCTCCCGCACCGCCTGCGGCGACGCCCGCCGTCAACACGACCAACGCGCAGCCGATGCCGCCGGGCCCGCGGCGCATCGACGATCAGGCCGCGGTGCAGGGCGGGCTGTATTAGGGCGCGGAATCCTAATTTTACTTCCGCCGTCGGCGGCATAGCCGACATGACGGGACCTGCTGCTGGCCACGTCCCGGTCGAAAATGACCCAACGCGTCACTTCGCCACCGTCAATTGCGCATTGCGACAGGTTCATTCGATCACCTCGTCAGCGGTTGTGAAGTTGCGCATATAAATCGAATAGGCCGCCACAGTTGGCGGCTTCTTTCATAAGATCGAAGTCAAATATTCTAGCTCAGTCTCGCAGCGAAGCTGGGTGCTGGTCCTAAGTCCGAGCCCTTTGTCCTAAGTAGCGAAATTGAATGTCCTAATCAGCGAGCGAGTAATTACACGCCGCAATTCATAGGGATGTGCTGTACGATTTCGTGCCTATTGCTCGACATGGAACCCGTAGCGGCGCACCATCCGATTCGATTGGTCGCCGTCGCAAGGCGCTCAAGACCCTAACAATCTGGGAGTGTCCTCAATTCGCCGGGGGCGAAAGGAGTTCACCATGTCTCTAGCCCTTCATTCAAACAACCCGTGTCCGAAGTGCGGAAAGGTCAAAATGCAATCGGTTATCGAGGCACATCCAAGTCGCCCCGATCTTGCACTCCACAACTTTTACTGCGCGGGCTGCGGGCCTATAAAAACCGAAGTTCTCTCATTGAAGCCACCGGCGCGCTCGTCTGACGTGGCGGCTGAGAGCCGCTACAAATTCGTATAGGCCGCCTCAGTTGGCGGTCTTGTCATGCAGAGTCGGCTCGATGGCAGCGCGGCTAACTTTTTCGTCGCCGGACCCGTCACCGAGAACCATTGCTGGCACATATCCGAGGTCCGCGTTAAGGCATCAACCAACCCACCCATGGCGTCGCGCTGCGTGGATCGCCGAGTGTCGTTCGGGCGGCGGAGTGCATCGTTCTGATTTCGCCGCATCGGCAGTCAAGCGATTCGACGATCAAAAGAGGCATAAAGTTTATCGAGGATGAGCCGGGATCGGTAACATTCCACGTGTCTTTAGGTGCCGGACTTGAAAAGCGTACAACGCAGAAGAGATTCACATGTCGGTGCGATTCTTGGCTCTCGCATCAGCCGCAGTTCTAGCGGGCTGTTTGGTAGGGGCAGCGACCAATGCGGCTCCCACTCTGGCGGGGAGTGATGCTGTCCCAACATCAAATATTGCGTCCGCAGAACCGAAAATCAGTAACCACCACGGAGACCGAGCGACCACTCGTATGCTCGTTGCACAGTGCGTGCCCGACAATCAGCCCTGTAATGAATTTAAGCCTTGTTGTTCGGGTCACTGTACCGCGCCCGGGGCTGGTGAATACCGCTGTCGTCGCAGTATATAATCTTTCGGTGCGCAGCGCACTTATGCTTGGACGCGGATAACGAAGCCAATAAGCCATTCTGGCAAGGCTTGACTACGTCACTGCCCGGCGGCCTCATCATGCTGCGTCAAATCGGCGACCATTTTCCCCTCGCCGGGGAAAAATAAAAGCGTTGAGGCACCGCACGCCGGCAATCCCCCTCTAGCCGACTCCAACCCGGGTAAATCGGCCGGAGAAAATTTCGGCAGGCGACTTTGCGCTCAAGGGTATCCGCCGTCCCCTAGCCGCTTACAATGTACTGGCCGTCAAACCGTAAATCGAGGCGCGGACAGAGGGCCGCGATGTCGGCTTGTGGCCTTCGCGTCGTTTCGTGACGGCGCAGCAATTCAGTAGCTGCCTGAGCGAAGCGGACGTTTAGCGAGCCGCGCTACAGAATCAAATTTATGAGCACGCGCCCTAATTAAAGATTACGCCACGCCGGCGCGCAACAGATCGTGGAAGTGCACGATGCCGACCGGCCGTCCGGAATCCACCACGATGAGCGCGGTGATTTTCGACGCATTGAGCAATTGCAGCGCCTCGCTCGCCAGCTGGTCGGGCCGCACCGTCTTCGGCGAAGCGGTCATCACCTTTTCGACCGGGGCTTTCAGTAGATCGCCCCGCATGTGGCGGCGCAGATCGCCGTCGGTGACGACGCCGGCGAGCTTGCCCGCGGCGTCGGTGACGGCGACGCAGCCGAAACCTTTGGCCGACATTTCGACAATCGCCTCCGACATCGGCGCGCCAGCGCCGATCAGCGGCACGGCGTTGCCGGGATGCATCACGTCGCGGACCAATTTGAGCGCGGCGCCGAGCTTGCCGCGCGGATGGAACACGCTGAAATCGACCGCCGTGAATCCCCGGCTTTCCAAAAGCGCGATCGCCAGCGCATCGCCGAGCGCGAGCTGCATCAGCGTCGAGGTAGTCGGCGCCAGATTGTGGGGGCACGCCTCGCGCGCCGGCGGCAGCACCAACACGATATCGGCGGCCTTGCCGAGCGTGCTGTCGGCGCTGACCGTGATGGCGATCAGCATGATGGCGAACCGGCGCGAATAATTGATGAGGTCGGTCAGTTCCTCGGTCTCGCCCGACCACGACAGCACCAGCATCACGTCATCCGACGTGATCATACCGAGGTCGCCGTGGCTCGCCTCGCCGGCATGCACGAAGAAGGCCGGCGTTCCCGTCGAGGCCAGCGTCGCGGCGATCTTGCGCGCGACATGGCCCGACTTGCCCATGCCGGTCACGATCACCCGTCCGCGCGCCTCGCGGATGGTGTCGACGGCGGCGACGAACGGCCGTCCCAGACCGTCGCGCATGGCGGCTGCCAGCGCGGCGATCCCCTCGCTGTTGGTGCCGAGCGTCCGGAGCGCGGAAGCAATGGACGCGTGCGGAGCAGGATTGCGCCCTCGCGCCGCTACCGGACTTGCTTTCGCACGCTTATCCAACACACCTGCTCCCCACGCCGCGACAATCCGCGCCGACACGAGTTTCCGTCACTTCTTTCCCCAGGCCGCGAAGGCGTCCTCGAAGGCGCGGTCGCCGGGCGGACCTTTTTCCATCGCCAGGATGGCGCGTCCGCCGTTGGTATAAACGATCGGGATGTCGAACCACGGCCGCTCTTTGAGCAGCTGCAGATTGTGCTGCACGTCGGTGTCCACCGAGGAAAGGCCGATCAAGAAAAAGCCGTTCGTCACCTTGACCGCAAGTCCGGCGAGCGGCGTGCCGCGGGTCTGCTCGGATTGCTTCATCAGGATGCCGGGAACATTGGCGATCCCGCCGCCCGGGAAGTCGGCCGGCAAAGTAAACTGGATCTCGATTGTATGGCTTGCCGGTAAGGCCTGATCAGTGTTGCGGCGAAGCGACCAGGTCATCGCTATCTTGCGTTCCGGAATCGTGACGTCGGCGCGCACCGCGAGTTCAGGCGCGAGTCCGGGTCCGGGCGAAACCGTTTCCGTGCGCCAGATCACCGAACCGACGTAGCGCTTGCCCTGCGGATCGTTCGAGTCTTCCTCATACAGTACGACGCGCTGCGCCACGGCCGGAGTCTGTCGATTGTCCGGCGTCGTGCCGGCCGGTTGCCCGGTCTGCTCCTGCGGCACCCGGCCGGGGAATTTCGGTTGCGCGGTCGCTTCGCGCGACGGCTGGTTCGGCTGCTTCGAGCCGATCTGGGCGATGTACTGATAAAGCCCGGTAATGTGCGGCCACTGCCAGGAGACTGTTGCCACCAGGCCGGCGAGGATGATCAGCGCAACGATAAGCTGCACCAGCCAGCGGTAGGAGCGCGGCGGCCGCTGGTGTTCTTCTTCGTCCGTGTGGCGAGGATGACGCACCGGCGGTAGCGCTTCCTCCTCGTCGTCGTCCTGGTAGAGCGGTTCGTGGCCGCGCCTCGCCTGGTAGCTTTCCGCCGCGTCCGCCGTCGTCTCGACGTCGGTCTCCTCCGGCTCCCCGGTATCATAGGAGTCGCGCGTGTCGCGCGCCGACTGGGCGGCCCGGGCGGTGGCGGCGCCGAGGTCTTGCACCTCGCTCGCCACGTTGCGGAAGCCCTTGATGCCCTGCTGGGCCGGGGCGGCGGTGCGTGCGCTCAATATCCGCTCGCGCGCGGACGGCTGCGATGCGGGCCGGTTCGGCGCTTCGGCCGCAGCCGTCTCGTCGCGGCTGGCGTGCAGCGGAGCCGGCTCGCTGCGGCGCGGCTCCGCGCGCGGTTCGCGCCGCGGCGGCGCGGCGACTGGCCGCTGATCACGCAGCTCCGCGCGCGACTTGCGCGCCGCCTCGGCCTCGACCTTGCGGATCGCGTCTTCCAGCGCCAATCGTTCGCGGGTGATATCCGACTCCGACAGCGGCGGCTCCACCGCGCGCAATTGCGTCACCAGCGCGGTGCGTGCGCGCTCGTAGAGCGACCGGCGCGCCTCGCCGGTGCTCCGCTCGAGCCCTTCGACCGCGCGGGAGATGAGCGGAAGGTAATCGGTCATCGCTTAAGCTTACGCCGGCATTGCATTTTTTTCATCCCGTTTCACGCCTCGAACGGATTCTGCATCAGGATGGTGTCTTCGCGTTCCGGGCTGGTCGAGAGCACGGCTGCGGAACAGCCGATCAATTCCTCCAGCCGGCGGACATATTTGATCGCCTGCGCCGGCAGATCCGCCCACGAGCGCGCGTGTGCGGTTCCCTCGCGCCAGCCGGCGATGGTCTCGTAGATCGGCTCGACGCGCGCCTGAGCGTGTTCGCCGGCGGGAAGATAGTCGATCTCGCGGCCGTCGAGATGATAGCTGATGCAGACCTTGATTTCATCGAAGCCGTCAAGGATGTCGAGTTTGGTCAACGCCAGGCCGTTGATGCCGCTGGTGCGGACGCTTTGCCGCACCAGCACAGCGTCGAACCAGCCGCAGCGCCGCGGCCGGCCGGTCACCACGCCGAATTCCTTGCCGCGCTCGCCCAACAGCCGGCCGATCTCGTTTTTTTGTTCGGTCGGAAACGGTCCGGAACCGACGCGCGTCGTGTAGGCCTTGCAGATGCCGAGCACGTATCCGATCGCGCCGGGGCCCAGACCCGAGCCGGTCGCTGCCTGCGCCGCGACCGTGTTCGAGGACGTCACGTACGGGTAGGTTCCATGGTCGACGTCGAGCAGCGCGCCCTGCGCGCCTTCGAACAGGATGCGTTTGCCTTCGCGGCGCTTCTGGTCGAGCAACAGCCACACCGAATCCATAAAGGGCAACACCGCCGGCGCCACGCTCATTAGTTCTTTTTGCACGGCCCCGGCTTCGATCGGATCGAGCCCGAGACCCTTGTGCAGCGCATTATGATGCGTGAGCAGCCGTTCGATCTTGCGGTCGAGCGTCGCACCGTCGGCAAGATCCATCAGGCGAATTGCGCGCCGTCCGACCTTGTCCTCATAAGCGGGGCCGATGCCGCGCCTTGTCGTGCCGATCGAGAGCGCCGCATTCGCATTTTCGCGAATGGCATCGAGCTCGCGGTGCAGCGGCAGGATCAGCGCCGTGTTCTCGGCGATGCGCAGATTGTCGGGTGTGACGTGGATGTTTTGCTGCTTGAGCTTGGCGATCTCGTCGAGCAAAGCGTGGGGATCGAGCACGACGCCGTTGCCGATGACCGAAAGTTTGCCCGGCCGCACGACGCCTGAAGGAAGCAGCGACAGCTTGTAGGTGGTGCCGCCGATCACCAGGGTGTGGCCAGCATTATGACCGCCCTGGAAGCGGACCACGATGTCCGCCTGTTCCGACAGCCAATCGACGATCTTGCCCTTGCCTTCGTCCCCCCACTGGGAGCCGACCACGACAACATTCGCCATGAGGAATTGTCCCCAGGAGCCTTAATGACCGCACATGGTGGATCGGAAACCGGCCGCAGCCGATCCGGATAATGGATGACAGGGCGCGAAGCAAGGTAAAACGGCCCGCGGGGAGGCCGGCAAGTCCGGCGTAAACCTTTGGATTTTCGTCGAATTCACGATAACCCGCGGTGCCGGCCGGTTGGCCTGTGATGGACACTGCGCCGCGCCGTTTGTCGGGGAATTATCACCTTTACTCAGCAACTTTTCTAGAGTACATTGTGGCTCAAGAGGATAGGAGCCGCCAATGGCAAACGAGTTGCAAAACAAGGTATTCCACGACGAAACCAAGGCCCGCGCATGGCTAGAGGGGCATTTGTGGGCCGACGGCCCGGTTTGCAGCCATTGCGGGACCGTCGATAACGCGACCGCCATTGATGGCCGTCCTGGCCTCTATCAGTGCAACGAAAGCGCCTGCCGCAAGCAGTTCACGGTCATGACCGGCACGCTGTTCGAACGCTCGCATATCCCGCTCAACAAGTGGCTGATGGCCGCCTTCCTGATGTGTGCCAGCAAGAAAGGCATCTCGACACACCAACTGCACCGCATGATCGGGGTTAGCTACAAATCGACATGGTTCATGACGCACCGCATCCGTGAAGCAATGCGCGATGGCAAGTTCCCCGGCCCGCTCGGCGGCGAAGGCAAGATCGTAGAGGCCGACGAAACGTGGATCGGCGGCAAGGAGAAGAACAAGCACGTCGGCAAGCGCAATAAGCGCAACATCGGCGGAACTGGCAAAGAGGCAGCGTTCGCGCTAGTTGAGCGCGGCGGCAAGGTGCGCTCGTTCCATGTGCCAGAGGTGAACGGCAAGACACTTCGCCCGATCCTCGTTGCCCAAGTCAACCGCAAGTCCGCGCTGATGACCGACGAAGGTGGCCAGTATTACCACGCTGGCAAAGAGTTCGGCCGCCACGAAACGATCAATCACAGTGCCGATGAATATGTTCGCGGCGATGCCCACACCAACACGATTGAGGGTTATTTCTCGATCCTCAAACGCGGCATCATCGGCACTTATCATCACGTCAGCCAACAACACTTGAAGCGCTATCTCGCCGAGTTCGATTTCCGTTACAACGAGCGCGCTGCGCTTGGCGTGAACGATAAAGAGCGCGCCGCGCGCTTGCTTAAGGGCATCGTCGGTAAGCGTTTGACTTATCGACGGCCTGACCAAACCACGCACACGTAGCCAGGACGCAAAGCGTTTTCTGCGCTGGCGTAAAACGCAATCGAAAGGGCTAGGAAAGCGATGAAAGCCGCCGAAGAACTACTGGCCGAAATTGCCAATCATGCGCAGCCAAATCACGGTTCAGTAATAGTCCTTATAGAATGGAAAGAGGACGGCAAACCGAATTGGCTGGCGGCCAGCAATCTTGAAGGTCAAGCGTCTGAGCGGTACAGCGAAAAGCTCGCTGAATTGCGCAAGTCCGATCAAATTGTTGATTGGTCGAAGGTCAAGTTCATTGACGGAATGAGGCGGATCGCTCTGCACATAGATGCTTGACGGTAGGCTTTTGCTACCGCTCCATTTCGACTTCACGCAGATCGGCGCACTGTTCGTCAGTGACGCAAGGAGGCGACGACCTGTTGATGAACCATTGTAGAAGTAGCAATGCCGCCACGATCAGAGCCGCAAGTGCGAAGCCCCGATTCATTTGGCCGGGGATTTGCGTTTGCGGCCGCTCTTTGGCCGACTCGTTCTAGCCTTTGGCGACGTTGCCATCCGATGCTGCGGTCTAGCCTTCGCAATATCGCGGATAAACCGCTCGAAACGCGGCCACGCGTCGGGCTCAAGCTCGATTGCATCCGTCTTTGCTTTCGCGGTCATATGGCGAATCTAACACAGCGACCGGGAGGTCGGCTATGGTTACAAAGGCCGATGAGGCAGCGAAGGACCTCTACCTCTCCATCATGGAAGAGGTGATGATCCGTGCCTTTAGCATCAACACTACGATAAAGACGCCAACCAAAATCCCGCAGCCGCTCATCCGGGAGTGCTGCTACCTGCAAGTTCGCATGCTTTGCGAGTTGATCGCGCTCGGCTGCCTAGTCGCTCACGGCGACATCACCAACACCAATTACTTCCAGAACAAGGCATACAAGGCAGATGATATTTTGCAACAGTTGGAGAAATTGCACCCGAATTTCTACCCGATACCGTTCAAGCCGATATTCTCGGAACCGACGGCAGAATTTCCAAAAGGCGGGATTGGGTTAGCTCCGATGGAGGCGGACTATCTGAAAAAAGACGAGCTAATCGCACTCTACGCAAAATGCGGCTCGGTTCTTCACAAGGGTACTCTGCGTCGTTTCCTGAAAATCAAGATGGAGCCGGAACCGAACCCGTATCGCGAAGTCGTCCGTCGGACGCAGAAGCTAATCAATCTCATGACGGCCCACAGAATAAGCCGCAAGGGCAACCTGCTTCATTTCATGGCGTTGCTCAACCTGACCGCGCCCGACTCCGACCAAGCGAACGTGCAAGTTTTCCTCGTCGAGAGCTCCCTCCCAAAATGACGGTCACGCTTCCATCTGGCCACTTCACAGACATCCCCTTTTTGAGGAAACCTCTGACGACTGGAAACTTGAGCAAATTCGGCCTGTCACGCGCAGGCGTTGTAGGGTTGTCATGTTGCTGAGTCAAGTATATAACTCCCGTTTGTCGCGGGCCGGGCTTCGGACCAGTCATGTGGCGGCAGCACTGGTTGCGCGCCGCATGAGGCGATAGCTCGTGGCGCGTCGTGTCTTCCGTCCGAAGGAAATTCATGCCGGGGGCCAGCGCCAAGTCCCGGCGCCGTCCGCTTCGCATGCATCTGGCGCCGGTGTTCGGGTCGGTGCTGGCGATCGTATGGCTCGGCGAGCGCTTCGAAATCTTCAACACCGCCGGCTATGCGCTGGTGTTCACCGGCATCACGGTGGCGACGCGGAAGTGACGGTGGCTCCTTCCGGGTCATGGCAGGACGGAATAGGATCGACGTGCCACGCAACCTGTCGTCCGCGACGAATTGTCTGCGACGGGCAGCACGTGCACACGCAGGATCGGAGTTCGCGACATGAACCTGAAACGGCGTGAGTTCGTCGCGGCAAGCGGATCGGCTCTCGCAATCGCAGCCCTGCCGGGCGGATTAGCCGCGCAGCCGGCGGTCGCCCCCGGCGAGCATTATCCGGTCGGCGATTTTATCCTGACGCGCACGCCACGCGGTCTGCGCGTCGCGCACAAGCAGGAGCCGGAGCGGGTCATTTGGGAAACCGCGCCGGGCGGCGATTTCCTCGTTGCCGAGGGAGCTACAGCCAACATCAAAGAGTTCGGCGCTCCCGAGGGGACTTTCGAGATCACCGACTCTGTGCTGGCGTCCTACGCCAAGCCGACCATCGGCGGGGTCGAAGCGGCCGGCACTACGGCGACCGTGTCCGGGGTGCTCACCGGGTCGTCCGGGCATATCGGCTACAAACTCATTTTCGAAGCCGTCTCGGCGACCCAACTACACTTCGTGATCGGTGCCGACGGGTCAAAGGCCCCGTCCATCAACCGCGTCCGTCTGCTTTTCGCCTCGACCAAGGACGAGGCCGTTTTCGGTTGCGGCGAGCAACTCACCTATTTCGACCAGAAGGGCAAAATGCTGCCCATCCTGGTGCAGGAACACGGCATCGGCCGCGGCCGGCCGATCATCACGCAACTGGTCGACGTCTTCGATCACAACAGCGGCGGAAATCCGTACCACACCGGATTGCCGGCGCCTCACATCATGACCAGCCGGCTGCGGTCGCTGTTCCTGGAGAACGTCAAATACGGTGTGTTCGACATGCGCCACGCCGACCGCATCGCGATTAAAGTCTGGTCGGCAACGATGACCGGCCGCATCCTTTACGGCAGAACGCCGCTCGATTTGATCGAGAGCTATACGGAATATGCCGGCCGCATGCGGCTGCTGCCCGATTGGGTGCACGAGGGCGTAATCCTCGGCCTCATGGGCGGCACGGATTCGGTACGCGCCAAGCTGGACCGGGCGCGCAGGGCGGATATTCCGATTGCCGGGTTGTGGCTCCAGGATTGGGTCGGCGTGCGCACGACTTTTGCCGGTACGCAACTTTGGTGGAATTGGACGCTCGATGAAAGCTACTACCCGAATTGGCGCGAACTGGTCGCAGACGTCGAGAGCCACGGCGGACGCGTGCTGCTTTACATCAATCCCTTCCTCGCCACCGAAGAGGGCCACAATCAACTGTTCACCGAAGCCAAAGCGAAGGGTTATCTCGTTCAGAAGACGGACGGCACGCCCTATCTGATCCGGAATTCAAGTTTTTACGTGGGCATGCTTGACCTCAGCAATCCGGAAGCCTTTGCCTGGATCAAAGGGATCATGAAGTCGAACATGATCGGCGCGGCCGGCGCTGCGGGATGGATGAACGATTTCGGCGAGGCGTTGCCGTTCGACGCCAGGCTGCACGGCGGCGCCGACCCCGCGGTGTGGCACAACCGCTATCCGGTGGAATGGCAGCGGGCTAACCGCGAGGCGATCGACGAAGCGGGCCGTGGCGACGACATGGTGTTCTTCTCACGCGCCGGCTTCACCCAAAGTCCCGGCGTCGCCACGCTGTTCTGGCTCGGCGCAGATGCAACGCTTCGCCAGGGTCTACAAGGGCCTCGCGCCCTACCGGAAGAAGCTTGTTACCGAGGCGAACGCGAGCGGCTATCCGGTGGTGCGGCACCTGTTTCTCCACTATCCGGACGATCCGAACACCCACGGGTTACGCTATCAGTTCCTGCTCGGCCCCGATTTGATGGTCGCGCCGGTGCTGGATAAGGGCGCCACTTCCGTCGAGGTCTACTTCCCGGAAGGCAGCGAATGGGTCGATCTATGGACGCGCGCCAATTCGGGCAGAGCCGGCGAATGGGTCAAAATGCCGGCCCCGCTGGGCAGACCCGCCGTATTCCTCCGCAAAGGCGGCGGCTCGAGCAGCGAAATCATCGAAGGCTTGAAAGCCGTCGGCGTGCTGAGCTGACGCTCGCCCGGCGTTACCGACCTAAACCCTAAAAGCGCAGTGGTTTTGCCTGCTGTACCTGCGGCAACGCCCGCACCTTGGCCAACACGTCGTCCGGCAACTCGCCGTCGATCTCGATCAGCGCCACCGCATTGCCGCCCGCCGCCTCGCGGCCGACATGGAAGGTAGCGATGTTGATGCCGGCGTCGCCGAGCGTTGAGGAGAACTTGCCGATGAAGCCCGGCTTGTCGAGATTGGTGATGTAGATCATCGAAGGGCCGAACTCGGCATCCATGCGGATGCCCTTGATGTTGACGATGCGCGGGCGGCCGTCGGCATAGACGGTGCCGGAGACGTGGCGCGACTGGCGATCGGTCGTCACCGTCAGCGTGATCAGGCTTTCGTAGTCGCCTTCCGCCTCACGCCGGGTTTCTTCGACGACAATGCCGCGGTCCTTGGCCACCGTCGGCGCCGAGACGACGTTGACGTCTTGCAGCATGGGACGAAGGATGCCGGCGATCGCCGCCGAGGTGAGCGCGCGGGTGTTCATCTGCGCGACCATGCCCTCGTAAGAGATCTGCACGCGCTTTATGCCGGTCTCGGTGAGCTGGCCGGCGAACGAGCCGAGCTTCTCCGCCAAAGCGATGAACGGCTTCAGCTTGGGCGCTTCCTCGGCGCTGATCGATGGGAAGTTGACCGCATTGCTGATGGCGCCGCGGATCAGATATTCCGACATCTGCTCGGCGACTTGCAGCGCGACATTTTCCTGCGCCTCGGTGGTCGAGGCGCCGAGATGCGGCGTGCAGACGACGTTGGGCAGCTTGAACAGCGGGCTGTCGCTTGCCGGCTCGGTCGCAAACACGTCGAGGGCTGCGCCGGCGATGCGTCCGGACGACAGCGCTTCGAACAAAGCCGCTTCGTCAACCAGTCCGCCGCGCGCGCAATTGACCAGCCGCAGGCTCTTCTTCGTCAGCTTGAGCGATTCGGTGTTGATGATGTTGCGGGTCTTGTCGGTGAGCGGAGTGTGCAGGGTGATGAAATCGGCGCGGCGGAGCAGTTCGTCCAGGTCGACTTTTTCGACCCCGAGGTCGAGCGCGCGCTGGTCGGACAGGTACGGATCGTAGGCAATCACCCGCATCTTCATGCCGAGCGCGCGATCGGCGACGATGGCGCCGATATTGCCGCAGCCGATCACGCCGAGCGTCTTGCCGAAAATCTCCACGCCGAGGAATTTGTTCTTTTCCCATTTGCCGGCGCGGGTCGAGGCGTCGGCTTCGGGAATCTGCCGCGCCAGCGCCAGCATCAGCGTGATGGCGTGCTCGGCGGTGGTGATCGAATTGCCGAACGGCGTATTCATCACGATGATGCCGCGGGCGGTGGCGGCCGGGATATCGACGTTGTCGACGCCGATGCCGGCGCGGCCGATGACTTTCAGGTTCTTCGCGCGTTCGATAATTTTGGGCGTGACTTTGGTGGCGGAGCGGATCGCCAGCCCGTCGAAGCCGCCGATCGCCTCGGCGAGCTTTTCCTTGTCCTTGCCGAGCGCGGGCTGAAAATCGACCTCGAGCCCGCGGTCCTTGAAGATCGCTACGGCGGCGGGCGACAGCGCGTCGGAGATGAGAACTTTCGCGGCCATTGATCAGGCCGCCTTTGCCAGCGCGTCTTTGGCCTTGGCGTAGGCCCAATCGAGCCACAGCGTCAGCGCTTCGACGTCGGCGCGTTCGACGGTCGAGCCGCACCAGATGCGCAAGCCCGGCGGGGCGTCGCGATAGGCGTCGATGTCGTGAGCGATGCCTTCCTGGTCGAGGGCTGCGGCGATGCTTTTGACAAAGGCCGCCTGCGCGTCGGCGGCAAGCCGCGTCACCGCCGGATCGACCACCTTCAGGCAAACCGACGTGTTGGAGCGAACCGCCGGATCGCGCGCCAGGAAATCGATCCACTTGGCGCGATCTACCCAATCGGCGATTGCGCGCGTATTGCCGTCGGCGCGGGCGCGCAAGCCGGCCAGGCCGCCCGCCGCCTTTGCCCATTCGAGCGCGTCGAGATAATCCTCCACGCACAGCATCGACGGCGTGTTGATCGTTTCGCCGACGAAGATCGCCTCGTTGAGCTTGCCGGCTTTGGTCATGCGGAAGATTTTCGGCAGCGGCCACGGCGGCGCGTAGCTCTCAAGCCGCGCGACCGCGCGCGGCGAAAGAATGAGCATGCCGTGCGCGGCTTCGCCGCCGAGCGCTTTCTGCCAGGAGAAGGTGACGACATCGAGCTTGGCGAATTCAAGCGGCTGGGCGAACGCTGCCGAAGTGGCGTCGCAGATGGTCAGGCCGGCGCGATCGGCGGCGATCCAGTCGGCGTTCGGCACGCGCACGCCGGACGTGGTGCCGTTCCAGGTGAAGACCACGTCGCTTGCCGGATCGACCTTGGCCAGATCCGGCAACTCGCCGTAGCCGGCCTTCAGCACGGTGACGTCCTTGAGCTTGAGTTCCTTGACCACGTCGCCGACCCAGCCTTCGCCGAACGATTCCCAGGCCAGCATGGTGACCGGACGCGGGCCGAGCAGCGACCACAGCGACATTTCCAGCGCGCCGGTGTCGGAGGCCGGCACGATGCCGATGCGGTAATCCGCCGGCACCGCGAGGATTTCGCGTGTCAGTTCGATGGCGCGCTTGAGCTTGGCCTTGCCCGGCTTCGAGCGGTGCGAGCGGCCGGTGAGTGCGCCGGTGAGCTTTTGCGGAGTCCAGCCGGGTCGCTTGGCGCAGGGGCCGGACGAAAAATGCGGCACTTTCGGCCGCACGGCAGGCGTCGCGAGCGTCATGGTCTATCCTTCCAGATAGGCGCCCCTCGTTGGGGAGGGGTGTCCCGCGGCCGGAAATAAGGAAGCCCCGCGGTCCCGTCAAGCCGGATGGCGACGGAGGGCGGCCAGCGACATGGGCTTTGAAGGGGTTGTAATCAGAACTTGAGGCCGGCGCCGACCCGCGCCGTGGCGATGGTCATCAGAATGCCGGGCGGCGGATTGAACTGATCCCACTCAACCTCGGCACGCACGAAGATGTTCTGCGTTACCGCAATGTCGACGCCGGCGCCGACGGCAAAGCCGTAAAGCACTTCCATGTTCTTGACGCTGCTGCTGGTGAAGGAGAAAGGGGTACAGGGCTGGGCGCCACTGCAGGTGCCGACCGTGCCGGAAGTATATTGTATTCCCGACAAAGTTGATGAAACCGAAACATTGGCGAGCGCGACCGCGGGGCCGGCAAAGCCATAAGGCAGGAAGCTGCCGACGACGTAGCCGGCGCGCGCCCGCAGGGTGGCGGTATCGATGTTCGTTACCGAGCCGGCACCGGAAAGCAGGAGGGCGTAAGCATCGCCTGCCGAGTCGGCGCTGGTGGTTCGGGAAAGCGGCGAGTTCGGCGCGTTGAGGGACAGCGTGGAGTAATTGATATTGAGCTCAATGCCGAGGATCAGGTCCTGCCATTGCGTGTTGTAGCCGACAAAGCCGCCGTAACTCAGCGCGCTGGTGTTGGCCGTGCCGAGCACCGGCCATTGGCTGGGTGTGAAATCGGATTCCAGATAGGTGTTACGCAGGGTGTAGGCGACGCCGCCTTGGGTCGCACCGCTGAAATCGGCATTGCCGTTGCCAAGACCAAATTGGCCGCCGAAGTAGAAGCCGCTCCAGCGCGTGAAGGTTGCCGGCCCGACGGTTGCATAGCGCGGCGGGCCCGGCGGAGCGGGCGGAATTGTTGAAATGGGCGGGTAGGGGAAGTCCTCGGCGACAGCGGGCGACGCCAGTCCCAGAAATATCGCCAACAGGAGCGACAGCCGGCACATTGGCCGTTCCGTCAATCCTCTGGGCGCCCATCGAGCGGCGTGCATGACTCGGATCAGCCGCGGCTCGGCAGCGGCGGCTGCGGCGCCGGCACGTATTGCGGCTGCGGCGCGGGCATATATTGCGGCTGCGGCGCGGGTACATATTGCGGCTGCGGCGCCGGTGCGTATTGCGGCTGCGGCGCCGGTACGTATTGCGGCTGCGGCGCATAAACCGGCTGTGGGGCATAAACCGGCTGCGGCGCAAAGACCGGTTGCGACGCAAAGACCGGCTGTGACGCAAACACCGATGCCGCGCTATCCGGCTGGAGCATCCAGCGGATGCCGATGCGGAAGTCCTGCGAGGTCATGTCCTTGAACGTGTAGAACGCGGACGGACACGATGGGGTGTTCTGGCACTGCACGATCGCGCTTTGCGGCGATCCCAGATTCAAATAGCGCCAGCTGAAATCGATCTTGAGGTTGTTGCTGACGTTGTAGGAAAGGCCAAGCTGGACGTCCCAGGCGAAGTTGAAAGCCGAATTGTCGTTGGCGGCAAAGCCGAAGCCGTTGGTGCCGACGGAATTGATGCCGTTGTCCTGGATGCCGGTGATGGTGTTGTAGGCGCCACCGACGCCGAAGCCGACAAACGGCGTCAGGCACCACCAGGTGCCGAGATCGAGATAGACGTTGGCCAGAAACACGGCGGCCGAATAGTTCGCGGTGTTGACGTCGAAGCAGGTGCCGCCGCCGGCGCAGAAATTGGTGTAGCTGCCGGTCGCCTTGACCGCCGCCTTGGTGCGATATTCACCGGTGAAGTCGACACGCAGCCAGTTGTTAAATTCGTAACCGATGCCCAGTCCGAAGATGGTCGTGTCCTGGATATCTTTTTGCACGATCTGCCAGCTCGACGGCCACACGAAGGCAAGATTGGTCTGTGTGAAATCGAACTCGGAGAAAGCTTGCACGCCGACGCCGATGTCGCCGCGCAGATACCAGCCGCCGACCGGCTGGTCGACAATCATCGGAATCGGCTGGAGCGGAATTTGCGGTTGCGGAATTGGCATGTCCGCGGCGCCGGCCGCGGTGCTGATGAAGGCGGCTGCTCCGGCGGCGATAAAGGTCCTGACGCCGACCATTCGCTTCGTCCCTTTGTCGGCACGGCCACGCACGCTCGCGGCCACGCGTCGCTGAACGGAGCAAAAATGTCAGCAAATCCTTAAGCGGGTCTTAACCTTAATTCTTAACCGTGTCCGTTAAGCCTTCGCGCGCATGCGGCGAGCTGCGGCGGCCGCAGCGGCGTGCGGCGCCGACGCGTTAAGCTTTCGCTAACGCCTGCGGCAAACGAGCAGGCGCGAGCGCGCCGCGCTCAGTGCTCGCCTTCGTCGATTTCGCCGATGTGGTGTTGCGCGTAAAGCTCGGCCCCGAGCTTGGCAACGAGATCGAGCTGGGTTTCGAGAAAATCGATGTGATGCTCCTCGTCGCGCATCAATTGCTCGAACAGGTCACGCGAGACGTAATCCTTGACCGAGTGGCAGTGGGTTGCCGCTTCCTCGTACAGCGCGCGCGCCGACAACTCGGCGCGCAGGTCGCAGTCGAGCACCTCCTTGACGGTCTGGCCGATATGCAACGGATCGAGCACCTGCATGTTGGGAAAGCCGTCGAGGAAAATGATTCGATCTACCAGTTTGTCGGCGTGCTGCATCTCCTCGATCGATTCCTTGCGCCACTGCTTGGCAAGCGAGAGGTAACCCCAATTGGCGAGCAAACGATAATGCAGCCAATATTGGTTGATCGCGGTCAGTTCGTGCCGGAGCGCCTTATTGAGGTATTCGAGGACTCCGGGCTCGCCTCTCATGATCGTACTCCTGTGCTGAAATCCGGGCCGCGTGGCGGTCGGACACGCGCGACGATTATAACCTTTGCCGCGAATGCACAAAACCGTGGCGGCAAACCCGCGTTCCGGTCAGCCTCTGGCGGTCGAAAGTTAGAGTCCGGTGTCGTTATCGCGGCAGCACTTGGAGTCGGCAACGGCCAGCGCTTCGTCCATGATGCGGCGGATGGTGCGGGCGCAGCGCCCGCATTGGGCGCTGCAGCCGAGGCAGCCATAGACCTCGCCGGCGGTGCGCGGGGCGGCCTCGTCGCCGGAAAGCGTCGACCGCACGTCGTGGTCGGTCAGCACGTTGCAGGAGCAGACGATCATCGCGAAGGAGCCCGGCAGGTATTGGTATCAGTCGTAACTATCCATCTACGGCGGGCGAAAGGCGATTTCAACTCAAAAGTATTCTTTGAAACTATTCTAACTTAGCCGCTTTGGCGTCGCTTTCCGCGCGGTCCGGTTATAGAACCGCGACCCTGCAAAAATCGCTTTGGCCCGCCGACATTTAGCGGCCGTGGTCAAGAAAAGGTAAGGGCCGGACGGCGGAGCCGAGCCGCCTGCGGCGTGCGCGGCTCAGGCGCTGGCAGCTTCCCCGGCATTGCGGCCGCGCCGGCGGCGGTGGCCGCGCGAGCGGCGCATGCGCCCGGGCAGGGCGAACAGGTCTTCGAGCAGCCCGGCAAAGCGCGCCCCGCGCGTCAGCGCGCGATCGAGCGCCGCCATGGTGCGCGCTTGTCCGCGCTCGTCGTCGTCGATCCAGGTGCGCAGGACGGAAGCAAACAACAGCGCCAGTCCTTGCGCGCGCAGCATGCCGAGCGGGCCTGCGGCGCCGATGCCGGCGGCGGTCAGCATCCATTGCTGCGAGCGCACGGCGAGCCCATTGAGCGCGACGGCGAGCGGCGGATTGCGGCGGGCGGAGCGGATCAGCGAGCGGATCGCCGCCCGGTGCGGCGCCAGGATTTCGAGCCGGCGCAGCAGAACGTCGGCCAGCCGGTCGCGCGGCGGCTCGTCGGCCATTTCGCCCGCGTCGGCGCCCAGCACGGCGCGGTCGGTGGCTTTGAAATGGGCGGCGAGGATCGCGAGCGTGGAGGAAAATTCGCCGCGAAGCGCCGCAAGCGACACGCCGGCTTGGCGGGCAATAGCCGGGAAGCCGATCGCTTCGAACGGCCTGTCGGCAAGAAGCGCCAGGAATGCCGCGATGATTTTCTCACGTTCGCTGGTCGGAGCGGCTTGGCCGCGACCGGCGCGCGCTGACTTGCCGGCGGCTTTGCGGGCGGGTTTGCGAGCCATGGCCGAAACTCCTGACTGACGCGTGGCCGGCAGTTGCCACACCTGCAAATGAATGTAGGCCGGTCCCGAGCCCGTTCCAAGCGGCTCGTTCAATCCGCGAGCTTGCGTGAACGCGCGGTCGCGGCGGCGACCGCCTTCTTCATCAGCGGCGTCAGACCGTCTGCGCCCATCAGCACGTCGAGCGCTGCCGCGGTCGTGCCGCCGGGCGAGGTGACGTTCGCCCGCAAACTCGCGGCGTCGAGGTCCGAGTGCGTCAACAGCGCGCCCGCGCCGGCGATGGTTTGGCGCGCGAGTTGCGCGGCCAAAGGCTGCGGCAATCCGGCGGCGACGCCGGCTTGCGCCAGCGCCTCGGCCAGGAGGAAGACGTAGGCCGGTCCCGATCCCGAAACCGCCGTCACCGCGTCGAGCAAAGCCTCTTCCTCGACCCACGCAACCGTTCCGGTGGCAGAGAGAAGCCGGTGCGCGAGATCGCGCTGCGCCGTATCGGCGCGCAGCGGCACCGCGACGGTGATGCCGCGGCCGATCGAGGCCGGCAGATTAGGCATGGCGCGCACCATCGCGTTCGCGCCTGGAAGCGCGGCGGCGAGCGAATGCAGCGTGCGTCCCGCCATGATCGACACGACGACGGTTGATGCCGCGATCATCGGCGCGAGCGCCGGCAAAACCTCGGCGGCGATCTGCGGCTTTATCGCGATGACGATGGCGGCGACGCCCGTCAGCGCGCGCGTGTCAGGATTGAGCCGCAGACCGCGCCCGGCGAGCGCGGCGATTTCCGGCGACGGCTTCGGCTCGATCACCGCGACCTGGGCCGGCGCAAGTCCGAGACGCAGCCAGCCTTCCAGCAGCGCGCCGCCCATCTTGCCGGCGCCGACCAGCACAAGCTGGCCGGGCAAGGTGCGCAAATCAGGGATCGATGCGCTCATCGCCGTAATTCCTCACCAATGCCGCCGCCGCGACGGCAGCCGCAATCCATAACCACCGCCGGTGAGGAAATACAGATGGCGCGGCTACGCCTCGCCCGAAGTCTCGAACAGCGCCGAGTCCATGGCTTCGCGCGCGCTTTTGCCGGCCCAGACCACGAACTGGAACGCCGGAAAATAGCGCTCGCAGGCATCGAGCGCGCTGCCGAGCACGGCCTCGCACTGGCGGTCGGAGGGCGCGGCGCCGCCGGTCAACAGCAGCGCGTGGCGGAACATCACCACCCCGTTTTGCATCCAGATGTCGAAATGGCCGATCCACAATTGCTCGTTGATCAGCGCGACGAGCTGCTGCACCTCGGACAGCCGCGGC
>CAYVPC010000008.1:0-36670 GCA_964453555.1 uncultured Hyphomicrobiales bacterium | reverse complement strand
GCATGGTGCGGCCCGGCGATCAGGTGTTCTTCGACATCCTGCAAAGCTTCATGGGGTATCGCACCTGCTATTACCGCACTTTCAATGTCGGCCGCGCCACGCCGTCACAGCGCGACGCCTATAAGAAATGCCGGGAATGGCTCGACAAGGCGATCGACCTGATCAAGCCGGGCGTGACCACCGACAAGGTGTGCAGCGTATGGCCGAAGGCGCAGGACTTCGGCTTCCCTGACGAATTGTCGGCGTTCGGTTTGCAGTTCGGCCACGGCCTCGGCTTGAACCTGCACGAACGGCCGATCATCAGCCGCGTTGTTTCGATGGACCACCCGACCGTCATCAAGGAAGGCATGGTGTTCGCGCTGGAGACCTATTGCCCGGCCTCCGACGGCTACTCCGCCGCCCGCATCGAGGAAGAGGTCGTGGTCACCAACAAGGGCCACACCGTCATCTCGCTGTTCCCGGCGGAGGAATTGCCGATCGCGGCGAGATACTGAGCCGCGGTTAGATTCGCGCGAATTTCCGGTCCGGGCGGCAAACGGCCACCGGGCTTGCCGCCGGATCGGCATTTTTGGTTACCGGAACCGGTCCCGATTGTGCCGCTTTTTCAAGGCCTTGCACCGGCGGAAGCATTTGGTTCATTTGCGGTCATTGTGCGGCGCACAAAGCGCTGGCTTTTGCGGGCTTTTCCGGCTAGGCAGGCGCCCTTTCCAGCCAAAAACGAGGGACTGTCTGCGCATGAAGATAATGCTAGCCGCTTGCCTGCTGCTCGGCGTTTGGACGACAAGCGCCGGCGCAATCGATCTCGCCGAGCTTGCGCCGTGCAAGCCCGCCGCCGCGCGCTTCTGCGACCAGGCCGGCGGCATGACCTGGAGCAACCTCGTGCGCTGCGGCGCGACGCTCGCCGCACAGAGCTGGCGGGTCGGCAGTTCGTGCCGTGAGGTGCTCAGGAAATACGGGCAGCTGTGACGGCGACGCCCTAGGTCCAATAAATCCACGCGTCCTGCCCCCGCCTTCGCGCCGGGGTTTCCATTTTGGGGTGCCGGCCGCAGACGCGCGGGACGGATGAACACGGCCCGGAAAACCTGCTAGCCTCCGCGCCCTCATCCCCGCGCGGCAGGTTTTGTCAGAGGAACGCCAGAGGATCCCATGTACTCCAACCTTCAACTTTTTATCGACGGTCAGTGGCTCAATGGCGACGGCCGGACCGGAGAAGACGTGATTAATCCGGCAACCGAGAAACCGCTCGCGCATTTGCCGCATGCCAGCATCGCCGACCTCGACCGCGCGCTTGAAGCCGCCAAAAAGGGCTTTAGCGTTTGGCGCGCCACCTCGGCCTATGACCGCGCCAAGATCATGCGCAAGGCGGCCGACCTGATGCGCGAGCGCTACGACGCAATCAGCAAAATCCTGACCCAGGAAGAGGGCAAAGCCTACGCGGAAGCGCGCGCCGAGGTGATGACCTCGGCCGACATCATCGAATGGTACGCGGAAGAAGGCCGCCGCGCTTATGGCCGCATCGTGCCCGGCCGCGGCAAGGTGCGGCAAATCGTGGTGCAGGAGCCGGTCGGGATCGTGGCCGCGTTCACGCCGTGGAATTTCCCGGCGTTGACGCCGGCGCGCAAGATCGGCGGGGCGCTGGCCGCCGGCTGCTCGCTGATCCTCAAAGCATCCGAGGAGACACCCGGCGCTTGCGTCGAGATGGTGCGCTGCTTTGCCGATGCCGGCCTGCCCGCCGGCGTGCTCAATCTTGTCTTTGGCGTGCCGGCGACCATCTCCGAGCACCTCATCGCCAAGGACGACGTGCGCAAGATCTCGTTCACCGGCTCGATCCCGGTTGGCAAGCATTTGGCCGCGCTGGCCGCCAAGGGCATGAAGCGCGCCACCATGGAGCTCGGCGGCCACTCCCCCGTAGTTGTGTTCGCCGACGCCGACCCGGAGAAGTCCGCCGACACCATCGCCGCGTTCAAATATCGCAACGCCGGCCAAGTGTGCATCTCGCCGACACGCTTCTACGTGCAGGAACCGGTCTACGACCGCTTCCTCGCGCGCTTCACCGAATACGCCAAATCCCTCAAGCTCGGCGACGGCCTGGAAAAAGGCGTCGGGATGGGGCCGCTCGCCAACGCGCGGCGCATCGATGCGATGGACTCGTTTGTCACCGACGCCAAGAATCGCGGCGGCAAGGTCGTCACCGGCGGCCAGCGCCGCGGCAACCAGGGCTATTTCTACGAGCCGACCGTGATCACCGACCTGCCCGACGATTCAAAGCTCATGACGCAGGAACCGTTCGGCCCGCTGGCGCCGGTGGTGACGTTCAAGACCATGGACGAAGTCGTCGAGCGCGCCAACTCGCTGCCCTACGGGCTTGCCGCCTACGCGTTTACCGGCTCGGCGCACACCGCCAACATGATCGGCGAGGCGTTGCAGTCCGGCATGGTCGGAGTGAACTCGATCAACGTCTCGACGCCGGAAACGCCGTTTGGCGGCGTCAAGGAATCCGGCTACGGCAGCGAAGGCGGCCTCGAAGGCCTGCAAGCCTATCTGAACACCAAGTTCATCTCGCAGGCATGAAGTTCGCCGCTCAGGCGTGATCCAGCAGCCCGAAATGCGGGCCTAGCCTGCGGCGGACGCGCACCATCGCGGTCCGTGCGACAAAAGCGTCCATCGCAATGCGAGCTAGCGGCGACAGTTGCGAGGGCCGCGCAACGAGGTCGCGCAGCACCGCCGCCACGTTGGCCCGCCCGTCCGGCCGCATGCCGATAAGCGCGGCGGATGGAACCTTGCGATGCGCCGGATCGACCACCACGCGGACCGCGGCGACCGCCAAATTATGCTCGGCGGCAACGCGCGCGACCACATGCGATTCCATGTCGACCACCGCGGCGCCGGTTGTCTTATAAAGTTCGCGCTTTTTCGCGGGCTCAGCGACCGGCTCATCGACGCCGGCGATCGGCGCATGGATGGCGCCGTCGATCAGGCCGAGGAGCTTGCGCGACCACACTGCATCCGTCGCGCGCACGGTTTGCGAATCGCGGATGGAATTGGCCACCACCCAGTCGCCGGCGCGCAGATGCGAGGCAAGCCCGCCGGCAACGCCGAAGCTGATCATGCCACGATAACCCTGGCGAACGGCGCTGTCGGCGACCGTCTCCAGTTCGCTGCCGGCGGTGCGGCACACGACCAGAACACCCGGGGCGGCGGCGATGCGCGCCTCGAAGTCCAGACCGACGAATGCAATGACGAGCCGGCGGGGGCTTTCAACAGCGGCAGAATCGACGACCCGAATCGTCTCGTCCGCCCCATTCACTAGTCCATCTACGAAAGTTCCGCCGGCAAAATCCAGCTGGGATGCCATTAGAAACCCTTGCCCTCGCGTCTGTTGACCGATCTCAACCACGCCCCCAGTAGCGCCCTCGCAGACGTTCTCGGCTTCTTTCCGGCAAATCACCGAGTTCCACAACAAGTCTATCACAATCCACCGGCAACGCCATTGCAAATGCGATGCCGGCAATTGAATCCAATTAAATCTGATCCACGTTCGACGCCGCGAACAGCATGGCTTTTTAGCCTTGAAAATGCTTGTTTCCGCCGCGCGCGCGGACGGATTAGCATGGCTGAGGCGGCAAAAACCCTGATCACCGGGGCCACGGGGCTCGTCGGTTCCGCCGTGGCGAGGAAGCTCCTTGCCGCCGCGTTTCCGGTGCGGGCACTGGTGCGGCCCGCCAGTCCGCGTTTCCTTCTTGACGGGCTCGATCTGGAATTCGCCGCCGGCGATATCCGGGACGCCGAATCAGTCCGCCGGGCCATGCAGGGCATTCGCTATGTTTTTCACGTGGCGGCGGACTATCGCCTGTGGGCGCGCGATCCACGCGAGCTTTATGCCGCCAACGTGGACGGCACCCGCGTGGTGATGCAGGCGGCGATAAACGCCGGCGTCGAGCGCGTCGTCTATACCTCGAGCGTCGCGACGCTCGCCCTGCGCGACGACGGCAGCCCGGCCGACGAGACCGTCCCGCTCGCCGTCGAAGAAGGCATCGGAGCGTATAAGCGCAGCAAGATCGCCGCCGAACGGCTGGTCGAGGCCATGGTCGCGCACGATTCGCTGCCGGCGGTCATCGTCAATCCATCGACGCCGATCGGACCGCGCGACGTAAAGCCGACCCCTACCGGCCGCATTATCGTCGAAGCCGCGCGCGGTCGTGTTCCGGCTTTTCTCGATACCGGGCTCAACCTCGTCCATGTCGACGATGTTGCGGAGGGTCAGCTGGCGGCACTCGCGCGCGGCGTGATCGGCGAGCGCTACATTCTGGGCGGCGAGAATGTCCTGCTCGCGGATCTGCTGGCCGAAATCTCGCGCATGGTCGGCCGCCGGCCGCCGACGTGGCTTATCCCACGCCCGTTGGCGCTGTCGGTTGCTTACGCGGCCGAGGCGACGGCGCGGCTCACGGGGCGGGAGCCGTTCACGACGCTCGACGGCATCCGCATGGCCGACCACCGCATGTTCTTCACCGCCGCCAAGGCGGGACGCGATCTCGGCTTTCGCCCGCGGCCTTACCGCGAGGCGCTTACGGACGCGATCGATTGGTTCCGGTCCGCCGGATATCTGGACGGCAAGCGCAAACGTTAGAACGCAACCGCGTCGGAATAGCCGCCAAGCGCGTAGCCCGACCGTCGCGCCGCATCGATGCAATCGGCGTCGCACAGGGCGCTGAACTCTTCCTCATAACGGTAGCCCTTCGCCGCGCCGTCGAAAACGTTGGCCGTCGCGGGATGCGTGTAGATTTCCACCAGGCCGGGCGGCAGGCGGCCGAGCAGCGCGGCGAGACGGCTTTTGGTCATGGCGCCCGACCACGCCAATCCGAATACGGCGTCGGCGGTGGTCAAGCCGGCGCGGCGAACGCGCCGGCGCAGCCATGCGGCAAGGGGCGCTACGATCCGACCGGACATGCGCTGTGTCTGCGGATCGATCTGCGCGACAACCCGCCAAGGCTCAACCGGAACGCGCAGCGCGCGCATCCCATATCGCCGCCCGACGCGAATAATGAGCGCGGCGACGGCCGGATGCAGCTGAAAATGCCGGTGCCCGTCGACATGGCTCAGCGGCAAGCCGGTCGCCCGATAGGCTTCGAACTGGGCGCCGATTTCGGTTTCAAGCTGCCGCCGAAGCGAGGCGTCGAAGGCGATCCGCGCGCCATAGCTGGCAAGATCGTTGCGAAGCCGTCCGCTGCCGTCGAGCAGGCCAGGAATTTGCGCGCGATCCGCCACCGGCTCGCCATCGACAAGGACGACATGCAGGCCGACGCGCAGGTTCGGCAGCGCCTGCGCCCGCGCGATCGCGTCGGGCGCCTCGGGAGCGCCGATCATCAGGCTCGCGGCGGTGAGGATACCGCGCCGGTGCGCCGCCTCGATGGCGGCGTTCACCGGTTCGCTCAGCCCAAAATCATCCGCTGTGATGATCAGCCAGTTCAGTGCGCGAGTTCCCGCCGTTCGCGCAGGAAGGAAAAAAATTCGATGCCTTCCCGCAGCCGGCGCGCCGCCACCTGCGGGCTGCGCGCCATCTCCGAGACGATAGCCGCGATCTTGGGCGCGCGGAAGTAGAAACGCCGATAAAACTCCTCGACCGACTGGAAAATCTCCGTGTGGCTCAGATGCGGGTAGTGCAGCGGAGCGATCTGCACCCCGCTTGCATCGATCAGTTCCGCATGCGTTTCGTCGAGCCACCCGTTCGCGACCGCGTCACGATAAAGTTCGGTGCCGGGATAGGGCGCCGCCAGCGACACCTGGATGGTGTGCGGATTGATCTCGCTGGCAAACCGGATGGTCTCTTCGATGGTTTCCCGGCTTTCGCCCGGCAGTCCGAGAATGAACGTGCCGTGGATGGCGATGCCGAGCTCGTGGCAGTCCTTGGTGAAGCGGCGCGCCACATCGACGCGCATGCCCTTTCGGATGTTGTGCAAGATCTGCTGGTTGCCGCTTTCATAACCGACCAGCAGAAGCCGCAAGCCGTTGTCGCGCATCACCTTGAGCGTGTCGCGCGGCACGTTCGCCTTGGCGTTGCACGACCAGGTGACGCCGAGCTTGCCAAGCTCGCGCGCGATCGCCTCGCTGCGCGGCCGGTCGTCGGTGAACGTGTCGTCATCGAAGAAAAATTCCCGCACTTGCGGGAAAGCGGACTTCGCGTAGCGGATTTCCTCGATGACATTATCGACGCTGCGGGTGCGGTAGCGATGGCCGCCGACCGTTTGCGGCCACAGACAGAATGTACAGCGCGATTTGCAGCCACGGCCGGTATAGAGCGAGATGTAGGGATGTTTGAGGTAGCCGATGAAGTAATTCTCGATTTTCAAATCGCGCTTGTAGACCGGTGTGACGAACGGCAATTCATCCATGTTCTCGAGGATGACGCGCGGCCGATTGTGCCTGACGGCACCGGCGGCATCGCGCCAGGAGAGCCCAGCGATCCTGCTCCAGTCGCGGCCCTCCGCGATTTCCTTGATGGTGAAATCGAATTCGTTGCCGGCGACGAAATCGATGGCCGGCGAACTCGCCAAGCTTGCCTGCGGCTCGACGGCGACCTTGGCGCCGACAAAGCCGGCCTTGAGCGCCGGATTTGCCGCCTTGAGGGCTTTGACGACCAGCACGTCGGAGGAAAAAGAAGGCGTCGAGGTGTGCAGCACCGCGAGATCGTAATGCGGCGCCTCGCGCACGACCTCAGCAAGCGAAAGCCCGTGCGGCACCGCATCGATCAGCTTGCTGCCGGGAACGACCGCAGCGACCTGGGCGAGCCAGGTCGGATACCAGAAGGAGCGGATTTCGCGCCGCGCCTGATAGCGCGAGCCGGCCCCACCGTCGAAACCATCGAACGATGGAGCCTGCAGGAACAATGTCCGCGTCATGATCCTCTCAGGTCCTGTCCTTCAAGCAGGGTGCCGTCCGCCGTCACGCGGTAATCGGCGCCCCGCCAATGAACCGTCGCCCCGAAGAAGCTCGCAACATACACCCCGAACGCAATCAGATCCTGCACCGGGATGAGCCAGTAATTTTGCCGCGGCAGATTGAACCGCCACTCCACGCAACGGCACAACGTCACGCGCGCAAGCAGGACGATCGCGGTGACCAAGGCCGCTGCGGAACTGCCGGACATTAGTGCAAACAGCGCAAGCGGCAATGGATGGGTCATGATCGTGCCGGCAAACGCCACCGGATCGATGCTCTTGATCGTCCGGGCGACACGAATCTGTTGATGAAGAAGCTGCCGGAAGCTGCTCTCAAAGCAGCAATGACCGACCAGGAACGGCGCCGCGACCACGTCATAGCCGGCGGCGCGCACCGCGATGCCGATGGCATGGTCGTCGGCCAACACGTCGGCCAGCGCACCGAAACCGCCGATGCGGTCGAGCGTCGAACGGCGCAACGCAATGGTCGCCCCGCAACACGGTTTTGCCAGCCCGAGGCTCACCGCGGTCACGGCGTGCGGCAGGAAGGTTGCGTTGATGGCGAGCGCTGACAGGCGCGTCCATAATCCGGAGCCGCCGATGCCGTGGTAGAGACAGGTCACCGCGCCAACGCGGGGCGACGCCAGGAGGGCGGTAACGGCGCGCAGATAGCCTGGCTCGACAACGATGTCGCTGTCGGAAAGCACCAGCGTGTCGTGGCGGGCGCGCGGCATGATGTTGATCAGGTTCGACACCTTGCGATTGACGCCGTGATTGCGCGGATCGACGATCAACTCGATCCCCTTGCCCGGCAGATCGCCTTCCATGGCCAGCACCACGGCGCCGACCGGCGACGTCTGGTCTTGCGCGCCGCACAGAATCTGCACCGGCGCCCCATAGTCCTGCCGGCAGAAAGCGGCGAGGCGCGCCGGAAGGCCGGGCTCGGCGTCGTGCAGCGGCTTGAGGATGGTCACCGGCGGCGGCGCTTCGGCGGCTTCGCCGTCGTCGACCGGAAAGCTCAGCACGCAAGCGCATGCCACCAGCGTAAAGACGCAGCCGACGATGGCGCCGATCAGGCAGATGTCGCCCAGCGAGTGCGCGAATGAAATCGCGTCCGGAATGCTTTCGGCAATCGTCATGACAACTTACGCTCGCAATCCACTCCGCCAAATTCTTTCTCGAGAGTTCGGCGCGAAAGATAGATCGGCAACCGCACGCGCGCGAGCGTGTCGGCGCGCAGTGCGCCGGCGTTATGCGCTAAAACGATCAGCGAGATCAGCACGTTTTCACCGAAGCGGTGGAGGCGTTCGCCGAGCGGCAGACGTTCGGGCTCGGTGACCGCCTCAAATCCGTAACGGGCCATGATGCGGGCGAGCTGCTCGCACTGGGTCTTGGTAACCGAGGGTGCGTCGCCGCTGATCACGGCGACATCGCCGAGATCGGGCCGCGAAGACAGATAGCACGCCAGTTCGTGCAACGATGTCGCGATCGCACGTTGCATATGCCGCGCCCAGCCGAGGGTCGGCCCGTCCGCCGGCATCGGCGGGATTTGTTCGTTCCAGAAATGCAGCCGGCCGATCCGCTCGCCGGGCCGGACGCGCGTCCCGTCGCGTAGCGCGAGCGACCGGCGGGTGTAGTTGACATCGAGGCGAAACACGCAGGCCGGATTGCGAGTATATTCGAACACGGCTTGACGGCGGCGTAACCGCGCATCGAGCGCGGAAACGGCTTCATCCAGCCAAGGATGGCTGTATCGATGCTCTGCGGAATCCCACACCGCCATATCGCGGGCCTCCGCGTTTCCTCAACCCGCACAAACAACGCCCTGCACCTGAAAAAGTGCCGGCGCGCCGCTAGTATAGCCGAGTTTCGGACCGTTTTGCGAGAGCCGAAAAACACCGTCCGGCCGGCCTTTGGGGCTCATCATTCATCGCCATAAAGCGTCGCCAGCGTGCTCTTGATGACAAGCGCCACGGGTACGGCGAGAATTACACCGGGAATTCCGAGCACGATGCCGCCGGCCAGGAAGCAAAAGATGATCAGCACCGGATGCACGTGCGCGGCGCGGCCCAAAATGACCGGACCGACGAGCTGATCGATCGATAATCTCAATAACGTCGCATAGAGCGCATATTCGACGACGTTGCCGACGCCGGTCGCGGTGCGCAGCGAAACCAGCCCGGCGATAACCGCAACAGCCGTCGGACCGATCACCGGCACGGTCTCGAGAATCCCGGTCAGCAGGGCCAAAATCACCGCGTGCTTTATGCCGAGAAAGACGCCGAGCCCAATGTAGGCGGCAATCGTCGCATAGGTCACAACGCCCAGCATGCCGATGAAGTAGCGCATCAGTACCGGATCAAGTCGTCGCCAAATTCGTGCAACCAGCGGCCGGCGATGCGGCGGCACGATCCAGAACATTCCCGCCGCTAATTGCTTTCCGCTCACCAGAAAATAAAACAGCAAGACGATGGTCAGAAACGCACCCATCAGAGATGCAAGACCGTAACCGGCCACGATGGCGATTTGGTCCGATTGGCCGAACCATTCACGCATCCGCTCAATCGCTGATTGGGCGATGTCATGCGCGTTCACCGCAGCGCCGAACAGATGAATCGGCTCATCGCCGATCGCCTGGCGGGTGAAGGTATCCAGCAGCGTTTGCAAATCGGCCACGGTGGCCTGCGCCTCGGTCATAAGCCGTTCGGCGGCGAAGACGCCGACCGCAACGGAGCCGCCGCAGAGAATGACGAACAAAAGGATCGCAAACAGCAGACGCGGCCAATGCGAGCGCTCAGCCGCCCAATCGATCAGCGGCGTGCAGATATAAGCAATGATGCCCGCCAGAACGAACGGCAGCAGGATCAGCTTTATCCAGTAAAGAAAAACCGCCAGGATGATTGCGGCTACGAGGATCGCGCGGGTCTCGCCGGAGTCGAGCGGACCGCTGGCGCTCGCTTCCTCGGCCTGCGTCAACTCTTCGGTTTTTCTCTTCAGCGCCTTCATGAATAGATGCGGCCTTTCCAGCTTACCCGTCCGCTCATGCGGCGATGCACGCTGTCAAGCGCCAGCAGCGCGCCGGCGCTGTACCCGAGCGGGAATATCAAACCGTACCAGAACGGAATGCGGAAATAGATCGCGGCCGCCACGTGCAGGCCGATCGCCGCGCCGGACGCGGCAAGCGCGGCCAACAGTGCGGCGAAGGCGCCGTCGGCACCGCGCAACCAGGCGGCGAAATCCAGCAGCGGAATTGCATAGGCCGCCCAAGCCAGGATCACCGCCGCCACCACCACCGTCAGCGTGGCGGACGGGCCGCCGAGCGTATCGACCAGGTTCTTGGCGAGCCCCGGCCACAGCGTGCGCCAGCCGGTATACATGCGCGTCGACAGAAGGGCGTCGCCACCCATCAGCAGGACTGATCGTCCCGCCAACTTAAGCCGGCGGGCGAATTCGAGATCCTCGCAGATCGCCGTGCATACGGCCGCGTGCCCGCCGACTGCCTCATAAGCCTCGCGCCGCACCAGCATGAATTGGCCGGTTGCGGTGACTTTACGGCCGGAACGCGCCTGCACCTGCCGCAAATCCTGGAGAAACGACAGGATGACGAAGCCGCATGGCAGAATGAGCCGCTCGGCAAAGCTTTGTAGCTCCTGGCGCGGCGCGAGCGACAACAGATCGAGCCGCTCGGCCACTGCCGCATGCACAGCGCTCGACAGCGCGCCCGGCTCGGCTTTGACGTCGGCATCGATGAAGCAGAGCCATTCGGTCGCGGGCGGCAGGCTGCGGGCGCCAATCCAGCAGGCGTGCGATTTTCCTACCCAGCGCCGCGGCAACGGCGGACTCTGGATCAACGAGACCTGCTCGTGGCGCGACGCGAGGCCGCGGACGATGAGCGCGGTGGCATCTGCCGAATGGTCGTCGATCACCAGGACGCTAAACCGGCTTGCCGGATAGTCCTGCGCGAGCAGCGATAGCAGGCAGGGCCCGATATTGGCCTCCTCGTTGCGCGCAGGAACGATAACGGCAATGGATGGCGCGTCGTCGGGCGACGGCGGCGATAGCGGAAGGAGACGCGGCAGAAGCCCACGCTGCCTGGCCGCCCGCAGGATCAGCCACGCCGTGATCGCGAGCCACGCGCAAGAAAGTAAAAGCTCCACAGCCATACCGACAGAGCGCTCTAGCCGAAACGCGCTGGCGCCTGCGCTAATCAAACCGCTGAAAACGGGGCAAAGTTCCGTCCCGTCTCCCGCCGAGATTAGCCGTTCGGCCGCCGTATGGGCGAGTTATTTCGCCGGCACCACCAGCGAATAGCGCTCGTCGGCGGCCAGGCATTCGGCTTCCGGGAAGCCCAATTCCTTACGCACCATGTTGGTGCCCAGCACCAGCGAGACCATTTTGTAGTAGGCGTGACGGCGGCTCATGCCTTCGCGTCCCATGCCGCAATCGGACGAGATCACCAGCCGCTCGGGCGGGATGAATTTGAGCGCGGCGCGGATTTGCGCCGCTACTTCATCCGGGCTTTCCACCTGCAGCGTATGATGATCGATGACGCCGATGGCGATCTTCATGCCGGAAATGGTCTTGCCGATCGCTTCCAGGTCGATGCCGCCGGAGCTCGACGATTCGAAAGTAATCACGTCGGCATCGACCTTGTTGTAGGTCTCGAGCGACGGCTTGTAGGTCTGCACCTTGGCGAACATGCGCTGCTGCGAAGGATTCCCCCAGCAGGAATGCGCCCACACCTCGGTCTTGGAGCGCAGACCCTTTACGGTTCGATTGAACACCTCGACCAAAAGATCAGGCGTAATCACCTTGTCCTGAATGCCGCGTGCGGCCGCGAGATGAATCTGCGGCTCTTCGATCTGGATCACCGGGCAACCGGCGTCGGCAAGCTCGTGATATTCCGCGTTGAAGGCGTCGGCGACGGCAAGCATTCGTTCGGGCACACTCTTGTAATATTTATCCTGCGAGGCGAAGGCGACGATCTCCGCCGATACCGCGCCGAATTTCACCGGCCGCGTGGTTAGCCGCTGAGCCGCCTTCCAAAGCGCGGTGTATTGCAGATCGCCGCGGCCGACCGAACCGATGATGACCGGCATGACGCGCGATTCCAGATAATCGTGCAAAATGTGGCCGCGCGGAAACCACAGACCGCCGCGCCCGGCCGGCGTCGGCCGCGGATCGCCTCGCTCATAGCCGCTCATGTGATGCGGCGGATAGCTGGTCCAGCTTTGCCCGCCGACGTCGTCGTCGAAGCGGCAATCGCCGTCGGTGCAGATGTCGAGGCCGGCGAGTTCCTGGTCGCGCAAATAGCAGGACAGCGTGTCGATATATTGCTCGCGATAACGGCGGCTGACCATCGCGTCGAGGAACATGCGGGTGCCGAGATTCTCCGTGTACCAGCTCGGCCGCGGCAGCGAGCCGGTGATTGTCGTCGGCAACATGATGTCCTTGGTACCGCGGTACATTAATTCGCCTCCCGGAAGTGTTCGCCAGTCTCGCCGGCTGTTCGGACCGTTCGCAGATTTCTAAGCAGCAAAAATCCGCCACTGCAACAGCGACATGGCGCGATGGGCTGTCGCCCCGGCGTGGGCATCGCAGTTATCTGACCGGCCGGTGCAGATAGCGCCCACGCGCCGGCCCCACGACACTGCCGTTCTGATAAACCAGCGCGCCGCGCAGGAACGTGCTCTTGACGCGGCCACTGAGTTCCTGGCCCTCGAAGGGCGAATAGCCTTGCTCGGATTCCGAATCGGCGGAGCGCACCGTGAACGTCTCGTGCGGATCGACGAGCACGATATCGGCGTCGAAGCCCGGCGCGATATCACCCTTGCTAAGCAGACCGAAGCGCCGCGACGGATTCCAGCTCGTCAGCTCGGCCATGCGGTTGTACGACAGCCCGCGCTTGCCGCCTTCGCTGACCACGCCCGAGAGCAGGTATTCGGTGCCGCCGAAACCGGATTTGGCGAGCCAGATATTGTCCGGCTGATCCTTCGACCATTTCTGCTCGGCCGAGCAGCAGGCGTGATCGCTTACGATCCAGTCGATCTTGCGATCGAGTACCGCCTGCCACAACGCCTCCACATCCTCGCGCGGCCGGATCGGCGGATTGACCTTGGCGTGCACCGCGCACGCGCTATCGGTGTCGAGGAGGAGATGACCGACGGTGACCTCCCGGCGGAAACCGATGTGGGGAAACACCTGCTGCATGGTCCAGGCGGCATCCACCGCCTTGCGCGAACTCAAATGCAGAAGATTGATATTGATGCAGTTGGTTTCGTTGGCGAGATAGGATGCGATCCATACCGCGAGCCCCTCGGAATGCGGCGGCCGGGCGGCGCTGTAGGCTTTAAGGCCGGTCAACTTGCCCTCGCGTTCGACCAGCGTCGTATAGGCGTTGAGGATATCGGCAAGCTCGCAATGCAGGCTGACGCTGATGTGCTCGGCGAACTCTGGATGGCGATCCATCACCGAACGTGCCGCGCGCATGACGAACTCGAAATGGGCGATATCGTAGCGGTCTTCCGCAGGAAGCATCAGGAACTGGTTCTGCTGGTCGGATTTTCCGTGCAGCCCGTAGCCGCCGTAGAACATGAAAATCTTGAACGAGGTCACGCCGTGCTCGGTCGCGAGATAGTCCATCTCGCCGAGATGGCGGCTTTCGATCGGCGCGACGTGATAGCCGTAATCGACCCAGAAGCGGCCCTCCGACAGCTTGCGCACTTCCGGCATAACTTCACGATAAGGGCCGCCGCGGCTGAGGTAATACGCGCCGGTACGGATATAATTGAGGCTGGACGTGACGCCACCCATGGCGGCGGCCTTGCTTTCGCTCACCGCGTCATCGTGCAGCGGCCGATAGATGCCGACATGCATGTGCGCATCGACGCAGCCCGGAAAAGCGAGCAGCCTTTTGGCATCAAACACCTCGTTCGCCTCATCGGCGCGGATTTCCGGCGCCAGCCGCGCCACCTTGCCGTCCTTGATCGCGATGTCGAGGCCATCCACGCCGGTCGTATTCGGGCGCACCACGCGTGCATTCTTGATGACGAGATCGAACGTCTTCATTGCGGCTTTCCGCCTTTCGTTGTTTTAGGTTCTTCGCCCGCGTAACCCGCGCTCTTTGCCAGCATTTCGGGAGTGCCAAGCAGACGATTGAGCCCTTCAAAGTCGTGCATGCGCGCGCGGAACGGTTCCGTGCTGCCGTGCGCCTTCAGCGACGCGTAAAATTCCTCGGCGGTCTTGGCTTGGGCCCGCACGATTCCGGCCGCGAAAATGACCAGGGCGAAACCGAGCGCCTCGAGTTCGCTCGCCGGCAGGATCGGCGTCTTGCCTCCTTCAACCATGTTGGCGAGCAGCGGCACGGATTTGCCAAACCGTGCGCCGATGCGCGCAAGCTCGTCGCGCTGCCGGGGCGCCTCGACGAACAGGACGTCGGCGCCGGTGTCGCGATAGAGCGCCGCACGCTCCATCGCCCGCTCAAAGCCTTCCACGGCGACGGCGTCGGTGCGGGCGATGATCAGCGTGTCGCGCGACGTGCGCGCATCGACCGCCGCCTTGATCTTGCCGGCCATCTCCCCGGCCGGAATCAGCGTCTTGTCGTCGAGATGGCCGCAGCGTTTGGGAAAATCCTGGTCCTCGATCTGGATGGCATTGGCACCGGCACGTTCCAGCAGCCGGACGGCGCGCTCGACGTTGAGGGCGTTGCCGTAACCGGTGTCGGCGTCGACAATAAGCCGCGCACCGACGCGGTCGCGGATCAGCGTCACGGTCTGCGCCACCTCGTTCATGCTGACGAGGCCGATGTCAGGCCGGCCGAGCCGCGTATAGGCGATGCCGGCGCCGCTGACATAAAGCGCCTCGAAGCCGGCGCGTTCGGCGATCAGCGCGGTCAACGGGTCATACACACCGGCCGCCATCATGATGGGGGCGCGCGAGAGACGATCGGACAAGGCGATTTCGGCCATGGTCATAGTCCCAGATAAGCGCGTTTAAGCTGCGGATCGGCGGCGATGTCCGCCGACGGCCCGGACATCACGCATTGCCCGTCGGCAAGGATATAGGCGCGGCGCGCGATTTCGAGGCTTTGCACGACGTTCTGCTCGACCAGCATAACCGCGACGCCTTCGGCATGGATGCGGGCGATCAGAGCGAACAATTCCTCGACCAGCAGCGGGGAGAGCCCGAGCGAAGGCTCGTCGAGAATGAGCAAGCGCGGCTCGGCCATGAGCCCGCGGCCGATGGCGAGCATCTGCTGCTCGCCGCCCGAAAGCGTTCCGGCGCGCTGTCCGCGGCGCGATTGCAGACGCGGAAAGGTCGCGAAGACGCGGTCGCGGTTGCCGGCGCGGCGCGCGGCGGCGCGGCGGTAGCTGCCGAGATCGAGATTCTCGGAGACCGAGAGATTCGGAAAAATCCGCCGGCCCTCGGGCACGTGAATCAGTCCGCGCGCCACGATTGCGGCCGGTCTCTCGCGCTCGATCGCCGTGCCGTCAAAGCGGATGGCGCCCGTGCGCGCGCGCAAAACGCCGGAGATCGTCCGGTTGAGCGTCGACTTGCCGACGCCGTTGGAGCCGAGCACGGCGACGATCTCGCCCGCGTCGACTTTAAGGTCGATACCGCGCAGCACGTCGGCATCGCCGTAGCCGGAGCGAAGATCGCTGACCTCGAGAAGCGCTTCAGCGGGCATGCGCGCTCCGGACTTTTGCCGCGGCGCCGTGGCCGAGGTAAGCCTCGACCACGCCGGGATCGGCCGCGACCTGCGCCGGGCTTCCTTCCGCGATGATGCGGCCCTCCGCCAGAACGAAAACGTGCTCGGCGAGGCTCATCACCGCCTGCATCACGTGTTCAATCATAACGACGGCGATGCCACGCGCGCTCAACGCGCGGATGGTCGGCACGACGTCGCGGATCTCCGATGGGTTCAGTCCGGCCAGCACCTCGTCGAGCAGCAACAACTTCGGCTCGGTCGCGAGCGCGCGCGCCAGCTCCAGCCGCTTGCGGCCGGCGACGGTCAGGGTATGCGCCGGCCGGTCGAGCACGTCGCCGAGACCAACCTCGCGTCCGGCCTCCTCCGCCAACGCCAGTGCGGGCATCCGTGCGCGGTGGCGCAAATGCGCCCCGACCAGAATATTCTCGCGCACCGTCAGTCCGGCAAAAGGCTGCACGATCTGGAACGTGCGCGCGATGCCGCGCCGCGCGAGCCGGTGCGGCGCTTCGCCGGTGACGTCCTCGCCGTCATAGCGGACCCGGCCCGCGGTCGGCTTGAGGAACCCGGAAATGACTGCAAACAGCGTGGTCTTGCCGGCGCCGTTCGGTCCGATCAGCGCGGTGATGCGCGCGGCCTGGGCCGACAGCGACGCTGCGTCGACCGCCAGCAATCCGCCGAAACGGCGCGACACGTTTTCAACGCGCAGCAGCGGCTCAGCCATGGGCAGCCTCCGCCGCCGGCTTTTGCATCGCGGAACGAAAATAATTGTATGCGTCGGTCACGGCCCCGACGAGCCCGCGCGGCGCGAAGCGGATTCCCAGCACCAGCACGGCGCCGTAGATCATCAGATCGAGGCCGGGCGCGTCGCCGGTGAGGAGCTTGGCGCCCTCGCCGAGCGATTTGACCACCAGCGCGCCGAGGAGCGCGCCGAAGACAGTGCCGGCGCCGCCGATGATCGGCGTCAGCAGCGCCTCAATCGAAATCCACGGGCCGTAGCCGATGCCGGCATCGACGAACAGGAAATATTGCGCGTAGAAGCAGCCGGCGGCGGCGGTGATGGCGGCGGAGACGACCATGGCGCCGAGCTTGACCGCGAACGCATCGACTCCGAGCGCCATGGCCGCGTCCTCGTTCTCGCGCACCGCGATCAGCCAGGCGCCGAAGCGCGAACGTTCGAGCAGCCGCGTGATGACGAGCGACAACGCCACCAGTGCGAGAATAACGAAATAGAAGACCGCCCGGCTCTGGAACTGGAACGATTGCGGGCGCAGATCGAGCTTGATCAGAATGCCGACGCCGGCGCCGGTGATCGGCGCGACGCCGGCGAGAATGCGCAGCACCTCGGCGAAGGCGAGCGTCACCAGCGCAAAATAGGAGCTGCGCAGCCCGGCGCGGAAGGCCAGTCCGCCGATGACGGCGCCGACCAGCGCGCCGGCGGCGATGCCGGCGGCAAAAGCGAGCCAGGCGTTAACGCCGTAACGCACCTGCAGGGTCGCCGTCATATAAGCGCCAGTGCCGAAAAAGGCGGCGTGGCCGAACGAGTATTGCCCGCCGTAACCGCCGAGGATGTTCCAGCCCTGGCCGGCGAGCGCGATCATCAGCGCCACGACCATGAAATTGAGTACGACGTTGGAATGCACGAACAGCGGCACGCAAGCGAGCGCCGCAACCGCGACGGCGATGGCCGCAAATCCTTTCATGCACCGGCTCCGAACAGCCCGCGCGGCCGAACCAGCAGCACCGCGATGAAGATCAGAAAAATTCCGACCTGGCCGAGCGACTCGCCGAAGAAGAAGCCGCCGAGGCTCTCGACCACGCCGACGATGAGACCGCCGATCAGCGCGCCGGGCACCGAGCCCATGCCGCCAAGCACGACGATGGTGAAGGCGATCAGCACGAACGCGTTGCCGGCGCTCGGACTGGCGTAATAGTTCGGAATGAGCAGGCAGGCTGCAATGGCGACGCAGGCGGTGCCGAGACCGAAGGTCATGGCGTAAATGTGCGCGACGTCGATGCCGGCGAGCTCGGCCCCGAGCTTTTCGCTGGCGACGGCGCGGATCGCCTTGCCGATATCGGTCCGGCTCATGATCAGCCACAGCACCAATGCCACGGCGAACACCGCGATAAACGAGATCAGCCGTGAAACAGCGAGAAAGGTGAAACCGACATCGATGGATTTGAAACCGTAGGCGAGGTCGACGGTGCGGGTATCTGCATGAAATTCGTAGAGGAGCGCGTTCTCGATCAGGACGGCGAGGCCAAGCGTCACCAGCAGCATGTTGCGGTCGTCGCCGTGCGAAGCCGGGCCGATGATGAAGCGTTGCAGCCCATAGCCGAGCGCGAAGAAGACTGGTGCAAGCAGGAACGCGGCGAGGTAGGGATCGAGACCGAGTTTTTGCCAGGCGAGGAAAGCCGCGAACAGAGCGGCGCTGAGGAGCGCGCCATGCGCGAAATTGATGATGTGCAGCACGCCGTAGATCAGCGTCAGTCCAAGCGCGACGAGCGCATAGACCGCGCCGGTCATGAGCCCGTTGAGGACCGCGGTGATCAGGATGAGGGGTGAGAACACGCGGGTCACTGCGAGCGGAGCGAAGCAATCCAGCTTATCGGAACCAGACCTGCTTCGTCGCTTCGCTCCCCGCAAATAACGCCACTGCGTCGATCGGCCCTTACGCAGGTATCGGGAACACCGCCTTGGCGTTGGCGAATTCCGGCGGCAGGATCACCTTGATGTCGTTGTCGAGCACCTGCGTATTGGCCGGCGCAGCACCCTCGTTCTGGCCGTTGACGAACTTGGTCGGGCCGTAGGGCATGATCGGGCTGGCGAAGGTCGAAGTCTCCAGCGCAGCGGTGATCTTGGCGCGATCGGCCGCGCCGGCGCGCTCGATCGCGTCCGCAACGAGGTGGACCGCGTTGTAATTCATATACAGCTCGTAGGTGAAGAACTGTCCCTTGTCCTCGACTTGCTTCTTCAGTTCCTGCGCCTTGGCGCTGTTCGGATTGAACCAGTGATTGCAGTCCATGATGTATTTGGCGGCGTCGGGGAATTCCTTGACGAATTTGTAGGAGGAGGCGGCACCGCCTAGCACCGAATAGATACCCTTCGGCCGCACATGCTGTTCCAGCATGGTGCGGGCGAGCAGCACGTATTCGTTGTAGTAGTCGGCCGGGATGACCAGATCCGGGTTCTGCGCCTTGATCTTGAGGACGACCGTGTTGAAATCGCGCGTCGGGGTCGGATGCGGAATCGTCTCCAGAATTTCAAAACCTTTGCCCGGCAGCTGCGCGTTAAGGAGCTTGGCGAGCCCGGAGCCGAACAGCGAATCCTCGTGGACGATGATCACGGTCTTGGCCGGCTTGCCGGCGGCGTCGTTGATGGTCACCAGATTGTCGAGCGCGGCCTTGGAGATGACGCCGAAGCCGGGACCGAAGCGGAATGTGTTCTTGAGCCCACGGGTAACGATCGAGTCGGCGACACCGACGTCGACGGCATAAGGAAGGTCGTAGCGCGCCGCGGCCTGGCTGACGGCAAGGCAGATCGAAGAGGCGTAGCCGCCGATAATGCAGGAGACTTCCGCGGCATTCATCTTCTCCACTTCGGCAGTGCCGCCGTCGGGTGTCGACTGCGCATCGCCGAGCACCGGGTCGATCTTGGCGCCCTTGATGCCGCCGGCCGCATTGATTTCGTCGACCGCCATCATCGCACCGATGCGGCCCTGTTGACCGGAATAGGACAGCGCGCCGCTGACCGGGTGCAACAGCCCGATCTTCAAGCCGGACGCTTGGGCGCGCAGGACGGACGGCATGGCCAGGCTGCCGGACGCGGCGGCCGCCGCCCCGAGCGCCGTGGTGGCGAGGAACCGGCGGCGGTTGAGCGGTATTTTTTGCTCCGACATGATCGTTCATCCTCCGAACTGGCGTGACGCGTCAGGCCGCGTCTTGATCGTTGCGCAACGGATCTGCGTGGAATGCTGATTTCAGCATACAATATCGGCCACCCTCGACAAGCCCACCGGCCCTGAGGCACATCGACCCGCATGAGCGAGCCGCAAACCCTGATCGACAAACTGTGGTCGGCGCACGAGATCGTCCGGCGCGAGGACGGCGCGGCGCTGCTATGGGTTGATCGCCACTATGTGCATGAGGGCTCTTTCCACGCATTTACGCAAATGCATGAGCGCCGCGGCGCGCTGGCTGAGCCGGCGCTCACCTTCGGCATCGCCGATCATTACGTGCCGACGCGCGGCCGCGGCCGTGCGATCGCCGATCCCGACACCGCCGCGATGGTGCGTACGCTTGAAAAGAACGCGACGGAGAGTGGGATCAAGCTGTTCGGCTTGGGCGATCCGCGTCAGGGCATCGTGCATGTTGTCGGGCCCGAGCAAGGCTTGACGCTGCCGGGGCTGCTGATCGTGTGCGGTGACAGCCACACTTCGACCCACGGCGCGTTCGGTGCCTACGCCTTCGGTATCGGCGCGTCCGAAGTGGCGCATGTGTTGATGACGCAGACGTTGTGGCAGAAAAAGCCGATGCGCATGCGCGTCACCGTCGGCGGCCACACGACCGCCGGCGTCGGCGCCAAGGACATCGCGCTTGCGGTCATCGCGCATGTCGGCGCCGACGGCGCGCAGGGCCACGCCGTGGAATTTGCGGGCACCGCGATTGCGGCGCTGTCGATGGAAGGCCGTATGACCTTGTGCAACATGTCGATCGAGGCCGGCGGCCGCTGCGGCATGGTCGCGCCAGACGCGACGACCTTCGCCGACCTCAAGGGCCGGCCCTACGCACCGCAGGGCGCGGCCTACGAGCGCGCGGTCGAAGCATGGTCGACGCTCGTATCCGATCCGGGTGCCAAGTTCGACCGTGAAGCCGCACTCGACGCGGGCGCCATCGCGCCGATCGTCACTTGGGGCACGACGCCGGACGACGCGCTGCCGATCGACGGGCGCGTGCCCGATCCGGCGCGCGAGGACGATCCGGTGCGCGCCAGATATCTGCGCGATGCGCTCGACTATATGGGCATCGCGCCCGGCAAGAAGCTGACCGAGATCGCCGTCGACCGTGTCTTCATCGGCTCCTGCACCAACGCCCGCATCGAGGATTTGCGCGCCGCCGCCGCGGTGCTCGCCGGCCGTACAAGCAAAGTGCCGGGCCTCGTTTCGCCGGGTTCGACCATGGTGAAGCGTCAAGCCGAGCAGGAAGGCCTCGACCGTATCTTTCGCGATGCCGGACTGGAATGGGCCGATTCCGGCTGCTCGATGTGCCTCGGGCTCAACGGCGATCTCGTGCCACCCGGCGAGCGCTGCGCCTCGACCACCAACCGTAACTTCCGCGGCCGGCAGGGACCCGGCGCGCGCACGCATTTGATGTCGCCGGCGATGGTCGCAGCCGCCGCGGTCACCGGCCATCTCGCCGACGTGCGGCCGCTTCTGGCAGACCGCAAGGCGTAGGAGGACCAATGGAAAAATTCGTCCGCCTCACCGCCAGGGCCTGTCCGCTCCTGTTGCCTAACGTCAACACCGATCAGATCCTGCCCGGGCGCTATCTGAAGCTGCCCCGCTCACCGGAGCTCGGCCGCGTGCTGTTCCAGGATTTACGGCGTGACGCCGCCGGCAACCTGCGGCCGGATTTTCCGCTCAACACGCCGGCCTATCGCGATGCAAAGATTCTGCTCGCCGGCCGCAATTTCGGCGGCGGCTCGTCCCGCGAGGCAGCGGTCTATGCGCTCTATGAGGCCGGCATCCGCTGCGTAATCGCGCCATCGTTCGGCGACATCTTCGCGCAGAATTCCGTCAAGAACGGCTTTCTCGCTGCAATACTTTCAGAAGCTGAAATCGCAGAACTCGGCGCCGCCATTGCCGCCGACCCGGACATGCCGGTCACGGTCGATCTCGAGCAGCAGACCATCGCCCGCGGCAATCGCAGCTTTGCCTTCACCATTGATCCGGTCAGCCGCAATCAGCTGCTCAACGGCTGGGACGACATCGACTTGACGCAGAGCCACCGCGAGCGCATTGCCGCGTTCAAGGCCGCCGACCGCGACCGCCGGCCGTGGGCGCTACCGCCGCAGGTTTGAAAAATTATTCGTGCCGATGATGCGGCGCGTGCCGGTAGTGCAGTTTCAGGAGATCGATACCGTAGTCGTTGCCGTTCGGCGCGCGCACGATGGTGTGGACGTGGAATTTTGCCGGCTCGGCGTTGGTCAAAAACACGCCGGCATGGTGATCGAATTCGATGAAGATCACCGGGCTCTGAATCCGGTAGTAGAACGGGCTCGTCTCGCTGAACCCGCCGATCCAGCAAAAATGCGTGTCGGCGAGGTGCCGCTCCACCTCGTTAAGCCGCGCCGCGAGCGGCCCGGCGGGCAGCGGCGCGACATAAGCCGCAACCAGGTCCATCAGATCGCGCCGTTGCAGCGCCGAGAGCGCTGATCCGCGCAAGCCTTCATACGGCACGATCCGGTTGTCCTGGAACGCGCCGCCGAGATGCAAATTGTCGGCGAAATGCCGCCGGCCGGCCGGCAAATCTCCGCCCATCATCGAATGCGCGACGATCGCCGCCTGCCGCTGCTCGTTCGACAGCGATCGCATCAAGGCAAGACCGGCGCGCTCCTCATCTTCGAACAGACGGGTGCCGGCGAACGGTCCGGTGTCGGCATAATTGGGCTCGGCGCCGAAGAAACACGGCGTGAGCGTCATCTGCCGGCCGATGACGAAGCAGTTGAGGCAAAGATGATGGCCGAACAGCTGCCAGCCCCACGGCTCCGATTCTGACGGCGTGCCGAACAGGCAAAAAATGAAGGCCCATTCGCCCAGCACCTCCGGCCCGCCGACCAGCTCGCCCAGAAAACGGTTGAGCCGCATGACGTCGCGGGTGACGTCGTAGCCCTTGCCGCTGAGGCTCGCGCGCACGACCGCCATGACCGCTTCGCGGATCGGCGCATCCACTTCGTCGAGCCGCAGCCCGTGATGCTCGACGTAAAGTTCGGTGTTCTGCCAGTGCCGCCACAATTGCGAGTCGACCGGGAATGACATCGCACCGCGCTGCCCCGGCGAAAGACGCCGCAGCAAGTCCCTGACCGCCGCCACCATGGCCGGCGTCGGCGCGTCCGCGGGCTGGAGCGAAAACAGGCCGGGCCGGACGTGGCCGTCCGTGGTCATGCCGGTAAACGGCGCGGCGGCGAGCTGCGCCCAGGTATCGAACAAATCTTTGGCGCGCGGATTTTGCATGCGCGCCTGCGCATGCGCGCGCGGCGTTGCCGCCGCGATGTTGCCTTGCCCCGGTGCGGGAATGAACGGCCGATAATCGGGACGGCTCATTTTGACGGAAGAATTCCGCGCTAGAATCCAACGCCGAGCATTGGGAGGATGCGTTGCAGGATGGCCGCAAGACAAACCAACACGACCAGCAGCTTGAGCAAATTCGCCAGCCGACCATCGCGGACAAACCGGTCGATGACCCAAAACAGGATCGCACCGACAACGACAATAATCAGCACGTTAATCAGGACGAAGATCATGACGGCCTCGCGAAATCGGGCGGGCTATGGATGGCTTGCCCCCGCAGCCCGCCGGGGCGAAGGGTGGCGGAGAGGGAGGGATTCGAACCCCCGATACGGTTGCCCGTATGCCGCATTTCGAGTGCGGTGCATTCAACCGCTCTGCCACCTCTCCGCAAGACCGAGATAGCTCGAAGCGTCGCGCGCCGTATTTAGCCGCAGGACAGACGCCGGACAAGGGCGCTATCCGTGCGGTTTCCCCAACAGCAGAAGATTGGCGGCAAAGGCCAGCACCGCGCCGGCGCAGATGATGACGACCATCGGCTGCGGCGTGCCGTTGGCGAGCCAGCCGATTGCCGCGCTCACCAGCGCGCCGGCGCCGAATTGCAGCGCGCCGGCCAGCGCCGCCCCTGCCCCGGCGCGGTTCTGCGCGACTGTCAGCGCGCCGGAGATTGCATTCGATGCCACCACGGTCAGGAGCGACAGCACCAGGAACAGCGGCACGGCAATGCCGGGAATGGCGCCAAAGCCGCCGACGCCGGTCGCGAGCAAAACGAGACTGAAAGCGGCCCCAGCGGCGCAGGCGAACCGCAAAAGCCTGTCGGCGCCGTAACGCACGACGATCCGGCTGTTGAGGTAACTTGCCGCAATCATCCCGATCATGTTCACGCCGAACAGGAAGCCGTAATATTGCGGCGGCACGCCGAAATATTCGATGTAGACGAACGGCGAGCCGGCGAGGAAGCCGAACAGGCAGAAAAAGTAGAACGCCGAGCAGGCGACGTAGCCGAGGTAGCGCGGCGTGCGGAACAGCTGGACATAGCCGAGCAGCATCGCCAGCGGATTTGCTTGGTTGCGGCGCGACGGATCGAGCGTCTCGGGAAGCAAGAGCACGGCGGTGAACGCCAGCACCCCGAACGCGACCAGCACCCAGAAGATCGCGCGCCAGTCGAGCCAGAGCAGCACTTGGCCACCGATCAGCGGCGCCACGATCGGCGCCGATGCGGTCACCAGCATGTTGAGCGACAGGATACGGGCGCTCTCGTTGCGATTGTAGAGATCGCGGACCATCGCCTGCACGGCAATTGGCACAACCGAGCCGCCGAAGGCTTGCAGAAAGCGCCAGACCACGATGGTGGTCATGCTGGTGGCGAGCGCACAGCCGACCGAAGCAATAACGTAAAGAACAAGGCCGGCGGCGAGCGGGCGCTTGCGGCCGAAGCGGTCGGCGATCGGCCCGAGCAACAACTGACCGGTGCCGAAGCCGATAAAAAAAGCCGACAGTGTGAACAAAGTCTGTGCTTCGTTGGCGGAGAGTGCATTGCGCAGCATCGGCAGCGCCGGCAGATAAATATCGATGGATAGCGGCGCGATCGCCGACAGGAATCCGAAAATAAAAATCCGGCCGCGTTCGCCGACGATGCGGTGAGGCATTTCACTCACAGCGGCCGGATGCGACGGCGCGCGACCAGGGGACGGGCATTGCGGTCAACTGCCGGTAAACACCGGCTTGCGCTTCTCCATGAACGCGGTGCGGCCTTCGGTATAATCGCGGCTCTTGAAGCAGGCCTCCACCATTTCGTTCACGCGCCCGACGTCGCGCTGACTTTCGTCCTTGAGGATCTCGCCGACGGTGTATTTGACCGCCTTGATGGTGAGCGGCGCGTTGGCGCAGATCATGTCGGTGATGGCTTTCACCGCGCCTTCGAGCTCGGCCACCGGCACGACGCGATTGACCAGTCCCATCGCGTAGGCCTCCTGCGCGTCGAACTGGCGGGCGGTGTAGAATATCTCCTTGGCGAACGACGGCCCGACGATGTCCACCAGCCGCTTCAATCCCGCATAACCGTAACCCAGGCCGAGCTTCGCCGCCGGCACGGCAAAGCGCGAATTGTCGGAGCAGATGCGCAGATCGCAACACGAGGCGAGCCCGAGCCCGCCGCCGACGCAATAGCCGCGGATCATGGCGATAGTCGGCTTGGGAAACTCGGCGATGCTGTTGAAGGTCGCCGCCGTGGTCTCGTCATAAGCGCGCACGCCCTCAAGGGTGGCCCGTTCGCTGCCGAACTTGGAGATGTCCGCGCCGGAGACGAATGCCTTGCCGCCGGCGCCGGTCAGCACCACGACGCGCACGTCGCCGTCGGCCGTGAACGCGTCAAGGGCGTGCTTGGCCGCTTCCCACATTTCCAGCGACACGGCGTTGAGCCGTTCGGGATTGTTGAAGGTGACGACGCCGACGCCGGCTTCCTTGCGCGAGAGCAGCTTGTCGGTTGGGGTCATTGTCAGCCGCTCCCTGGTCTTCCTTGCTACACCGCTTTGGCCTTGCGCAGCGTGGCGATCTCGCGCGCGGAAAAGCCGAACTCTCTAAGCACGGCATCGGTATGCTCGCCAAGCTTGGGCGGACGCGCCACCAGGCGCGACGGCGTGCGCGACAGCGACACCGGCTGGCCGACCAGGCGCAGGGCGCCGTTGCCTTTGCCGGCGACTTTTTTCGCAATGCCGAGGTGCTTGACCTGCGGGTCGGCGAACATTTCGTCGATGGAATAGATCGGCCCGCACGGCACGCCGGCGCGGTTGAGGCGCTCGATCCATTCGGCGCTGCTGCCGCTTTGCAACAGCCGGTCAATCGCCGCATTGAGCGCATCGCGGTTGTTCGAGCGCGCCTCGGCGGTGCGGTAGTCGGGGTGTTGCGCCAGCGTCTCGTCGCCGATAGCGCGGCAAAACCGTTCCCACATCTTGCCGCCGGTGGTGGCGATATTGATGTAGCTGTCGCGCGTCTTGAATGCGCCGGTCGGAATGGTGGTCGGATGATTGTTGCCGGCCTGCCGCGCCACTTCGCCATCGACCAGATATCGCGCGGCCTGAAAGTCGAGCATGAAGATCTGCGTCTGCAAGAGCGACGTCGCGACCGCTTGGCCCTTGCCGGACTTCTCCCGTTCGAGCAGCGCCACCAGGATGCCGAGCGCCGCGAACAAGCCGGCGCTCAGATCAGCGACCGGAATGCCGACACGGAACGGTCCGTGTCCGGGCGGTCCGGTGATCGACATCAGTCCGCCCATGCCCTGCGCAATCTGGTCGAAGCCGGGCCGGTCGACATAGGGACCGTCCTGGCCGAACCCGGAAATGCTGGCATAGACGAGGCGTGGATTGAGCTTGCGTAGCGCCGGATAGTCGATGCCGAGCCGTTTCTTCACCGCGGGCCGGAAATTCTCGACCACCACGTCGGCCTTCCTGACCAGCCGCTTGAAGGCGGCGAGCCCGGCCGGCGACTTGAGGTTGAGCGTCATGCTGCGCTTGTTGCGGTGGAGATTTTGAAAGTCTCCCGCTTCGCGCGGCCCGCCCATCGGTTCGTCGGCGCTGGGCGGCGCCTCGATCTTGATGACTCTGGCGCCCCAGTCGGCAAGCTGGCGAACGCAGGTCGGGCCGGCCCGCACTCGCGTCAGGTCGAGCACGGTGAAGCGCTTGAGAGCCTGCGAGGCGCGGGGAAAGGACACTCCGTGAACTCCGTCGTGCGGCCAACGAAACGCCGGAAGGGGCCAGAACTTCCCCGATCCGGCCGTTATTGTCTACCGGCGCCCAGAGCGATCAACGCCCGTCGTTCACATAACAGCGATGCGCTAAGCTCCGGCCGGGCGCAGCCATCTTTCGGGCGCTTTCGGCGGACGATCATGCATTCGTCAACCGGGGCGCATGTCGCATGAGGAATTGCCAAACATGATCGATTTTCGCCGCGCAATGATTGCCGTTGGCATCGCAGTCGTTGCGACCACCGCCGTCGCGCAGGAGCAACACGGCCGGTCCCCGGGCGAGCGGCCCGGCCGGCCGGAGCAAGGTCACCCGGAGCAAGGCGGTCCCGGAGTCCTTTCGCTGCTGCCGGCAGATTCCGTCACCGAGCACAGCATCGACACGTCCGCCGGCAAGCTCGCCTATACCGCGACCGCGGGCACGTTCTCGCTGTTCGACCAATCGGGCGAGCGCTCGGCCGCGGTCTTCTATACCGCTTTCACAGCGAAGCCGAACGATCCGCGGCGGCCGGTGACTTTCGTCTTCAACGGCGGGCCCGGCGCCGGCTCCGCCTTCCTCAATCTCGGCCTGGTCGGTCCGCGCATGGCCGCGTTCGGCAACGGCTATGACGGCGCCAATGTCCGCCTCGTCGACAATCCGGACACCTGGCTTACCTTCACCGATCTGGTGCTGATCGACCCGGTCGGCACCGGCTGGAGCCGGCCGGCCAAGCCCGACGGTGGCAGCGATTTCTGGGGCGTGCGCCGCGACGCCGACTCGCTGGCGAAAGTGATCGCCCTCTATGTCGCCAAAAATGGCCGCGTCAGCGCGCCGAAGTTTATTTTGGGCGAAAGCTATGGCGGCTTCCGCGCCGCCAAGGTGGCGCGCGCGCTGCAGAGCAATCAGGGCATTGTGGTGAGCGGCATCCTGATGATATCGCCGCTGCTCGAAGGCATCTTCCAGTACGGCGGCGACCGCTTCGCGCTGACCGCGGCTTTGAAATTACCGTCGCTGGCGGCGTCCGAACTCGAGCGCAAGGGAAACTTCAGCAATGCGGCCCTGGCGCAGGCGGAGCGCTTCGCGCTCACCGACTATCTGGCGGCGCTCGTCGGGCCGCCGCTGCACGGCGATGCGGCGCGCGCGTTCTATGCGCGTGTCGCGCAGATGACCGGCTTGCCGGAAGACGTCGTCGCCCGCGAGCGCGGTTTCATCCGCGACGACTACATCAAGGATCTGCGCTCGAACGACCACAAGATCGTCAGCCAATACGATGCGACCTTCGCGGTCGACGACCCCAATCCCGAATCGGCGTCGGCGCACGGACCGGACCCGTTTCTCGACGGCTTTATTCGCGCTTACGGCAGCGCCTTTGTCGCTTATGCGCGCGACGAGCTCGGCTTCAAGACTGAGATGAGCTACAACCTGCTCGCGGCGGAAGTCTCCGGCAAATGGGACTGGAACGAAGGCGGCGGCCGCGGACAGGCGAGCGCGACCGAAGATTTGCGCGAACTGCTCGCGCTGACCCCGTCATTCCGGCTGCTGATCGCGCACGGCTATAGCGACATGGTCACGCCGTATTCGGATTCCCGTTACGTGCTCAACCACATCCCGGCAAGCGTGGACGGCGAGCGCGCGGAGCTTCGGCTCTATCGCGGCGGCCACATGTTCTATGTGGACGCGCAATCGCGCAAAGCCTTCACCGCCGACGCGCGGACGATGTATCCGGCGCCCTGAGGGACGCAGCCCAACGTGCTTCACTGCGGCGGCTCTTTGTCTCACCACGAGGCCGCCCGATAGCGTGTTTGGGCCGATCTGGAATTCCCTTTCCGCGTCGAAGATGCCTGCCACCCGCCGTTTTGGCGCCCATTGCATCGCGCGGGTGAATCCCGTTTTATGGCACCAAAGGGTCGCTATCCGCGGCTAACGAAGAACCGATGGGGAGAACACGATGTCAAAGGAATTTTTCAGTCGTCCGCTGCGTCGCCGCACGCTGCTCAAGGCCGGTTTTGCGCTTGGCGCCATGCAGGTCGCGTGCCCCTTCGTCGTGAAGTCGCAGGCGGACGAGTCAGTCAAGATCGGTCTCGATAATCCTCTCACCGGCACTTACGCCGCACTCGGCAAGAACGAACTGATTGGCGCACAGCTCGCCATCGATCAGATCAACGCCAAGAACGGGATTCTCGGCCGCAAAGCCGAGCTTCTGGTGGAGGATTCGACCAGCGCCGACGCCGCCACCGCGGTGCAGAAGGCAAACAAGCTGATCGACCGCGACAAGGTCAATTTTCTGATCGGCAACATCAATTCGGGGCTGGCCCAGGCGATGGCGAATGTCTCATTCGAAAAAGGTGTGTTTCATATCGTCCCTGGTGGCCATACCGATACCGTCACCGGCACCCAATGCCATTGGAACGTTTTCCGCGTTTGCAATACGACGCGCATGGAAACGAATTCGGTTTCGAAATTGCTGCTCAATCAGTATGGAAAGAAATGGTACTTCATCACTACCGATTATGCCTTCGGTCACGGTCTGCAGAAGGGATTCGAGGCAAGCCTCAGCGCCGCCGATGGCACCAAGGTCGGCGCCGATCTGGTACCGCTGCAGACAACCGATTTTTCCTCTTATCTGATCAAGGCGCAATCAGCCGGGCCGGACGCGATCATCCTGCTGCTGGCTGGCGATGACATGATCAATTGCCTCAAGCAGGCGGTTCAGTTCGGGCTCAATCAGCGCTTCCACATCGCCGGCGCACAGCAGGAACTTGAAGTCAATCTCGGCCTGCCGCCGGAGGCGCTGTTCGGCGACTGGGTGTTCGAGTGGTATTGGAAAGAGCCCGGCGTTCCGCACGTCGAGGAATTCGTCGCCGAGGTCCGCAAGCGCAGCGGCGGCAAAGTACCGACCGCTCGGACCTGGTTCGGTTTCACAGCGATACACACGTGCAAGCTTGCTGCCGAAAAGGCGAAATCGCTTGAGGCGGTCAACATGGCCAAAGCGATGGAGGGACTTGCCTTGCCGCCCGAGATCGCGCTGATGCCGAGTAACCCGTATTACCGCGCCGGCGATCATCAATTGATGCCGACGCTGTTCGTCGGCCACTCGCAGCCGGCTCCGAAGGGCGGCGATCCGGAGGATCTGTTCGCGGTTACGGAGCTGGTCAAGGGCGACGAGGCGGCGCTGTCCGTCGAACAGACCGGCTGCAAACTGGTGTGGCCGTCGTAGTCGGATTTGCCCGGAACCGGGGCCGCGCGGCCTCGATTTGATTTTTGGGAGGGGTTTCTGGCCTTGCCGATTGTTTCAGGCCGCTTGCGCTTGTGCGGCGGGCTCAATCTTGACTGCCTGACCGGCAACGATATCCCGATCGCCGCATGACGCAGCTGCTGCTTTTTAACGTCTTCAACGGCCTGATCATCGGAGCGTTTTACGCTCTCATGGCGCTCGGCCTGTCGCTGATTCTCAATCTTTCCGGCGTAATCAATTTCGCCCACGGCGGGTTTCTGGCGATCGGCGGCTATCTCGCCTACACGCTCATTCCGTATCTCGGGTTCTGGGGAGCGCTGCTGGTATCGCCATTTCTGGTCGCCGGCATCGGCACGCTGGTCGAACGCGTGCTGATCCGGCGGCTCTATGGGCGCGATCCGCTCTACAGCTTGCTGCTGACTTTCGGGCTGGCATTCATGATCGAAGATGGAACGCGCTTCATCTGGGGGGCGCAAAGCCTGCCTTACCAAATTCCGAGCTGGCTCGCAGCCCCGCTGAGCAACCGATACTTCTTCCTCACCGGCTATCGCGTTTTCATGGTGGTTTTGGTCACAATCGCCGTGCTCGGCCTGTTCCTCATTCTCAACCGCACGCGGCTCGGATTGCGTATCCGCGCCGGCACGCTCGATCTCGAGACCGTCTCGGTGCTGGGGGTCAACGTGCGCATTCTGCGCAATCTCAACTTCGGCCTCGGCATTTATCTTGCCGGGCTCGCCGGCGTGCTGGCGGTCGGCATGCTTGGGCTGCAACCAACTGTCGGCGATAACCTCATCATGCCCAGCTTCATTGCCATTATTGTCGGCGGCCTCGGCTCATTGCCGGGCACGCTGTTGGGCGGATTGCTGATCGGCGTCGCCTCCGGCGTCACCAGCGTGTTCTTTCCTTCCGCGAGCGAGGCGGTCATCTATGTGATGATGGCCGCAATCCTGATCGTCCGGCCCCGCGGCCTGCTCGGCGAAGAAGGCCGCTTTTGATGCGGCCGCTCGATAAACGCGCAGCCGATGCTTTGGTCTGGGCGCTGCTGCTGACCGCACCGTTCTGGCTGACGCACGTTGGCGGCTATGTCGAGCTTGGCAGCCGTGTCATCATCTACGCATTGGCGGCGATGGCGCTCAATTTTCTACTCGGTTTCACCGGCGCGTTGTCGTTCGGCCATGCCGCTTATTTCGGGCTCGGCGCCTACGGCACCGCCCTCACCATCAAATATCTCTATCCGAGCACACCGGTCGGCATGCTGGTCGGCATCATCGCCGCGACAATCGCCGCGGCGATCATCGGTCCGATGATCGTGCGGCTGCGCGGCGTGTATTTCGCGATGTGCACGATTGCTTTCGGGCAGGTGTTTTATTTCATTGCTTTCCAGTGGTCGTCGGTCACCGGAGGCGACGACGGTGTCAGCGCCTGGCATCGGATGCCGTTGCAGCTGGGCTTCGCCAGCATCGAAATCTTCAAGGACAACAAGGCATTTTACTATTTCGCGCTGGCGGTATTCGCGGTTTGTGCCGCCGTCATGGCGATGCTGCTGCGTTCGCCGTTCGGGCACACGCTACTGGCAATCCGCGAGAACGAGCGCCGCGCGCGTTTTCTCGGCATTCCCGTGGACCGCCATATCTGGCTGTCGTGGGTGATCTCCTGCCTGTTCGTGAGCGTAGCCGGCGCGCTCTACGCTCTGTTGAATGATTTCGTCGATCCGCGCGCGCTGCGTTGGGACCAGTCCGGCAACTTCGTCATCATGGCGGTGCTCGGCGGCATGCGCAGCTTCTGGGGACCGTTGATCGGCGCGGCGATCTTCATCGTGCTGCAGGACTACGTGTCGAGCGAAACGCAGAACTGGATGTCGTTCATCGGCCTGTTCTTCGTGCTCGTGGTTTTGTTCTTCCCGCGCGGCGTGCTCGGCATCATCCGGCGAAAGGCGGCGCCGTGAGCCTGCTGCGGATCGACAATGTCACCAAGCAGTTCGGCAGCCTGATCGCCGTTAACGGAATCTCGATGACGGTCGAGGCAGGAGAACTGCGCGCCGTCATCGGGCCGAACGGAGCCGGCAAGACGACGTTCTTCAATTTGATCAGCGGATTTCTGGCGCCAAGCTCCGGACACATCACTTTCGACGGTGAAGACATCACCGGTATGTTGCCGGCGCGCCGGGTATGGCGCGGCATTGCGCGCACTTTCCAGATTACGGAAGTGTTTCCCGAGTTGTCGGTTCGTGAAAATCTGTGCATTCCGGTCGAAGTCGCGTCAGGATACCGGTTGCGGCCCTGGCTCTCGCGCGCCGCGGTCGCCACGGTCGACGCGCGCGTGTCCGAACTGCTCGAGATGGGCGGCCTTGCCGGCAAGGCCGATCAACTGGTCGGTGAGCTGGCCCACGGCGACCAGCGTGCCACCGAGATCATGATGGCGCTGGCGCTCAAGCCCCGTCTGTTGCTGCTCGACGAACCGACCGCCGGAATGGGCGACCAGGAAACCTACGAGATGACGCAGCTCATCCGCCGCTTGCACAAGGATTCCGGGCTGACCATCGTGCTGATCGAACATGACATGCGCGTGGTCTTTCACCTCGCCGACAGGATCATGGTGCTCGATCAGGGCAAGTTCCTCGCCGAAGGTACCCCGCAAGAAATCGCGGCAAACGAGGCGGTGCAAAGCGCTTACCTGGGTCAAGCGGCATGAGCGCAGCACTGTCCGCCGAAGGGCTCCACACCTATTACGGGAAAAGCCACATCCTGCACGGCGTCAGCCTTGCGGCAACCGAGGGCCAGGTGACGGCGCTGCTTGGCCGCAACGGTGCCGGCAAAACCACGACACTGCGCAGTGTGATGGGCCTCACGCCGCCGCGCTACGGCCGCGTCACCATTTTGGGTGCCGAGACCACCGGCTGGGCGCCGTTTAGGATCGCCGCGTTGGGAGTCGGCTATGTCCCGGAAGGCCGCAAGATATTCCCCAATCTCACCGTCGAGGAAAATTTGCTGGTGCCGATCGAGCGGCCGGGGCCGTGGACACTCGACAGCGTCTACCGGCTGTTTCCCGGGCTTGCCGAGCGGCGGAGCAACCGCGGCCGGCAGCTTTCCGGCGGCGAACAGGAAATGCTCTCGATCGCCCGCGCGTTGTTGCTCAATCCCAAGCTACTCATTCTCGATGAGCCGTCGCAAGGACTGGCGCCGCTCATCACCCGCGAAGTCTTCCGTATCGTCGCGCAAATGCGAACCGAGGGCATTTCGGTGCTGCTGGTCGAGCAGAATGTGCGGATGAGCCTCGAAATCGCCGACCACGCTTACGTGCTCGATGACGGTCAGGTGGTTTACTCCGGGCCGGCGCGCGAGCTTGCCGCCGATGAGGCGCGCGTCCGATCGCTGGCCGGCGCCAGCGCCGACGAATGGACGCCGCGATAGCCGGCCGGCAATAGCGGAATGGTCACTCGCCGAGATAGGCGGCCTTGACCTTTTCGTCCTTGGCCATAGCCGCGGCGGTATCGGCGCCGACGATGTGCCCGTTGTCGAGCAGATAGCCGCGATCGGCGATGGCGAGGCTCTGCTTGGCGTTCTGCTCCACCAGAAAGATGCCAACGCCGGCTTCCTTGATGCGGCGAAGCGTGCGGAACAGCTCGGTGCATAGAACCGGCGCAAGCCCGAGCGAGGGCTCATCAAGCAGGAGAATAGACGGCGCCGACATCATCGCCCGGCCGATCGCCACCATCTGCCGCTCGCCCCCGCTCATCGTGCGTACCAGCTGCTTTGGGCGCTCCTTCAGCTTGGGAAACAGATCGAGCACGCGTTGCAGATTTTGTGCTTCCAGTGCTCGCGCGCGGGCCGGATACGCGCCCAAAAGGAGATTTTCTCGCACGGTCAGGTCGGCGAAGATGCCACGATCTTCCGGTACCAGCGCAATGCCGGTTTCGACGATCTCATACGGCGGCCGGTGGGTAATGTCGGTCCCGTCCATGAGCACCGTGCCGCCGTCCGTTTTACGCGTCTGCCCGGCGATCGCGCGCAGGAATGTACTCTTGCCGGCGCCGTTGGCGCCGAGCATGACCACGATCTCGCCCTTCGATACGGAGGCCGAAACGTTCTCCAACGCGCGATGACGGCCGTACAAAACCGAAATGTTGCGGCTCTCAAGCATTTTCGTCTCCGAGATACGCCCGGATCACGCCTTGGTCCGCCAGCACTTCGGCCGGCGTACCTTCGGCAATCTTGGCGCCGGAGCTCATGACGATGCAGCGATCGCACAGGCTGCGGATCGCATGCATGACATGCTCGACAATGATGATGGTGCAGCCCTCTTTGCGCAATTGCTCGATCAGCGCGATGCCGATTTTCAGCTCGGTCGGATTGAGGCCCGCGAGCCACTCGTCGAGCAGGAGAACTTTTGGGTCGGAGGCCAGTGCGCGCGCGAGCTCGACGCGCTTTTGGTCGATATAGGTCAATGCCGACACAAATGCGCCGCCGGCGTTCGGCAAGCCGACGCGCCGCAACAAGCCATGGGCGTAATCGTCAAGTTCCTTGCCCCAGCGGCGGGCGTGACCGAATACGCCGCCGGCCGCGACATTTTCAAGCACGGTCATCGCCGGCAACATCCGCACCAGTTGAAAGGTGCGCGCCAAACCCTTGTTCGCGACCTGGCTGGCGCCGACGGCGGTGATGTCGTCGCCGTATAGTTTGATTGCTCCGGAGGTCGGTCTGAGCGCGCCGGAAATCAAGTTCATCACGGTCGTCTTGCCCGACCCGTTTGGCCCGATCAAGCCGAGGACCTCTTTCTCGGCCAGCGAAAACGACATGTTCTCGACCGCGACCAGGCCGCCGAACCGCTTGGTGACACCGGCCGCCGACAGGGCCTCGCTGGCGGCAACCTCAGGCACTGGTCTTGCCCCGTTGTAGAAGATTCTTCACTGCCGCCGAGCCATTCACCACGCGCTGCAAGACGCCAGGAACCGAGCCATCGGTTTTTCCCCGCTTGTTCCAGGCGCCCTCGATAAGCCCGGTGATACCGTTCGGAATGGCATAGACGATCAACAGGAAGCAAACGCCGAGCAACAAGGTCGTCTGGTCGGGGAACTCGATCGACATCAGCTCCCACAAGAGCGTGAACGGAATGACGCCCAGCAGAGGCCCCCATAGACGGTGGGTGCCGCCAAGCAGCGCCATGATCACCACCTGAAACGACAGGAATGGATTAAACGCGACGACCGGTTCGACATAGCCCCAGCGCGGCGCGATCAGAGCGCCGAGGATCGATGCAAAGGCGCTGGAAATGACGAACAGCACCACTTTGGCGCGCGCGGTATTGATGCCGCAGTGCACGGCGACGACTTCGTCGTTGCCGATGATGCGCAAGGCAAAGCCGAGACGCGAGCGCCCGATCCACCACCCGGCCACATAGATGATCCCGGTCAGCAGCAAAAGCTGCCAGTAGTACATCGGCTCGCTGCGGTCGATCGTGACGTAGAGTCCGCTCATGGTGCCGAAGACGTGCTGGCCCCAGGTCATGAACTGGCGCACCAGCTCGGCGAGGCCGAGCGAAAAGATGACAAAGTAGACGCCGGAGACACGCAACGTGGCGAGCCCGACGACCGCTGCCATGATCACGCCGGCAACGCCGGAAGCGACGATCAGCACCGGATAGGGCACGAGATCGATGCCCGCCGCGGTCACATACATGCCGATGCCGAAGAATGCAGCGGTGGAGAGCGCGATGTAGTTGGTCGGTCCGGAGAACAGCAGCCACGACGTCGCGAATGCCGTGTACATCACCACGGAAATTGATAACTGCAGCACGTAGCCGTCGAACACCAGCGGAACAAAACCGGCGGCGATGAAGATCAAGACGCTGATCAGCATCGTGCGCCGCTCGTGCGCGCTTACGCCCAGTGCCTCCCCCCCGACCAAGGGTGCTTTCTCGATTGTGCTCACGCGGTGCGCCTCCCAAATAGGCCTTCCGGGCGCACCAGCAGGACAATCATGAACAGGATATAAGCCGCCGCCAGCGTCAGGCCCGGGTCGATCAGCGAGGCGACCGCGGTTTCCGCAAGGCCGAGGACGAAGGCGGCGACAATCGTCCCGCGAATATCGCCGACACCCCCAAGGATGACGATAATCAGCGCTTTAAGCGTGAAGACCACGCCGTAAGACGCATCGAAGGTCAGATACATGCTCAACAGCACGCCGCCCGCCGCGGTCACTGCACCGCCGAGCGCAAAAGCGAACGCTGACGTGCGTATCACGTTGATCGAGACAAGTCCGGCCGCCGACGGGTTGACGGACACCGCACGCAGGGCCAAGCCGGCACGCGTTTTATGCAGCCAAAGATACAGCCCAGCGCAAAGCAGGATCGAGCAACCGAATGACACGACGCGATTGAGGCCGTAGCGCTCGCCAAAAATATAAATCGGCTCCGACAAATAGGAGTAGTCGGAGTATTGCGCGCCGAATGCCGCAACCATGATGCCGATGAAGATGAAGCTGATACCGAACGTCGCCAGAATGCTGTCGACTTCGAGCTTGCCCTGGTTCTTGGCTCGGCGAACGAGCGGCAGGATCAGTATGCGGTAGATCGCCCAGTTCAGCGCGAAGGCCAGCGGGACCACAAACAACAGCGCGAACAGCGGACTCGCCTTGGTCCCCGCAAAGAACCAGAACGCGCCAAACGCCCCGGCGATCAGCACCTCGCCGTTGGCGAGATTCATGATGCGGGCGACGCCGTACTGCAATTGCAGACCCATCGCCATCAAGGCATAGGTGCCGCCGAGCAGCAGGCCGATGATGACGATATCCATG
>CAYVPC010000007.1:0-39279 GCA_964453555.1 uncultured Hyphomicrobiales bacterium | reverse complement strand
CGTCGCCCGCCTGGACTCGCTCGATCTCGAGGCCTATCTCGGCAAGCACCTCCGATTCCTTTCCGGGCTGCGTGCCGGCGATGAAATAGAACATCGCCGTGCTCCGACACGACACTCGCCCGGCGCGGACAAAATAGGCCAAGCCCTTTTGGTCGCGCACCCGCTCGAACAGCGCCTGAACGTCCGTGATGGTCGAGGGCGTGTAGGCCTCGATCCGCAGCGACCGCAGCCGCCGCCAGAATTCCGCCTCATCGAGAAAGCCGAGCTGCACCCGGCCGAGCGCCGTATGAAACGCTGGCAGCCGCGTGCCGACCGCAAGCGCCACCGACATGATGCGGCTTGCCGGAATGCGCGCGACGTAGACGATCTCGGTTCCTTCCAGGATCGCCGCCGAACACGACTCGTGGAACTGCTCGCTCAAATTGCGCATCAGCGGCACCGCCTGTTCGATCCAATTCTGCGTCGCCAGATAAGCGAAACCGAGCTTGAGGATGCCGGACGATAGCGAGAACTCGCGCCCATTCTGCGCCACATAACCGAGCGCGGTGAGCGTGCGCAGGATCCGCCGCGCGGTCGCGCGCGACAGTCCGGCGGCCTGCGCCGCCTGCGACAACGTCATCACTGGGCGTTCCTTGTCGAACGAGCCGAGCACGGCGAGACCCTTGGCAAGCGTTGCCATGAACTCTTTGTCTTGCACCATCTGTTGCGCCATTCGCGCGTCAGCTCCTCAACCGCTCCGGCAGCGCCCCGGCAATTGACAGAAATTCGCCGCTCGGTAACAATGATCGGAGCGCGAACCTTCGTTCGATAATCGAACAATAACCGGCGGCACCGGATGGTGCAAGTCGCGAAGGACCCCGCTTCGGAAGAAACGCCAACGGCGCAGCCCGATCCCGGGCGACCGCGCCAGATCGTACAGGGAGGACGCCATGGCGAAGAAATCAGACAGCATTCGGGTGGACCGGCGCAGGTTCATGAAGGCGTCGGCGGCAACCGGCGCCGCGCTCGCGACCGGCTCGGTGTTCGCGCCGTCGGTGCGGGCAGCTCAGACACTCAAACTCGGCTATGTCAGCCCGCAGACCGGACCGCTCGCCCCATTCGCCGAGGCGGACAAGTTCATCATCTCGAGCTTCCTCGACACGGTGAAGGGCGGCGTGAAGGTCGGCAGCGCAACGCTGCCGGTCGAGGTCACGGTGAAGGACAGCCAATCCAGTCCGAACCGCGCCGCCGAAGTCGCCAAGGAACTGATCGTCTCCAACAAGATCGATCTGATGCTGGTCGCTTCGACGCCGGAAACCACCAATCCGGTTTCCACGCAGTGCGAGATCGAAGAGGTGCCGTGCATCTCCAGCGTGGCGCCATGGCAGCCGTATTTCATCGGCCGACAGGCTGATCCGGGCGGCGGGCCGCCGGCATGGAAGCCGTTCAGCTACACCTATCACTTCTTTTGGGGTCTCGAGGACGTCATCGCCGTCTTCACCAACATGTGGGGCCAGCTCAAGACCGACAAATCCGTCGGCGGCCTCTTCCCCAATGACGGCGACGGCAATGCCTGGGGCAGCAAACAGGTCGGTTTTCCGCCGGTGCTCGACAAGCTCGGCTACACGCTCACCGATCCCGGCCGCTACCAGAACCTCACCGACGATTTCTCCGCGCAGATCGCGGCGTTCAAGAAAGCGAACTGCGAGATCATCACCGGGGTGATGATTCCGCCGGATTTCACCACGTTCTGGAACCAGGCATCGCAGCAGGGCTTCAAGCCGAAGATCGCTTCGGTCGGCAAGGCGATACTGTTCCCAGTGGCGGTCGAGGCGCTGGGCAAGAACGGCAACAACCTTTCGTCCGAGGTGTGGTGGACGCCGAGCCATCCGTTCAAGTCGTCGCTGACCGGACAATCGGCCAAACAGCTCGCCGACGCCTACGAGAAGTCGTCCGGCAAGCAATGGACCCAGCCGATCGGCTTCATGCATGCGCTGTTCGAACTCGCCGTCGATGTGGCGAAACGCTCGGGCAACGCCGGCGACAACAAGGCTATAGTAAGCGCAATCGCCGCAACCAACCTCAACACGGTGGTCGGGCCGATCGCCTGGAACGGCAAGAATGTGCCGCCGTTCGCGGCCAAGAACATCGCCAAGACGCCGCTGGTCGGCGGCCAGTGGCGGTTGCACGGCAACAAGTATGAGATCGTCATCACCGACAACAAGACCGCGCCGGAAATCCCGGTCGGTGGCAACATGGAGCCGATCGCCTAAGCGTCGGTCCGGTGGGATGCCGAAGCGGCCGACTCCGCTTCGGCACCGGATAAAAGTAAGATGGAACGCCGGCCCCAGCGGGCCGGCGTTCGACCGGGCGGGCGCGTGATCCTGAAGCTCGACAATTTGACCAGATCGTTCGGCTCGCTCAAGGCCGTCGATGGCGTCGAGCTTGCGGTCGCGCCGGGCGAGGCGCTCGGCATCATTGGCCCGAACGGCGCCGGCAAGACGACGCTGTTCAATCTCATCACCGGTTTGCTCCAGCCCGATAGCGGCGCCGTGTATCTCGACGGCCGCGACATCACCCGCGCGCCGCCGCGTGCGCGCTGCATCGCCGGCATCGGGCGCTCGTTCCAAATTCCGCATCCGTTCGAAAACCTGACCGTGTTCGAGAATCTGCTGGTCGCCGCCACCCACGGCCGCGGGCAACGCGAGCGGCAGGTGATCGACGCCTGCGGCGGCATCCTTGAGCGGACCAGCCTGATCAATTTCGCCAACCGCCGTGCCGGCACACTCAATCTGCTCGGCCGCAAGCGGCTCGAACTGGCGCGCGCTCTCGCCAGCGCGCCGCGGCTCCTGCTGCTCGATGAAATCGCCGGCGGGCTGACCGAGGCCGAATGCCTCGAACTCGTGCAGCTGGTGCGGGACATCAAGGAATCCGGCGTCACCATTGTCTGGATCGAGCACATCGTGCACGCGCTCGTCGCCGTCGTCTCCCGGCTCGCGGTGCTCAACTTCGGGCGCAAGATCGTCGAAGGCGAGCCGCGTGCGGTCATGGCCTCGGCCGAGGTGCGGGATATCTACATGGGCATCGCGGCGTAAGGGATGGGCGTGGCCATACTGGAAACCCGCGACCTCACGGCTTTCTACGGCGACTTCCAAGCGCTGTTCGGCATCACCTTTGACCTCAACGAGGGCGAGACTGTTGCCATCATCGGCGCCAACGGCGCGGGCAAATCCACTTTCCTGAAGGCGATTGCGGGATTACTGCCGCGGAAGCCGGCGGCGGTACGGCTCGACGGCCGCGATATCGGCGCGCTGCCGGCGTTCGAGGTCGTCAAGCTCGGCGTATCGCTGGTGCCGGAAGGCCGCCGGCTGTTCTCTTCGCTCTCGGTCGAGGAGAATCTGCTGGTCGGGGCTTACGGCCGACGTACCAGCGGACCCTGGAGCCTGACGGCAATCTATAAACTCTTTCCCATGCTGCGGGACCGGCGTCACACGCCGGCGACGGCGCTTTCCGGCGGACAGCAGCAAATGGTCGCCATCGGCAGAAGCCTGATGTCGAACCCGCGCATCCTTTTGTGCGACGAGCTCAGTCTCGGGCTCGCCCCGATCGTGATCCGCGATATCTATGCCGCGCTTGCCGACATCAAGACGGGCGGGACCAGCGTGGTCCTGGTCGAGCAGGATCTCGTGCACGCCATGTCGGTTGCCGACCGCGCCTATTGTTTCATGGAAGGGCGCGTGAGCCTGAGCGGGCGTCCGCGGGACTTGAGCCGGGACGCCATCCACGCCGCCTATTTCGGACTCTGATCGCATGCTCGGCTGGATCGACACCATCGTGCAAGGAATCCTGCTCGGCGGGCTTTATTCGCTCTATGCCACCGGTCTGTCGGTGATCTTCGGCATCATGCGCCTGGTCAATCTGGCGCATGGCGATCTGATCGTGTTGCCGGCCTTCCTGATGCTGGCGCTGGCCGGCCTGGGCGTGCCGATCGTGCTGGCGCTGGCGATCGTGGTGCCGCTGATGTTCGCCGCCGGCTACGCCCTGCAATCGGCGATACTCAATCGCGCGCTCGGCCGCAACATCCTGCCCCCGCTGCTGATCACCTTCGGGCTGTCGATCATCGTGCAAAACGGCCTGCTGGAAACCTTTTCCGCCGACACGCGCTTCCTCAACGTCGGCCCGCTGCAGGGCGCTTCGCTGCCGCTCGGCGGCGGCATCGCGGTCGGCGTCATGCCGCTGATCTGCCTTGCGGCGGCGGTCGCCGTCATCCAGCTGCTCAACGTGGTTTTCTACCGCACCGGAGTCGGACGGGCGTTCCGCGCCACGTCCGACGACGTGGAAATCGCGCGCCTCATGGGCATCAACGACCGGTCGATTTACGCGCTGACTATGGGCATCGCGCTGGCCGTTTGCGCGGTCGCCGGGTTCTTCCTCGGCGCGCGCGCCAATTTCGATCCGAGCATCGGGCCGGCGCGGCTCCTCTACGCGTTCGAAGCGGTCATCATCGGCGGCCTCGGCAGCCTGTGGGGGACGCTCGCCGGTGGCATTGTCGTCGGGCTGGCGCAGGCGATCGGGGCGCACCTCGATCCCGAATGGCAGATATTGTCGGGCCATGTGGCGTTCCTGATCGTGCTGGTGATGCGGCCGCGCGGACTGTTTCCGCGCGCGATCGATTGAAGGCGGGCGAGATGCGCGGCAGCGGATCGATTTCGGCGGGCTTTGACACCGCGCCCCCGCATGGCGGACGCTTTGCCGTTACGCGGGCGACGCGCGCATCCACCATCACGCTGCTGCTCGCGATCCCTGCGCTGGTCCTGCTGGCGGCGCTGCCGGCATTCGCAAGCCGAGCGCTGCTGCAGGAATTGTTTTACGTCTTCACCATGCTGACCCTGGCACAGTTGTGGAATCTGCTGGCTGGCAGCGCCGGACTGATCTCGGTCGGACAGCAGGCCTTCGTCGGCATGGGCGCTTACGCGCTGTTCGCGTTCGCGGTGGTCGCAAATCTCGACCCCGTGCTGTCGATCGTGCTCGCCGGCATTATTGCCGGACTGGTCGCAATCCCCGCCGCGCTGATCGTCTTCCGCCTGCGCGGCGCGTATTTCGCGATCGGCACCTGGGTCGTGGCCGAGGTTTGCCGGCTCGTTCTGGCGCAAGTCAAGCAATTGGGCGGCGGCACCGGAACCTCGCTGCCCCCCGAGGTCGCTTCCTCCATGATTGGCCTCGATTTCGTGCGCGGCCTGTTCGCGGTCCGCAGCCCGGCGGCGCGCGATTTCATTTCCTACTGGCTTGCGCTTGTGCTTGCGGTCGGCACGTTCGTGCTGGTCTACCGTTTGCTTAGGTCGCGTTACGGTCTTGCGCTGTCTGCTATCGGCGATTCCGAAGCTGCCGCGGAAAGCACCGGTGTCGACGTGTTCCGCACCAAGCTCGTGATCTACGTCGTGACCGCGATCGTCACCGGCATGGCCGGGGCGCTGATCTTTTTGCAAAAGGCGAGGATTTCGCCGGACGCGGCGTTCTCGCTGATCGACTGGACCGCCTACGTGATCTTCATCGTCGTCATCGGCGGTATCGGCACCATGGAAGGTCCGCTCATCGGCGTCGCGATTTTCTATCTCCTGCAATACTACCTGGCGGCGCTTGGCTCCTGGTATCTCATGCTGCTCGGCGGCCTCGCTATCGCCCTCATGCTGTTCGCGCCGGCCGGCGTCTGGGGCGTGATCTCGCGCGTCTTCGACATCAGCCTGTTCCCCGTGCGCCGCCGGCTGGTCGTGCGGGAGAGCGGCGTCGCACCCGGACAGGAACCCAGATCCTGATCACAATTGTCCTGAGGTTTCCGGCTGTTTCGCTCGCCTGTCATAAAAGCACAAGAATGGTTACTATTGTTCCAGGCGGGTGAATTCGATATATCCATCCGTATATTCCGCGTCATCGTAAGAAGGCGCGCCGTATAAAACAAAGCGTAGGGGAGGAATCGCAACATGAACGTACCTGCACCGAAATTTTTGATTGAGAAGACTTGGGAAGGCCGAGTCTTCGGCGCCGAATGGCGCAACGCCGCGGGCGGCTCGATGGACGTCGTCGAGCCCGCGACCGGCAACAAGATTACCAGCGTCGGCAACGCGACCGCCGCCGATGTGCACCAAGCCGCCCGCGAGGCGCGCGCCGCACAGCCCGGCTGGGCGGCCACGCCTTACGAGGAACGCGCCGCCATCCTGCGCAAGGCCGCGCGGATCTTGGAGGAAAATCAGGAAGAGCTGATCCCCTGGATCGCGCGCGAAACCGGCGGCATTCCGGCTAAGGCGGGATTCGAAATCCATCTGGTGACTGAAGGCCTCTACCGCTCGGCCGCCATGTGCACCGAGCCGCAAGGGGTGGTGCTGCCCTCCAATCCCGGACGGATCAGTATCGCCCGGCGCATACCGCGCGGCGTCGTCGGCATCATCTCGCCGTTCAACTTCCCACTTATCCTCTCCATGCGTGCCGTCGGGCCGTCGCTCGCCACCGGCAACACCGTGGTTCTCAAACCGGATCCGCGTACGGTCATGACCGGCGGCTTCATCATCGCCCGCGTGTTCGAAGAAGCCGGCCTGCCCAAGGGCGTGCTCCACGTCCTGCCCGGCGGCGTCGAAGCCGGCGAAGCGATCTGCACCGACCCCGACATCGCCATGGTGTCATTCACCGGGTCGAGCAACGTCGGGCGCCGCATCGGCGAACTCGCCGGCAAGCATCTGAAGAAAGTCCAGCTCGAACTCGGCGGCAAGAATGCCGTGATCGTGCTGGAAGACGCCGATCTCGACGCGGCGGCTTCCGCGATCGCGTTTGGCGCGTGGTTCCATCAGGGCCAGATCTGCATGACCACCGGCCGCATCCTGGCCAAGGACAAGATCGCCGCCTCGCTGACCGCGAAACTGGTCGAAAAGGCAAACCATCTGCCGGTCGGCGATCCGCTCGGCCAGGTCGCGCTTGGTCCGGTCATCAGCAAGGCGCAGGTTCAACGCATCGACGGTATCGTCAAGGACTCGGTGAAGGCCGGCGCCAAGTTGGAGGCGGGCGGAACCTTTGAAGGGCCCTACTACAGGCCGACGGTGCTGACCGGCGTTAAGCCGGGCATGCGCGCCTTCGAGGAGGAAATCTTCGGGCCGGTGGCGGCGATAACGTCGGTCGCCAGCGACGATGAGGCAGTCGCGCTCGCCAACAAGAACGAATACGGGCTCTCCTCCGGCGTATTCTCCGCCGATGTCGGCCGCGCGATTGCGATCGGAAACCGGCTCAATACCGGGCTCCTGCATATCAACGATCAGACCGTTGCCGACGAACCGCACGTGCCGTTCGGCGGGTCTGGCGCGTCTGGCAACGGAACGCGCATCGGCGGTCCGGCCAACTGGGACGAATTCACCCAGTGGCAGTGGGTGACGATCAAGGAAAAGCCGAATCCCTACCCGTTCTGAGTTCAGTGCTGCAATGATTGAGCTCGGCGGCAATTTTGTCGCCGGGCTTTTTATTCGCTCAAGCGCTCTTCCAAACTTTCACTCGTTGAGATTAGATGAATATAACGCACGACTGCGGTTGAAGAAGATCCGGCCGCGCTTAAGCATCGGGAGGAGACAAAAATGCAGCAATATCCACTTGTCATTGACGGCGCCAAGATTCAAACCAAGGAGCATTTTGAGATCCGCAATCCGTCGACCGGCGAGGTCGTCGGCCTAGCTCCCAAGGCCAGCCCCGACGATCTCGATCACGCCGTAGCCGCGGCGAAAGGCGCTTTCGTCAAATGGTCGAAAGTTGCCGATACCGAGCGGCGAGCGCTCTGCCATGCCGCGGGAAAGAAAATCGGCGAACATGCCGAAGAGCTTGCGCGGCTACTGACGCAGGAACAGGGCAAGCCTCTCAACGGCATGGGCTCGCGTTTCGAATTGGGCGGTGTGCAAGCCTGGACGCACTACACGGCCGATCTGGCGGTTCCGGTCAAGGTACTCCAGGACAACAACGAGGGACGAATCGAACTCCACCGCAAGCCGATCGGTGTCGTCGGCTCGATCACGCCCTGGAACTGGCCGCTGATCATAGCGACCTGGCACATCATTCCGGCCATCGCTACCGGCAACACGGTCGTCAACAAGCCGTCGCCTTACACGCCACTGTCGACCCTGCGCATGGTGGAAATAATGAACGAGGTCCTGCCGCCCGGCGTGGTCAATTGCATTTCCGGTATCGATGCGATCGGCGCGGCCATGTCGGCGCATCCGGGCATCGGCAAGATCGCGTTCACCGGGTCGGTCCGCACCGGCAAGAAGGTCATGGCGAGTGCCGCGGAAACGTTGAAGCGATTGACGCTTGAACTCGGCGGCAACGACGCCGGGATCGTTCTACCGGATGCCGATCCCAAACAAATTGCGCAGGGACTGTTCTGGGGCGCCTTCATCAACAACGGACAGACCTGCGCGGCTCTCAAACGGCTCTATGTCCACGACGATATCTATGACAGCGTTTGCAGCGAATTGACGGCTTTTGCGAAGACCGTGCCGGTCGGCGACGGCCTCGATGAAAAAAGCGTTCTCGGGCCGATCCAGAACCGGATGCAGTTCGAAAAAGTCGCCAAATTGACCGAAGCCGCCAAGAAAAACGGTGGCCGCGTGTTGCTGGGCGGGCAGGTGCCCGACAAGGGCCTGTTCTTCCCGCTCACGCTGATCGGCGGCCTCGACAATGGCAATCCGCTGGTTGACGAGGAGCAATTCGGGCCGGTGCTGCCGATTATCCGTTTTTCCGACGTCGACGAAGTGATCGAGCGCGCCAACGACAATCCAAACGGCCTGGGCGGTTCGGTCTGGTCGAGAGATGTCCGCAAGGCCAAGGAAATCGCGTTGCAGCTCCAATGCGGCACCGCGTGGATCAACAAGCACAGTCCGGTGCAACCAAATGCGCCGTTCGGCGGCGTCAAAAGCTCCGGCTTCGGCGTCGAGTTTGGCGAAGAGGGCCTGTTCGAAAATACCGACATTCAGGTCGTCTGGTCCTGACCGGATCGCTTTCTTGCAAGCATATCTACAGCGGTGAGCGTCGCCCGCCGCTGTAGCTTTTGCGCCTAGCCCGCGTCTGCTAGCGTCCCGGTCATGGACGCCGCGCGCCCCATCGCGATTGACGAAGCCGGACCCGCACAGGAGCCCGGACGCGTCACACCGATGATGGAGCAATATATCGAGATCAAGGCGGCCAATCCGGATTGTCTTCTGTTCTACCGGATGGGCGACTTCTACGAATTGTTCTTTGACGACGCCGAGATCGCCTCGCGGGCGCTCGGCATTGTCCTGACCAAGCGCGGCAAGCATCTCGGCCGCGACATCCCGATGTGCGGCGTGCCGATCGAGCGGGCCGACGAATATCTGCACCGACTGATCGCGCTCGGCCACCGCGTCGCCGTATGCGAGCAGCTTGAAGACCCGGCGGAAGCGCGCAAACGCGGCGCCAAGAGCGTGGTGCGCCGCGACGTGGTGCGGCTGGTCACGCCGGGCACGCTCACCGAGGATTCGCTGCTTGACGCCAAGAGCAACAATTACCTGCTGGCGCTCTCCCGCGTGCGCGCGTCGTCCGACGACGACCGCTTCGGCGTGGCCTGGATCGACATCTCGACCGGCGAGTTCGGCGTCGCCGAATGCGACCGCACGACGCTCGCCGCCGAAATTGCCCGTATCGAGCCGGGCGAGATCATCGTTTCCGACGCGTTTTATTCCGATGCCGAATTCGCGCCTTATCTCCGCACATTGCCGGCGGTAACGCCGCTCACGCGCGACGTGTTCGACGGCGCGACCGCCGAGCGCCGCCTGGCGTCGTTCTTCGCCGTGGCGACGACCGCGTCGTTCGGCGCTTTCTCGCGCGTTGAGCTGACAGCGGCTGCGGCGGCGGTGACTTATGTCGAGCGCACGCAGATCGGCCGGCGCCCGCCGCTGTCGCCGCCCGTGCGCGAAGCCGCCGGCGCAACCATGGCCATCGACCAGGCGACGCGGGCGAACCTCGAACTGATGCGCGCGCTTGGCGGCGAGCGGCGCGGCTCGCTCCTCGCCGCCGTCGACCGCACCGTCACCGCGGCCGGCTCGCGGACCCTGGCGCAGCGGCTTGCTGCACCGCTGACCGACCCGGCCGAAATCGGCCACCGGCTTGACGCCGTCGCCGCTTTCGTCGCCGACGCGGCAGCACGGAGCGATTTACGCGACCAATTGAACGCGGCGCCCGACCTCGCGCGCACATTGTCGCGCATCGCTGTCGGCCGCGGCGGGCCGCGCGATCTTGCCGCCATCCGCGACGGCATCATCGCCGCGGCGCATATCGCCCAGCGGCTGGCCGCGCTGGCGAATATTCCGCGCGATCTTGCGCAAGCGGCGACGGCGTTGCGCCACCCCGATGCCGCGCTTGCCGCCGAGCTGAAGCGGGCGCTCGCCGACGAGCTGCCGGCCTTCCGCCGCGACGGCGGCTTTGTGCGCGCGAGCTACGAGCCTGCGCTCGACGAGGCGCGAGCGCTGCGCGACGAATCGCGCCGCGTCATCGCCGCGCTGCAAGTGCGTTACGCCGAGACCACCGGCATCCGCTCGCTCAAAGTCCGGCACAACAACGTGCTCGGCTATTTTGTCGACGTCACCGCCCAGCACGGCGAGAAGCTAATGAGCGCGCCGCTGAATGCGACGTTCATTCACCGCCAGACGCTCGCCGGGCAAGTTCGCTTCACGACCACCGAACTGGGCGAGCTCGAAGCCAAGATCGCCAACGCCGCCGCACGGGCGCTGGCGCTCGAATTGGAGATTTTCGACCGACTCGCGGCCGCGGTAACGGCGGCAAGCGGGGCGATCAAGGCCGCGGCCGTTGCGCTCGCGATGATCGACGTCGCGGCGGCGCTGGCAAGCCTTGCCGTTGAACGCGACTATGTGCGGCCGGAGATCGACGGCAGTCTTGCTTTCAACATTTCCGGCGGACGCCATCCGGTGGTCGAGCAGATGCTCGCCCGCGACGGCGGTCCGTTTGTCGCCAACGATTGCGACCTGTCGCCGCCGGCGGACGAAAAGGCCGGACGCATCTGGCTGGTCACCGGCCCCAACATGGCGGGCAAATCGACCTTCCTGCGCCAGAACGCGCTGATTGCGGTGTTGGCGCAGATGGGCAGTTTCGTTCCGGCGCGCGCCGCCCATATCGGTGCGGTCGACCGGCTGTTCTCGCGTGTCGGCGCCGCCGACGATCTCGCCCGCGGACGCTCGACCTTCATGGTCGAAATGGTGGAAACCGCGGCGATCCTCAACCAGGCCGGCGAGCGTGCGCTGGTCATTTTGGACGAGATCGGCCGCGGCACCGCGACTTTCGACGGGCTATCCATCGCCTGGGCGACGATCGAGCATCTGCATGAGAACAATCACTGCCGCGCTTTGTTCGCCACGCACTTCCACGAGATGACGGCGCTCGCTGCGAAGCTCAAGCGCCTGCACAATGCCACCATGCGGGTGAAGGAATGGCAAAGCGAGGTGGTGTTTCTGCACGAAGTCGTTTCCGGCGCCGCCGACCGCTCCTACGGCATTCAGGTGGCGAAGCTTGCCGGCCTGCCGCCGAGCGTGATCGAGCGCGCCAAGCTCGTGCTGGCGCAATTGGAAGCCGAGGACCGCATCTCACCGGCGCGCAAGCTGATCGACGATTTGCCACTGTTTGCGGCGACGCCGCGGCAAGCCACGCCCGCGCCGCCCGCCGACGAAGGTCTCGCCGCGGTGGTCGAGGCGCTGGCGGCGCTCAATCCCGACGAAATGGCGCCGCGCGATGCGCTGGAAGCGCTCTATGCGCTCAAGGCGCGGCTGGCGACGGCGAAGGGAAAATAGTTTTCAGGCGGCTCGTCCGCGCGCGTCGGCGGCCCAAATCGCACAATTCCACGCGACGCTGACCAGCAGCGCGGCCGTAAGAGCCCACCATGCGCCGGCCGGCTCGGCAAGATAATGCATGGCGAGAAAGCCGAGACTGAGCCCGATCAACGGCGGCTGCGCGAAAGCCAGCACGCTCGCCACCGCCTTGCCGCCGACGCGCGGATGCATGGTGACGATGAAGCTTCCGAGCACGATGGGGAAGACGGCGAACATACCGGAGGCGAACGAGCCGACGCGGAAGCTCGCCGTGGTCACCACCGCAACCAGCAGCGCCACGGCGAGCGCCGCAGCGGAATATCGAGCGCCGAACGCGCGACTTTCGGCAGCATGCCGGCGTTGCGATAGCGCCAAGTCAGCGGGATGGTGACGGCAAAAACCGCGGCGTTGAGCGTAACCGCGCCCGCCGGTGTCCAGTCGACCATCCGCAAAACGGCGGCAATCGCAAACCACAAGGCGACCGCGGAACCGAGACTCACAACCAGTCCGTGACGCTGCGCCAGGACGGTGTAGGCCGCGGCAAAGATCGAAACGGCCGCGCCGATGGCCACACTGCCGACGGCGCTGGCGGCGATGAAGCCCGGCGGATGCTCGATCGCGAGAATGATATAGGCAGCGCCGGCCGCGGTCGGCAGCACGGCGACGAGCGCGCCGAACAGCGGGCCGCCGCGCTCGGCTGCGACCGACGCGGTAATGACGATGACGGCCGTCATCGCCATCTTGAGTGCAGGCCGTACCAGAACATGTCTCTGGTTACTTGCGCCGCAAAACGATGTCCACCGGCGGGCTGCTTTTGATAGTCTGATAGACGACGCAATAACGTTCGGTGAGCTTAAGTAGCTGGTCGAGTTTCTCCTGCGGCGCGTCGGTGTCCAGATCGAAGCGCAGTCTGATTTGCGCAAAGCCAACCGGCGCATCCTTGGCGACGCCGAGCGTGCCGCGGAAGTCGAGGTCGCCCTCGGCCGCAACCGTGCCGGATTTCAGCGGCACGTCGATGGCGGTCGCGACCGCCTTGAGCGTGACACCGGCGCAGGCGACCAGCGCTTCCAGCAGCATGTCGCCGGAGCACAATTCCATCCCCGATCCGCCGGTCGCCGGATGTAGTCCGGCGACCGCGAGCGCGCGGCCGGTCTCGACCTTGCACGCGATATTCGTATCGTCGAGCGTGGCTCTGGCTTTGAGCGTGATGGTCGCGGCCTTCGGATCGGTCTTGTAGCGTTCCTTGATCGGCGCCTGCTGCGCGCGCAGAGCGGCGGCATCCATCGTAATTACTCCTATGTGCGTCATGGCCGGGCTTGTCCCGGCCATCTCGACAAAATTGGTGAGGTCGTGCCTAACGAATCGGGATCACCGGGACAAGCCCGGTGATGACAAATCAAAGCGGATCAGTCCTGGCTGGTCGCCGTTACCACCACATTGCCGCACCGGCTTCGGCCTTGGGTTCGTCTTCGGCGCCGGACGCGGTGCGGTTGAGCGAGCAGTCGAGTGCCGCCAGCACGCGGCGCTTGACGAAATCGAAGGCGGCGGACTGGCGGTCGCGCGGCCGCGGCAGATCGACGGCGATCTCGTCGGAGATGCGGCCGGGCCGCGGGCGCAGCACCATGACACGGTCCGCCAGCACGATCGCCTCGTCGACGTCGTGGGTAACGAGGATCAAGGTCGGCCTGGCGTCGGCCCACAGGTCAAGCAGATGGTCCTGCAAATCGGCGCGGGTAAAAGCGTCGAGCGCCGAGAACGGTTCGTCGAGCAGCAGCACTTCCGGACGCGGCACCAGCGCGCGCGCTGCGCCTGGCCGCCGGACAGTTCGCGCGGCCATCCCGCCGCCTTGTCGGCAAGGCCGACGCGCTTGAGCGCGGCGGCGATGCGGGCCGTCCGCTCGGACTTCGGCCGGCCGGAAAGTCCGAAGCCGACATTGTCGGCGACCTTGAGCCAAGGCAGCCGCGGCTCCTGAAAGATGATGCCGATCTTCTCGTGCGGCGCGACGATCTTTTCTCCGTCGAGCAGAATAGCGCCGTCGCTTGGCGGGTCGAGCCCGCCGATGGCGCGCAGCAGCGTCGATTTGCCCGAGCCCGAACCGCCGATCACCGCGACGATCTCGCCCAACTCGACGTTGAGCGACACGCTGCCCAGCGCATGCACACCGTTCGGATAGGTTTTGCCGACGCGGTCGAGCGCAAGCATGCGATTACTCCGCTCGCACTACGTCTTCCCAGCGCAGGAACGGGCGCGGCGACAAGCACGATCAGCCAATCCGTCGCCTTGCCGACGATGGCGAACGCGACGATCGCGGCGACGATCTCGGCCGGCTTGCCGAGCTGCTGGCCGTCGATCAGCAGATAGCCCAGGCCCTCCGATGCGCCCATGAGTTCAGCGGCGACAACAAACATCCAGCCGAGCCCGAGTCCCGAGCGGAGCGAAATCACATAGGCCGGCAGCACCGCCGGCAACAGAATCCGGCGCACCATTTCGGCGCCGGGCAGACGGAACGCCCGGCCGACTTCGACCAGTTTGCGATCGACCGATTGGATCGCGCCCATAAAACCGAGATAGACCGGAAAGAACACGCCGACCGCGATCAGCGTTATTTTGGAGGCCTGGAAAATGCCGGACCAAAGGATAAACAACGGCACCCAGGCGATCGACGGGATGGCGCGCAGCGCCTGGAGGCTCGGATCAAGGAGTCGCCGCACCCACACCGAGTAACCCGCCGCCGCGCCAATCACGGTCGCGACGCCGGCGCCGATGACGAAGCCCCACCAGACCCGCCACAGTGTCACCAGTGTGTTGCGTTGTAATTCGCCGGTGTGCGCCAGATCGACAAAGGTGGCGAATATGACGGACGGCGGCGGCGCCAGCCGTCCGCTTGCCCAGCCCATGCGCACGATGAATTCCCACGCCGCGGCCAGTGTGACTGGAAGCAAAAGCCCGAGCGCCGGACGCGCCAGGCGCGCCCAGCGATGTCCGCCCGGATGATTTTCCGCCGGGCCGTCTTTAGCGACGATGGTCATGTCGACAGCAGACATGGTGATACCCGCGATTGCAATACGATCCGCCGTCGCGCGGGTCTCGCTTCAGGACGTGATGAACCGGTCGTCGACCAGATCGTCGAGCGATTTCCTCACATCGACATTCGCTGCGATTACCGCCGCCTGCTGCAACGCGAGCCCGGCCTGCAGGATGGTGTCGCGCTGGTCGGGACCGATGCGATCGAAGGTTAGATCGGTGCGCTGCTTGAGCTGGATGTCGACGACGGCGTCGGGCAGCTTGGTTACGGCTATAAAGGGGCTCTTCTCGTCGTCGTAATTGGCGAGACAATATTTGCGCGCCTGTTCGTAGACCGAAAGCACGCGCCTGGTCAGATCGGGATATTTGCTGAGGAAATCCTCGCTCGAATTGAGGATGCCGTAGGTGTTGGCCGCCTTGTTGCGGTAGAACAGCCGCGCGCCATCCTCGACCTGCGCGGCGGCCATCATCGGATCGAGGCCGGCCCAGGCATCGACGTCGCCGCGGATCAGTGCCGTCTTGCCGTCTAGGTGCTGCAGCAGCACTTCGCTGATATCGTGTTCGGTCATGCCGACCGAAAGTAGCGCACGAACCAGGAAAATATGCGGGTCGGTACCGCGTGTCACCGCGACGCGCTTGCCCTTGAGATCGGTGATCTTCTCGATCGGCGTGTCCTTGCGCGTGACCAAAGCAGTCCATTCGGGCCGCGAATAAACGTAAATCGATTTAATCGGATTGCCGTTGATCCGGCCGAGCAGCGCCGCGGAGCCCGCGGTCGAGCCGAAATCGATCGAGCCCGCATTGAGAAATTCGAGCGCTTTGTTGGAACCGAGCGACTGCACCCAGCGCACGCCGACGCCGTCCCTGGCAAATTCGCTTTCAAGCAGGCCTTTCTGCTTGAGCACCATGGAAACCGGGTTATAGGTCGCCCAGTCGATGCGGATTTCCGCGGGCTTGTCGGCGGCATTTGCCAGCCTTGGTGCAACGGCACTGGCGAGAGCGGAGACAAACAGATGACGGCGCGAGAGCATGATGATCTCCAGCACAACGGATTGCGCCGGACGACCGGGCGCTATATTTATCTACTAGGAGCCATCCTGGAATGCATCAATGAAATTAAATACTGCGAGAAGCGTCTCAGCTAGGATGAAACTACTCGGCCCCATCCACTAACAAAGTCATCCCTGCTCAATCCGCGCACTGGTTGTCACCCGGCGGGCATCAGCACCAGCCGACCGACGACCTTGCCCGCTTTCAAAGCGTCCAGCGCCTCGTTCACCGCGGCAAGCGGGCGCGTGCCGATGGGCAGATCGGGAGCGCCCTTGCGGCGCACGAGGTCGAGAAGCTCAGCCATTTCGGTGAGGCTGCCGACGTAAGAGCCTTGCAGCGTTATGGCGCGCAGCGGCAGCGACGGCGTCGGTAGCGTGATGTCGCCACCGAACAGGCCGACCACGATCACCTTGCCGCCCTTGACGATCGAGTCGAGCGCAAGCTGCACGGTGCGCGAGGAACCGACCAGATCGATCACGGCCCAGACGCCGCCGTTGGTCGCGGCGACGATCTCTTTGGTTGCGTCCGGCGCATTGCTATCAATCACCACTTTGGCGCCGGCTTTGCGCGCCGCCTCACGCTTCACCGGATCGATGTCGACAACGATGGCGCCCTTGCCGCCCATCGCCTTGTGCAGCGCCAGACACATCAGCCCCAGGCCGCCCCCGCCGATGATGACGACCGGCTCCTCCTGCAGTAGCGGGCCGACTTTCTTCAGCGCGCCGTAGGTGGTGATGCCGGAGCAGGCAAGCGGCGCCGCTTTCTCCGGGGCGATGCCGCCGATGTCGAACAGGTAACGCGGATGCGGCACCAACAGATGGTCGGCATAACCGCCGGCGCGGAACACGCCGATGCTGAACGGCGTGCGGCAAAGCTGCTCGTCGCCGCGCCGGCAGACCGCGCACTCGCCGCAGCCGAGCCAGGGATGAACCAGACGCCGGTCGCCGACCTTCACGCCTTTCGCATCCTGACCGGCCGCAACCACCTCGCCGACATTCTCGTGCCCCATGGTCAGCGGCAGCTTGACGCCGCGATCGGCGAGCATCAGCCGCTTGCCGCCGCCCAGGTCGTAGTAGCCGTCCGAAATGTGCAGATCGCTGTGGCAGACGCCGGCGGCGATGACCTTGAGCAAGACCTCGGTACCGGCCGGCTTCGGGGTCGGCCGCTCCATCAGCCGCAGCGGCGCGCCGCACTCGCACAGATCGTAGCTTTTCATCGGACTTGTCCTCCCGGCGACGGCTGTTTGTTCTCGAACAGACAATAGGAGACATTGATATTGACGGCCATAGCGCGGCCCGAATACGTTCGGCGCGACGGTTCCCCAATTGGGGATCAAAAGGGAACGCAGTGCGGACGAGATCTTCGTCCAATACTGCGGCTGCCCCCGCAACTGTAAGCGGCGAATCTTCCGTCATACGTCCACTGGGATTCGGGTCCCGGGAAGGCGACGGAAGGGTCAAGACCCGCGAGCCAGGAGACCTGCCGTCAGCGGTGGTCATACGCGAGCGCTGTCGGTCGCGGTGTACTGGCGGTAGGCGAACCAATCGTCCTTTATTGGATGGGGGGTGCTAGTTCGCGGTGACGTGCCAAAGGGCGTGTCACGTGACAAGCACGACAAATCTTTTGGATTTTCTCGCCGGCCAACTGGCCGATACTGAGACCGCGTGGAGCCTCGGCACATTCGGCGCTATCGCTGAATTCACCCGCGACGCCGACGAAGCGGCAGAGCTGCATCGCGACAACGGCACGATTTCGGTGGTGACGGCGCGCGGCGGTTTGCGCATCGCGGCGCATCGTGAGCTGCGCCCGGTCGCCTCGGGATCCCTCACAACCGAAAGCTGGAGCCATCGCGTGGCGCTCTGCTGCCGCAAAACTTCTGCGCCATGAACAGCCGCTCCGAACTCACCGAAGTCGGTCCCGATGGCGAGGCATTGCGCTCCGAGGACCGTAGTGCCGTTCTCTTCGATCTCGGTCTTGGCACTCTGGAGGTGGACGCCTGTATCCGTGCGAGCGATCCGGAAGTTATTGGCGCACTGCGCGGTTGCGCGGGAAAGCCGTTGTTCGCACCAGGCAACACCGCCATGAGCGTGATTTTTGTATCCAATCCGCACCGCGTTTTCATCAGCCGAATCGGCCGCATCGAGGTTTACCAGCCGATCCCGCCGCCTGGTGGCAAGAGCCCGACGGGGCCGCACACCCATGTCCTGCCGAAGCTGCTGGCACATGGCCGCACTCACGCGGCGACCGAGCCGTTACCGGACGGCTGGATCCCATGTGCGCATTGCTATCCGCCGCACCCGATGCGTGATGGTTTCGGTCGCCGCCGCGCCTTTCAGCGCGACCGGCATGCCGCATTCCAGCTCATCCTTGCGCGGTACGGTGAACCAGAACGCGTCGAGCTGAAACGCCGCGTGATTAATTCGGTCATTGCCGGCCACGGCCCCTCCGGCATATCGATGGTAGGCGATCGATCCGCCCGCACCACGATACGTGTCGCCTTGCGGCAGTTGCAGGCATCCGACCAGTTATCGGCCGCGCTTGCGGCCTGGCTCTGCCCATGACCGTTTCGAGCCGAGCGAGGACGAAGAACAACCCCGAGATCCCTCACTGACCGGCTTGTCGAGCCGTGTCTCAGTTTGAACTTTGACCACTATTGATGTTAGCAAAAGCGAAAGGAGCGCTAATGGCGTGATAGGCAACGTCGTTCATAGCAAGCGAAAACTGAAACGCTATCGCTTGACGTCAGCGGCCCTGATTTTGGGAAAAGTGTTTTGGAATTCTTCCGGAGGAGATCATCCATGGCTCTCGACATCTTGCCCCATCCGACCGCGACGTCCGTGCGGCTCGCTCCGGTTGAGATGCGCTACGCGCCACTGTTCTGCTTTGCCTTGCTGACGGTCGCTTGCGCGCTGGCGAGCTTCGCTTTTGCCTGCGCAACACCGTTCGCGGCTTTCGCCGTCGTCGCCGCGGCGATGCTGCGCTTACAAAATGCGCTTCTCGTCGTGACTGCGGCATGGCTCATCAATCAGGCGATCGGCTTCGGGGTGCCACACTATCCGGTCGACGCCAGCACGATCCTGTGGGGGTTCGTGATCGGAGCGGCCGCGCTCGGCGCGACACTGACGTCCGTTTTGGTGCTGCACGCCTTGCGGCGAACCGGCAGTCCTGTTGCTTTGGCTTTCGCCCTGATCGGCGCTTGTGTGGCTTACGAACTGGTTCTGTTCGCCGCGACGCCGTTCCTGGGTGGCGCGGGTAACTTTACGCTAGCGATCGTCGGGCGGCTCGCTGTTCTGAGCGTGCTGTGGTTGATCGGGTTGGTTGCGGCCTGCGAGGCGTTCCGGCTGCTCACGTCCCGGCTGCGGCACCAGGTATCCTGAGCTGGCCGCGAACTCGCGTAGGCAGTTTGGGCAAAGACAGTCGCTGAAACGTCCCGCTCGCGACGGCATCGGGAGGCGATAAGGCTCGGCATTGCACCAGCAGCCGGCAATGCTGTCGCGCGAACAGCCAAATTCTCGGCCGCAACGTTCGCACGCTATGCGCCGCTCGACTGGCGTCAAGTGTCCATGCCCATGGCTCAAAGGAAGCCGACTCATTGCCCAGCAGATCTCCTCAAGAGATAGGTGTCCATGATCCAGCCCTTCCTGCTTTTGGCCTCCGTGCGCATTCGTTCAATGTCATGCCTGAGTTCCCGCAAATTGCCCGACGCTAGTATTTCATCTTCGGTCCCGATGTACGCCCCCCAATAAATATCGATCTCTGAATCACGGACGTTTTTGAACGAACATTCCGCGTCAAGCATCACCACGACATCGTCGATATTGTTGGGCAAGCCCTCGGCAATCTTGCGCCCGGTCGTGATGTGAATTGATTTTCCGGCACGATTCAAGGCAATCCTGTGTCTTGCTGCCAAAGCCTGAATGCTGCTTATCCCAGGAATGACCTCGTATTCGAAGGTGACAGTTCCTCTGGCGACAATCTGATCGATGATCCGCAACGTGCTGTCGTAGAGGCACGGGTCTCCCCATACGAGGAACGCGCCGCACTCCTCGTCGCCGAGTTCCTGCCCGATTAATCGCTCATAGATGACAGCCCTTTGGTCGTGCCATGCCTCAACGGCCGACTCGTACGACGGCGCGAGTCGGTCACGCGGCGGATCGACGGTCTCTACCGTCCTATATGACTTCTCCTTGATGTAACGTCCGCAGATTTCACGACGCAGGCGGACCAAGTCCTCCTTCTCGTGTCCTTTGTCCATCACGAAGAATACGTCGACTTCGTTGAGCGCGTTGATCGCCTGCATCGTGACATAGTCAGGATTGCCCGCGCCAATACCGATGACGAACACCTTTCTCATCACGCTCTCCAAGGCGCGGGGGTTACTAGGGCAATATCAAAACATATCCGACCGGGGCGAGACGGCCAACGGAATCTTGCTTTTGATCGCCGCAACGACGGCATGCTGATCACGTCATCCGCTCATTGGGTAATCGTCTTTCGGGCGGACAATGTGTCTGGGGCATTGGTAGTCCACTGGCCGCTTTGGGTCATCCGCGGACACGACACGGTGAAGTCACAATGTCTGCTTTGCCCCTGAAAGCGTTTACCCCTGAAAGCGAACATTGCCGGGCTTTTACGACTACACGCCCTGGCATGCCGGTCCGCCACCGGCGGGCCGATGACAGCACACGGCGGCTCGGCTATGACCTACGATGATGCTGGACACCCAACGTTCCGCACGCGCCGCCGGGGAATTCATCGATAGCGCGGCGATTGTCGCCGACCTAAATGCGCTGGCCGAAACGCATGCCGGGCGCGAGCGCGAATTGCGCGCCGCCGTCGCCCGCCGCCTCAAGACCGCCCTCACTGAGGCGCGGGCGCGCGCCGAAGAGCTTCTGCTCAAGGATCGCCACGGGCGGCGCTGCGCCGAGCGGCTGTGCCAGACGCAGGACGAGATCATCCGCATTTTATTTGAATATGCCGCGACCAAGCTGTTGCCGCCGCAGGTCCACTCGCAGGCGGAGCGCATGGCCGTCATTGCGACCGGCGGCTACGGCCGCGGACTGCTGGCGCCGGGATCCGACATCGATCTCTTGTTCGTCCTACCCTACAAGCAGACCGCCTGGGGCGAATCGGTCGCCGAGGCCCTGCTCTATTGCCTGTGGGACATGGGGCAGAAAGTCGGCCATGCGACGCGATCGGTCGGCGAATGCATCCGCCAGGCCAAGGCCGACATGACCATCCGCACCGCGTTGCTTGAATCGCGGCTTCTGTTCGGCGACGCCACGCTCTACAGCGAACTGACGACGCGATTCGACAAGGAAGTCGTCCAGGGAACCGCGGCCGAGTTTGTCGCCGCCAAGCTCGCGGAGCGCGAGGAGCGCCACCGCCGCGCCGGCCAGTCGCGCTATCTGGTCGAGCCCAACGTCAAGGACGGCAAGGGCGGGTTGCGCGATCTGCACACTTTGTTTTGGATCGCCAAATACGTTTACCGCGTGCGCGAGCCGGACGAATTGATCGAGCGGGGCGTGTTCGACCGCGACGAATACACCATGTTCCGCCGCTGCGAGGATTTTCTCTGGTCGGTCCGCTGCAACATGCATTTCCTCTGCGGCCGCGCCGAGGAGCGCCTGTCGTTCGACATCCAGCGCGAGATCGCGGTGCGGCTCGGCTACACGCAGCATCCCGGCCTACAGGACGTCGAGCGATTCATGAAGCATTACTTCCTCACCGCCAAGCACGTCGGCAACCTCACCGCCTTCCTCTGCGCCCGCCTGGAGGAGATGCAGGCGAAGCCGGCGCCGGTCTTGAGCCGCGTCATCGCCCGGCTGCGGCCCGCGCGCAGCACCCGGCGGGCGCTGACGGAGACCGACGATTTCACCATCGAGAACAACCGAATCAACCTCGCGAACGCCAAGGTCTTCAACCGCGATCCGGTCAATCTGATCCGGCTGTTCTATTTGGCGCAGAAATACAACCTGGCCATTCACCCGGAAGCGATGCGAACCGCCTCGCGCTCGCTCAAATTGGTCGACGCAAAAGTGCGCGGCGACAAGGAGGCGAACCGCCTGTTCCTGGAGATCCTGACCTCGAGAAACGAGGCCGAAACCGTGCTGCGCCGCATGAACGAGGCCGGCGTGCTCGGCGAATTCGTGCGCGCCTTCGGCCGCATCGTGGCGATGATGCAGTTCAACATGTATCACCACTACACGGTGGACGAGCATCTGGTGCGCTGCATCGGCGTGCTCAACGAGATCGAGCACGGCGAAAATCGCGACGTCGCGCTTGCCAGCGAGCTCGTTCACACCATTCAGCCGGAGCACCGCAAGTTACTCTATGTCGCGCTGTTCCTGCACGACATCGCCAAAGGCCGCATCGAGGACCATTCGATCGCCGGCGCGCGCATCGCGCGGCGGTTTTGTCCGCGGCTAGGCTTCAATGCCGCCGAGACTGAGCTGGTCGCCTGGCTGGTCGAAGTGCATCTGGTGATGTCGACGGTCGCGCAATCGCGCGATCTTTCCGACCGCAAGACCATCGAGAACTTTGCCGCCGTGGTGCAGTCGCTCGAACGCATGAAGCTTCTGACCATCCTGACTACGGCTGACATCCGCGCGGTCGGACCGGGGGTCTGGAACGGCTGGAAGGCGCAGCTTTTGCGCACCCTCTACTACGAAACCGAGCCGGTGCTAACCGGCGGCTTCTCCGAGGTCAATCGCGCCGAGCGCGTCAAGGCGGCCAAGAACGAGTTTCGCGCCGAGATCGGCGATTGGCCGGCCGATGTGCTGGACGCCTATATTGCCCGCCACTATCCGGCCTATTGGCTCAAGGTCGATCTGCCGCACAAGCTCGCGCAGGCGCGTTTCGTTCGCGAGGCCGATGCGGCCGGCAAGCGGCTTGCCACCAGCGTCGGCTTCGACATGGAGCGCGGCGTCACCGAGCTAACGGTCTACGCGCCCGACCATCCGTGGCTACTGTCGATCATCGCCGGCGCCTGCGCGATGGCCGGCGCCAACATCGTCGATGCGCAAATTTACACGACCACCGACGGGCTGGCGCTCGACACCATCGCCGTGTCGCGCGAGTTCGATCACGACGAGGATGAAGCGCGCCGCGCCGCGCGGATCGGCGACGTGATCGAAAAAGCCGTGCGCGGCCTGATCAAACTGCCGGAAGTGGTGCCCAAGCGCGCGCCCGCGAGAGGCCGTCTGAAGGCGTTCGCCATCGAGCCGGAAGTAACCATCAACAATCAATGGTCGAACCGCTACACGGTGGTCGAAGTGACCGGCCTCGACCGGCCGGGACTGCTCTACGAGCTGACCACGACGTTATCGAAGCTCAATCTGAACATCGCCTCGGCGCATGTGGCGACCTTCGGCGAGCGCGTGGTGGACGTTTTTTACGTTACCGATCTCCTCGGCGCGCAGATCACCACCCCAACCCGCCAGGCCGCGATCAAGCGTCCGCTGATCGCCCTGTTTGCCCCGGCGAATGGCGAGTAAGCGCGACGCGCAAGCCGAATTTGCCGCCCCGCTTTTGCCGGAAGGGTGAGCCAGTAACCGCCCCTTAAACCCGCCCCTCTAGCGTCGATCCGCGCGTTCCGCGCGCGGGGACGGACATGGCCTGGCGACAGGGACGAAAGCGTGCCGGCAGCGGCGAAGGCTTCGATCTGCGCTTATGGCCGCACGACCGGGTTGGCGGCCCGCCGAAGACCCGCAGCAGCGGAAGCCACGCGACGGGCCAGCCCCGCGCGCGTCGCAAAGGCCGCAAGGGCCGCTCCGGCATCGGCCGGCTGATCTATTGGGGCGCGGTGCTGACGCTGTGGGCGGTCATCGCCGGCATCGGCACGCTGGTCTGGGTCGGTATCCACCTGCCGCCGATCCAGTCGCTGGAAATCCCCAAGCGCCCGCCCTCGGTGCTCATTCTCGGCCTGAACGGCGCAACGCTCGCCACCCGCGGCGACATGGGCGGCGCTGCCGTGCCGCTCAACGAACTGCCGGATTATCTGCCCAAGGCGTTCGTCGCCATCGAGGATCGCCGCTTCTATTCCCATCACGGCATCGACCCATGGGGGATTTTCCGCGCCGTCGTCGCCGATGTGACGCATCGCGGCGCCGCCCAGGGCGGATCGACGATCACGCAACAGCTGGCCAAGAATCTGTTCCTGACGCAGGAGCGAACGGTATCGCGCAAGCTGCAGGAACTTGTGTTGGCGCTCTGGCTCGAACACAAATTCTCCAAGGCGCAAATTCTCGACCTTTATCTCAATCGCGTCTATTTCGGCTCGGGGGCGTACGGCGTGGAAGCCGCCGCGCAGCGCTATTTCGGGAAATCGGCACGGCAGCTGGCGCTCGCCGAAGCCGCGATGCTCGCCGGGCTGGTGCAATCGCCGTCGCGGCTCGCACCCAGCCACAATCCAGACGGCGCCGAACGGCGCGCCCGCGTGGTGCTCGCCGACATGGCGGAGCAAAAACTGATCGGTGCGGACGCGGCAAAGTTGGCGCTTGCGCGTCCGGCGCGCGCGATGAAGGCGGCCGGCACGACGGCGGCCAACTACGTCGCCGACTGGGTGATGGATGCGGTCAACGACCTGGTCGGCCGGTTCGACGAGGATATCGTGGTCGAGACCTCCATCGACCCGGCACTGCAGGCCGCGGCCGAGCGCGCGCTCGCCGACACGCTGACGCAGAAAGGCGAGAAGCTCAACGTCGGCGAAGGCGCATTGGTCGCCATGACGCCGGACGGGGTGGTGCGCGCGCTGGTCGGCGGCAGGAGCTACGCGGACAGTCAATTCAATCGCGCCGTCGCCGCCAAGCGCCAGCCCGGCTCGGCGTTCAAGCCGTTCGTCTATCTTACCGCGCTGGAACACGGCCTCACGCCCGACACGGTGCGCGACGACGCGCCGATTACGGTGAAAGGCTGGAAGCCGGAAAACTACGAGCATGAATATTTCGGGCCGGTGACGCTGACCCAGGCGCTGGCCAATTCGCTCAACACCGTTTCGGTGCGGCTGACGCTGGAATTCGGTCCGGCCGCGGTGACGCGCACCGCCTACCGGATGGGCATAACCTCGGCGCTCGAGCCCAACACCTCAATCGCGCTCGGTACCTCCGAGGTTTCGCCGCTCGAGCTGGTCTCCGCATATGCGCCCTTCGCCAACAGCGGCTTCGGCGTTTCGCCGCATGTCATCGAGCGCGTGCGCACGCCGGACGGCAAAACGCTGTACGCGCGCTCGACCCAAATCCTCGGCCGCATCGTCGATGCGCGCTATGTAGCGATGATGAACACCATGCTGCACGAAACGCTGGTCAGCGGCACCGCGCGCCACGCCGATCTGCCGGGATGGGCCGCGGCCGGCAAGACCGGAACCAGCCAAGATTACCGCGACGCCTGGTTCATCGGCTACACGTCTCATCTCGTCACCGGCATCTGGCTCGGCAACGACGATAATTCGCCGACCCGCAAGGCGACCGGCGGCGGGCTGCCGGTCGAAATCTGGAGCCGGTTCATGAAGACCGCGCATCAAGGCGTGCCGCCCGCGCCGCTTGCCGGCCTCGGCGGCGGCTTCTTCCCGCAACCGCCGGCCAACAGCCCCGTTCCGGGCGGGCGGACGCCGCAATCCGACAACGGCGGCCTCGATTCCTGGCTGCTCGACAAGCTGTTCGGCCGCCGATAGCGCGTGCGACCGCGCTTAGGAATGCGCCTATACTGCCCTGACGGCCTCGCCCGGAACGCGGAAAGCATTTATTCCGGCGTCTGCCAGCGGTCAGGGCGAAGGATCAGGAAACGCGAACATGAAGTATTTTCTCATCAAATACACGCTCAAGAATGTGTCGCCCGATGCGTGGCATCGTGACGTCGCCGAATTCATTGCGGCGCTGGACAGCGAGCCCGCGCTGAAAGGAAAAATCTCGTATCGCTGCATGAAAAGCCGCGAAGGCACCGATTATTATCATCTGGCGGCGGCCACCGACGAACTGGCGGTGAAAGCGCTCCAGCAAAGTCCGTCCTTCTCGCGCTACACCGACAAGATCAGACAAGCCGCCGGCGGCGCCGTTGAGGTATTGCCGCTCGAGGCCATTGCGGAAACCGCGCGGACGGCCTGACCGGCAAAGCTCCGTCAAGTCGGCTTGCTCAAATCCTGATTCTTCAGCGGCAGAGAGTGGATACGCTTGCCGGTGGCGGCGAAGATCGCGTTGCAGAGCGCCGGCGCGAGCGGCGGTACCGGCGGCTCGCCGACGCCGCCCCAAAAATCTCCGCTCGGCACCATCACGGTCTCGACCCGCGGCGCGTCCGCCATCCGCAACATCTCGTAGTCGTCGAAATTTCCCTGCTCGACGCCGCCGTCCTTGATGGTGATCTCGCCGTGCAGCGCCGCCGTCAAAGCGAAGATGATGGCACCTTGCGTCTGCATTTCCACCGAAAGCGGATTGACCACATGGCCGGGATCGATCGCCGAAACGACGCGATGCACGTTGACTTCGCCGCGTTCGACCGAAACCTCCGCCACCTGCGCGCAAAAGCTGCCGCAGGCCTCGGTGACGGCGATGCCGCGGAACAGGCCCTTCAGTGGCGGCGCGGACCAGTTCGCCTTCTTGGCCGCGGCGTCGAGCACCGCCAGATTCTTCGGGCTGTTGCGCAGCAGGCGCCGGCGATAGAGATAAGGGTCGATTCCGGCGGCGTGCGCCATCTCGTCGACAAAACACTCCTTGTAAAAAGTGTTCTGGGTGTAGTTGATCGCCCGCCAGACGCCGAGCGGCACCGGCGATTGCTGAACGACGTAATCGACCAGGTAGTTCGGTACGTCGTAGGCCATCTCGTCGGCCAGGCCGGCGAGGAAGCTGCGGTCGATGAAGCTCATGCCGAAACCCGGTACCAGCGCCGCAACGAACGACGGCCCGGTGAGGCGGATCTTCAACGCGATCGGCATTCCGCCCGCATCGAGGCCGGCGGTGAGCCGTGCCATGCCGAAGGGCCGGTAGTAATCGTGCTTGGTATCCTGTTCGCGGCTCCACACCAGCTTGACGGGCTGGTCAACCTCCTTCGCGATCAGCACGGCTTGGCGGACGAACTCTTGGATCGCGCCGCGCCGGCCGAAGCCGCCGCCGAGCATGGTGCCGTGGATCGTGACCTTGTCATTCGCCACGCCGGCGGCGCTGGCCGCTGTCACCAGCGCCGTTATGGCGCCTTGCGTCGGCACCCAAACCTCGACCCGTCCATCCTTGACATACGCCGTGCAGGTCTGCGGTTCCATGGTCGCATGCGCGAGGAACGGCACCTGATAGTCCGCCTCGATGCGCCGCACGGCGCGAGCAAGGCCGGCCGCCACGTCGCCATCGGCGCGGCCGACTTGCGACTTCTCCGCAGCAAGCGCGCCGCTTACGAGTTCCGCAATCCGGGCATTTGACCAAGCGCGATTGCCGCGATCGTCCCAAACAATCGGCAGCGTCTCAAGCGCGCGCTTGGCGCGCCACCAGGAGTCGGCGACCACGGCCACTGCGTTAGACATGCGCACCACGCGGCGCACACCCCGCATCGAGGTGATCGCGCTTTCGTCGACCGATTTCAGCGTCCCGCCGAACACCGGACAATGAGCGATGGCCGCATACAGCATGTCCGGCAGCCGCACGTCGATCGCGTAGATCGGCTGCGCGGTGACCTTGTCGAGCAGATCGAGGCGACGCCGCGGCTTGCCGGCGAGCTTCCACTCCTCCGGATTCTTGAGGGCGACGTCGGCCGGCGGCACGATCTTCGCCGCCGCTTCGGCGACGGCGCCGAACGTTACGCTACGGCCCGTCGGCTTGTGGGTGATCGCGCTCATATGGGCGGCGCATTCCGCCTCAGGCACGTTCCAGCGCGCCGCGGCTGCCGCGATCAGCATCTCGCGCGCGACGGCGCCGGCCCGCCGCAGATAAAGATGCGAGGAAGCGATCGAGCGGCTCGCGCCAGTCGACATGTCGCCCCAGACGCGGTCACGGCGTAAATTCGCTTCGGGCGAGACGAGTTCGGCGCGCACCTTCGACCAGTCGCATTCGAGCTCTTCGGCGACCAGCATAGCAAGACCGGTTTGCGCGCCCTGCCCCATTTCAGCGCGCGCGACACGGATGACAACGGAATCGTCAGCGCCGATGACGATCCAGGCGTTGAATTCCGGCGCTGCTTCTGTGGAGGACGCCGCTCCGAACGGAACCGCGAGGGAAAGTGCAAAGCCGCCGCCAGCGGCGCTCACGCCGACAACGAAAGAACGGCGGCTCAACGCAACGCCCGACGTCATTAGTTCTTCCTTTAATCTGACGCCAGACGGGCGAATGTAGGGTCGGCCCAAGCGAAAAACATCGTTAGTGGTCAATCGCGTGCCACGTTGCCAGCCCTTGTTATCCTAACAAACGCGATGCTGCAGGCAACGCCGATCTGAAGCTGCCAGTTTAGCGGGTTCAACGCCGTTATGACACCTTTTCTTTTAGTGCGGCACGCGCAGACGGCGCGTAAACGCCCAAAGAAAGAGCGTGAGGCAGCCCATCCCCACGACCACGGCGGTCATCGGCCAGGCGGAGCTTCCGAGATAGTTGCCGATGACCGCAGCGACGCCGGCTGCGACCGTTTGCTGCACCAAGCCCATCAGCGAGGCGGCCGTGCCGGCCCGTTCGGGAAACGGCGTCAGCGCGCCGGCCATCGCCTGCGGCATACATAGTCCGAGGCCGGCTAGATAAAGCGCCATCGCCGCCACCAGCCATACGCCCGGCACGCCGGCGGCGACGACCGCCACCAGCGCCAGGCTGCCGGCGGCAAGCACCAGCACGCCGAGCGCTATGATGCGGTCGAGGCCGAGCCGCACAACCAGGCGGGCGGCGATTGTCGCGCCTATCATCCAGCCGGCGGCGCCCAGCGCGAAAGTGACGCCGAAGGCGGCAGGCGAGAGACCGTACACGCCCTGCAGCACCACGGAGGCGCCGGAAATCCAGGCAAACAATCCGGCATAGCTGATCGTGACGATGCCGAGATAGATGAGAAAGCCGCGATGTCGGGCCACCGAGGCATAACCGCGGACGAGAGATAGTGCCGAAACTGACTCGCCGCGCTGACGCAACATCTCCGGCAGCAGGCGCCCGGCGACCGCGATGGCAATCACCGCGGCGGCGCTCATGACGATGAAGCTCGCGCGCCAACCGAACGCGGTTTGCAACACGCCGCCGATGATCGGAGCGACAATGGGCGCAAAGGCGCTGATCGATCCCATCAGAGAAAGTTCGCGCGCCGCCTGCACGCCGGAATAGCAGTCGCGCACGATGGCGCGCGCCAGCACGATCGAACCCGATCCGGCGACGCCCTGCAGGAAACGCGCGGCAATCAGCGGCGCGACCGATTGGGTGCCGGCGCAGACCAGCGTGCTGGCGAGATAGAGCGCCAGCGCCGCCAGCAGAACCGGACGGCGGCCATGCCGGTCCGACAGCGGTCCGTAGATCACCTGTCCGACCGCAAAGCCGATCAGATAACTCGACACGGTCAATTGCACGCGCGCGATCGGCGCTTGCAGCACATGGGCGATGTCCGGCAACGACGGCAGATACATGTCCATCGACAGCGGCCCGAGCGCGCTCAACATGGCGAGCAACAAGGTCAAAGCAAGCGTGCCGGGGCGAAGCATCGGAAGGATCCAAGCGGGAGTCGCGCGCGAAACGCGGGACGGCAAAGCAACGGCAAATACCCAAAGAGCGCCGCCTTTAGCCGTCGGCGGTTTCGGTTATAAAGGGGCAAGCCACGGCCCGACAGAGCGTTCCGGAATAGAGCATGGATGCAAAAACGGTCGGTCGCGCGGACGAGCCGCGCGTGGAAGACGATGTACTGGTCCGCGGACGCGGCCGGTACGCCGCCGATGCCCCCCTGCCGCAACAGGCCTATGCGTATTTCGTGCGTTCACCGCAGGCCTTCGCCCGCATCGTGAGCGTCGACACGACAGCGGCGCGGAGCGCGCGCGGCGTCGTCGGCGTGCTGACCGCGAAGGACATGGAGGGGATCGGCAGCCTCGGCCGCCATCCGCCGCTGAACGGGCGCGGCGGCAAAAATCTGATCGTGCCGCACCGGCCGGCGCTTGCCGCCGAACGAGTGATGCATGTCGGCGAGCCGGTGGCGATGGTCGTCGCCGAAAGCGCCGTCGCCGCGCAGGATGCCGCTGAACTGGTCGCCGTCGAATACGAGCCGCTGACGCCAGTGATCGACGCGCGTGCCGCGCTGGCGTCCGGCGCGCCGCAAGTGTGGCCGCAGGCCCCCGGCAACCTCGCAATCGACTGGCCGGGGCCCGCCGCCGACCCGGACGCCAACGCCCGACAAGTCGACGCCGTCTTCGCCTCCGCCAGGCACGTCGCCCGCATCGCGGTGATGAACGAGCGCATGGCGGTGGCTTCGATGGAACCGCGCGGCGCGACCGCGAGCTACGACGCCGCCGGCGACCTTTACACCTTGCGCGTCTGCTCGCAGGGCACTACCGCGATGCGTGACCCCATCCTGGCCACCATGCAATTACCGAAAGAGCGGCTGCGCGTGCTGACGGACGATGTCGGCGGCGCGTTCGGTCTCAAGACCGGACCTTATCCGGAATACATTGCGCAGATGGTCGGCGCCAAAAAGTTCGGCCGCCCGATCCACTGGATGTCCGGCCGCTCCGAAGCGTTCCTGTCCGACAACCAGGCGCGGGATATCTATTCGGAAGCCGAGCTTGCGCTCGACGACAAGGGTCGCTTCCTGGCGCTACGCATCCACAACACCGGCAATCTCGGCGCTTATGTCGGGCCGGTCGGCGCCAATATCCCGACTCTTAGTTTCACGCGCTGCCTGCCGGGGATGTACGACATCAAGCATATCGACGTCAGCGCAAGGTGCGCCTTCACCAACACGATCGCCACGGCCCCCTATCGCGGCGCCGGCCGGCCGGAGGCGAATTACGTTCTCGAGCGCGTGGTCGAGGAAGCCGCGCGGGCGACCGGCATCGATCCGGCCAGGCTCCGGCGGCGCAATCTCGTTCCGAAGTCCGCCATGCCCTATAAGACCGCGGTCGGAACCACCTACGACAGCGGCGACTTTGCGCCGATTCTCGACAAGGCGCTCGACCTCGCCGGCTACGACAACTTCAAAGCACGCCGCCGCGAAGCGAAGAAGCGCGGCAAATATCGCGGTATCGGTATTTCGTGCATGCTCGAGCATTCCGGCGGCTCGCCGCTCGAAGGCGCGCTGCTCACCTTTCCCGGCGACGGCACCCTCTGTGTCAATCTCAACGTGCAATCGACCGGCCAGGGCCACGCTTCGGTGTTCCCGCCGCTGATTGCCGAACGGCTCGGCATTGCGCGGGACAAGGTCACGCACAGGCACGGCGATTCCGCGCTGGAAATCCCGGGCTATGCGTCGGTCGGCTCGCGTTCGGCCATGACCGCGGGCGCGTCGGTGGTCAAAGCGATCGGCGTGATGCTCGACAAGAGCAAACGGGTCGCGGCACTGCTGCTGGAAACCGCCGAGGCCGATATCGGCTACGCGGCCGGAACCTTTACCGTGGTCGGCACCGATCGCCGCATCGGATTGTTTGAAGTCGCCGCGCGCGCCGCCGAACTGAAGAAGCGCGGCACGATAGCGGAAGACCTCGATACCAAAGTCACGACCGAGACACCGCTGACGTTTCCGAACGGCGTGCACATCGCCGAAATCGAGATCGATCCCGACACCGGTCATATGGACGTCGTCGCCTACACCGCCGTCGACGATTGCGGCAACGTGCTGAGCCACATGATTGTCGAGGGCCAGCTGCACGGCGGGCTGGCACAGGGGCTCGGTCAGGCGCTGATGGAGCGGATTTTCTACGACGAGCAGGGCCAGCTCGTAACCGGCTCGTTTCAGGACTACGCCATGCCACGCGCCGCCGATATGCCGCCGACCATCCACGACGCGCTCCTATGCGTGCCGGCGACGACCAATCCGCTTGGCGTCAAGGGCGTCGGCGAGGCCGGCACCACGGCCTCAATCGCGGCAGTGATGAACGCGGTCGCCGATGCCATTCCGGGGGGCGAAGGTGCGCATCTCGATATGCCGGTCACCGCCGCGCGCTTGTGGGAAGCCTGCGAGCGGGCGAAAGCTTCCGCTGCATCGGCCGGGACGCCGCGCGGTTCGTAAAGGAACGACGTCGCGGGCCGATCGCGCCTTGCTACTGCGAAACGCGGACCTATAATCCGCCGCTTCCTTCGCGCAGGGGATGAGCTTGGCCGCGCCGGAAGCGAAGTCCGTAGCCATTATCATGGGCAGCCAGTCGGACTGGCAGACAATGAAGCACGCCGCCGAGACGCTCGATGCGCTCGGGGTCGGTTATGACGCGCGCATCGTTTCCGCCCATCGCACGCCGGACCGGCTTTACGCCTTCGCCAAGGGCGCGAAAGAGGCGGGCTTCAAAGTCATCATCGCCGGCGCCGGCGGCGCCGCGCATTTGCCGGGCATGACCGCTTCGCTCACGAGCCTGCCGGTGTTCGGCGTGCCGGTGGAGTCGAAAGCGCTGTCGGGCCAGGACTCGCTTTATTCCATCGTGCAGATGCCGCCCGGCATTCCAGTCGGCACGCTGGCAATCGGGCAGCCCGGCGCCATCAACGCCGCCCTGCTTGCCGCCAGCGTCTTGGCGTTGAGCGATCCGGCGCTCGGCAAGCGCCTCGAAGCCTGGCGCGCACGCCAGACCGCCTCGGTCGCTGAACAGCCCAAGGAATCCGGCGCGTGAGCGCCATCGCGCCGGTGCTAGCGCCCGGAGCCACCATCGGCATTCTCGGCAGCGGCCAGCTCGGTCGCATGCTGGCGCTTGCGGCGGCACGTCTCGGCTTCAAGTGCCATATCTTCGCGCCCGATCCCGGCGCGCCCGCGGTCGACGTTGTCAACCGGGTCACATCCGCCGATTATTCCGACACAGCGGCGCTGGAGCGCTTCGCAGACAGTATCGACGTCGCCACTTACGAGTTCGAGAACGTGCCGGCGGCAGCCGCCGCGTTTCTGGCCGCGCGGGTGGCCGTGCTGCCCGATCCAAAAGTGCTGGCGACAACTCAGGATCGCCTGGCGGAGAAGAATTTCATTGCCGCGCTGGGCATTGGCACCGCGCCCTTCGCGGCGGTGGCGACTGCGGCCGAGCTGACCGCGGCGCTGGCAAAGATCGGCCGTCCCGCCGTGCTCAAGACGCGCCGCTTCGGCTATGATGGCAAGGGTCAGGCTGCGATTCAAAACGGAGCCGACCCGGCGGCGGCATGGCGCGAAGTCGGTGAACAGCCGTGCATCGTCGAAGCGTTCGTGCCGTTCGCGCGCGAAGTCTCGGTCGTCGCCGCGCGGGCACGCGACGGCGGCATCGAATGTTTCGACGTGACCGAGAACGAGCACCGCGACCATATTCTGCGGATTTCGCGCGTGCCCGCCGCGCTATCCGGCGACGCGGCGCAGGAGGCGCAGCGCATCGCCGAAACCATTGCGCAAAAATTCGGCTATGTCGGCGTGCTGGCGGTCGAGATGTTCGTCAAAAGCGACGGCGGTTTGTTGGTCAACGAGATCGCGCCGCGGGTGCACAATTCCGGCCACTGGACGATCGACGGCGCCTCGGTCTCGCAATTCGAGCAGCACATCCGTGCGGTGGCGGGCTGGCCGCTGGCGAGGCCAGTTCGCCGTGGCCGCGTTGAAATGATCAACCTGATCGGCCACGAGGTAGCGAACTATCGGGACTGGCTAACGGTGCCGGGCGCCGCAGTGCATCTTTACGGCAAGGCGGAGGTACGCCCCGGCCGCAAGATGGGGCATGTCACGCGCGTGTTTATCGATTGAACAACCAGAAAGGCCCGCACTGGTGGACTTTCCGATGCGCTTCTGCTACACGCGGCGGCAAGGTGGCGCAGGATCATGCCTGCGCCCCCATGCAAATTCCCAGGAATCGACTGCAAAGGAGCACGCGTGCAGGTTCTCGTTCGCGACAATAACGTCGACCAAGCCCTCAAGGCGCTGAAGAAAAAGATGCAGCGCGAAGGCATTTTCCGCGAGATGAAGCTTCGCGGCCATTACGAAAAACCCTCCGAGAGAAAGGCGCGGGAGAGGGCGGAAGCGATCCGCCGCGCCCGCAAGCTTGCCCGCAAGCGATTGCAGCGCGAGGGCCTGCTGCCGATGAAGCCGAAGCCGACGACCGGCCCGGGCGCCGGCAGATCCGGGCCGCCGCGCACGCCGCGTTTCGGCTGAGATCGACGGCCTTTTACGAGGGCGCGGGCCGTTTGGGCTCGCGCTTTTGCTTTTTGAGGGCGGCGGGGCTACCGCCCCTATCCTGCGTGCTCTACCTTTCCGGACAGGAGCCCTTGGTGCCGCGAGCCATCGGATGACCGGACCGGCGTTGGCGACGAGCAAGCGGTGGCGAAGCGGAACGCCGCGTCGCCTGGCGCTCGCCTTCTGCCCGATCGTGACGCTCGCACTTGCCGGCTGTTCGGGGCTCGGCAACCTTGCTTCGCCGGAAAAAGACGACGCGCTTGCGGCCAACTCGCAGCCCAATCTGGCGTCCCTCACCGAGGTCATTCAAAAACATCCCGACGATCCGCAAGCCTACAACATGCGCGGCTCGGTGCTGGCCGAGAGCGGCGACACCGAGCTGGCGCTGGCCGACTTCAACAAGGCGATCAGCCTCGATCCCGGTTACGCGCAGGCTTATGCCAATCGCGCGTTGCTCTATCGGCAGGGTAACAAGCTCGAACTGGCGCTGGCCGATTACAACAAGGCGCTGTCGATCGACGCCGCCTACGCGCCGGCCTACCTCGGCCGCGGCATCACCTATCGCCTGCAAGGCTATGCCGTGCTGGCGCTCGCCGACTTCAACAAGGCGATCGCGCTCCGCCCCGACAACGGACAGGCCTATTATCAGCGCGGCCTTCTCTATCAGAGCCAGCATCAGCACCAAATCGCCATCGACGATTTCACCACCGCACTCGGGCTCACCAGCCAGAAGGCCGCGCTGTTCGTGGCGCGCGCGCTCAGTTATCTCGCGGTGGGCGACGCGAAATCGGCGGCGAACGATCTCGACGAGGCCGTGCAGATCGATCCGTCCAACCAGCATGCCTGGACCAGCCGCGGACTGGCTTACGAACGCCTCGGGCAGAAAGACAAGGCGGCCGGCTCCTACGCCAAGGCGCTCAACATCAACGACAAATACGAGCCCGCCAAAGCCGGCTTCGCCCGCGTCGGCGGCAAAGTCGGACAGTCCTACGAAACTTTTTAGCGGGGCATGATCTTTATCGGCGGACCGGCGACCACTTTTCCCGGTTCTGATCTGTTCGACGGCGGAGAGGCGCGGCATGACCATCACGCTCAACCACACCATCGTACCGGCGCGCGACAAGGCCGCTTCGGCTAAATTTTTCGCTCACATCTTTGGATTAAAGCGCGGACGGAGCAACTATTTCGCGCCGGTCAAGATCAACAAGGCCCTCACCTTGTTGTTCGACGACGACAAAGGTTTCGAGAGCCATCACTACGCTTTCCACGTCAGCGATCGCGAGTTCGACGCGATCTTTCATCGCGTTAAGGCGGCGAAGATCTCCTACGGCAGCGCGCCCTGGAGCCTCGACGAAGGTAAGCTCAACGACTGGGGCGGCGGTCGCGGCGTCTATTTTCGCGATCCGAACGGCCACGTGCTTGAACTGATGACCGTCCCGCAATGAGCGCTGCACGCCGCCGCTCAGTGCAGCGGCGCAGCGGCCGGCTCGTCCAGATCGGCGGCGAGGAAGCGGCCGACGGCGTGCAGCGCGCCGTTGGCGTCGAGGTCTTCATGGTCGCCGTCGATGAAGCGCACGATATGCTTGGGCGCTTTGGTCAATTCGAACATGCGCTCGCCCATGGCGAACGGAACGATGCGGTCGCGCATGCCGTGCAGGATCAGGACCGGCGCGGTGATCTTTTCGACGCGTTCGTCGGAGCGATATTGATCTTTCATCAACAACCGGATCGGTACGTACCAGTAGCGCAGGCCGGCGACGGCTGCCGCTGACGTAAACGGCGCTTCCAGGATCACGCGCGCAACCGGCTGTTCCGCGGCGAGCGTGACGGCGATCGCGGTGCCGAGCGACTCGCCCCACAGCACGATCTGTTGAGGCTGGTAATGAGCGGCGACGAAGGTGTAAGCGGCTTCGCCGTCGGCAATCAGGCCGGCCTCGCTCGGGCTGCCGCGCGAACCGCCATAGCCGCGATATTCCACGGCGATGAGACCGATGCCGTCGCGGATGAGCTTGCGAAAACGCTCGACGCGATAGCGCAGCGCGCCACCGTTGCCGTGGAAGTAAACGATCACCGGCTTGTCGCCGCGCGGCGGCACATGCCAGGCGACGAGCTGCACGCCGTCGGACGCCGTCAGCGTCACTTCCACGGCTTCGGGCAGACCGGCCTGCGCCGGCGTCGTGTGGATCGTCTCCGGGAAATACATCATCGAGCGCTGCGCGAAGTAGAGGATCGCGATCACGCCGAGATAGACGCAGACCGCAGCGATCGCGCTCCATTTGAGCGCGCCCAGCGCGAAAGCGAGCCATGCGCCGGCCGAAACGGCGAGCGCGCGGTGTGCAATCGTCCGCGCGCGGTCGCCGAGCCGGTGCACCGCTTCGCCGAGCCTTGCGTCACGCAGTGATAGCGAGCGCACGATCAATCCCCCGCCTATGCACGGCCACAAACGCAAACCGGCCGGCTTAAGCAAGCCGGCCGGCAAAATTCAATTCCGTGCCAGGCGATCAAGGACAGACTTGAACGGTCTGCCACTGATAGCCGTAGCCCTCGACCCAAACCTTGCGATGACCCCAGTGACAGCCGGGCGCGAGCTGGGCGTAAGCGGGCGGCGGCGGATAGCCGGGCGGCGGCGGATAGTACGCGCCTGGAGGCGGCGGCGGATAATAGCCGGGCGGCGGCGGCGGATAATAGCCGGGCGGCGGGGGCGGCGGCGGGCTGTTGGCGATGGCGCTGCCGATGATCGTGCCGGCAACGACACCGCCGAGAACGCCTGCGCCGACGGCACAGCCGAAGCAACCGGCGTTTGCCGGAGCCGGGGCGGCCATTGCCGCAACACCGATGCCCGCGGCGCCGACAAGCGCGATGAGCGACTTATGCATTTAATCTCCTCAAGTGACCGGCCGGGTGCCGATCCGAACGTGAATGAGCGGAGTTCCCGTCAACCCCGAATTCCTCGCCGCCCTCGTCGCCCATTGAGGCGGCGATCCATGGCGGAAGTTTGGTGCCGGGATGATACCCCGCCACCGTTAACCAAAAATTATGGATGCACCCCGGTTCCGGGGCCAGCCGGCCTTAGTAGCAGCTGCGCACCCAAGCGTAGCCGTTCCACCAGCGCCGGCACCCGTAATAGGGATACGGACCATAGGGATAGTAAGGACTGTAGCCATAGTAATAGGGTGCAGCCAGCGCGCCTGCGACCACGGCGCCGGCGATGAACGGACCGGGACCCCAACCCCAGCCACCGCGCCAACCCCAGCCGCCATGGCCTCCCCAGCGCGCATCAGCCGTGCTGGAGGTCGCAACCGCCGCCACGCCAAGCACGGCAATCGCGACCATAGCCGTCAGAAACTTCCTCATGGCATCACCTCGAACTTGTCCATTCACACAATCCGCCCCTTGGCCCCTAAGTTCCCATTTATGGGTGAACGTGTCCTGAACAACAGTGCCCGAATAAGGCCATCATTGAGAGGCCGCCACAATTGGCGAAACGAACCGTATGTCCCTCACTTACGCCATCGGCGATATTCACGGCTCGCTGCACATGTTGCGGCCCCTGCTTGGGCGCTGCCGGGATCATGCCGCCGGCCGGCCGATGACCTTGGTTTTCCTGGGCGACTACATCGACCGCGGGCCGGACAGCGCCGGCGTGGTGCGCGCGGTGATGGCGCTTGAGGCGCGGATGCCCGGCGGCGTCATCGCGCTCAAAGGCAATCATGAAGCTGTCGCACTGGAGGTGATCGACGGCACGAGCGATCAGGATTTTTGGCTCACCCAAGGCGGCGAGGAGACACTGCAAAGCTATGGCGTCGACAGCGCCCGCGCGTTGCCGCCGGAGCATGTGCAATGGATGCGCTCACGTCCGCTGTGGCACGACGACGGCCGCCGTTTCTTCGTGCATGCCGGCATCCGTCCGGGCAAGCCGCTCGACGCGCAACGCGAGCATGACCTGATCTGGATCAGGGAGCCGTTTCTCTCCGACCCGCGCGACCACGGGCGCCTGATCGTGCACGGGCACACGCCGGTCGGAACCGCAGCGCCAGATCTGCGCGGTAATCGCCTGAACGTCGATACCGGCGCCGTGTATGGCGGGGCGCTGACGGCGGCCGTGTTCGACGATACGCAAACGAACCCGATCGCTTTCTTCCAGGCCGGCCGGGCCGCAGGCGCTTGAAGTGATTGCGCCGCATGCCTTTCGCAGGCCGCGATACGTCGATCCGCCGCACGGTTTTCTGGGCTAATCTCCGACGCCGATTCGCCGCAGGAACCCGTGAGAACAAGACCGGCAAAAAAAACGCCCAGCAAGACAGCCGCGCCGCGCCGCCTGCCGCCGCGGCGGCAGAGCCAGGAGCGCGCCGGAGCCGATCAAACCGTCACGCCACGGCCTCGGCCGCGCGACGACGCCAGGCGGCTTGCCGCCGAAGTCGAGCGGCTCGCCGCCGAACTTGAAATCTCGCGCGCGCGGATCGGCGAGCTCGAGGCAAGGATCGACGTCGATCCGCTGACCGAAACACTGAACCGCCGCGGCTTCGAACGCGAGCTCAAGCGCTCGCTCGCTTACGTCAAGCGCTATGGCGTGAGCGCGGCGCTGATCTATCTCGATCTCGACGACTTCAAACCGGTCAACGACAGGCACGGCCACGCCGCCGGCGACGCCATGCTCAAGGCCGTCGCCGCCGCGCTCCTGCGCCATGTGCGCGCTTCCGACGTGGTGGCGCGCATGGGCGGCGACGAGTTCGTCGTGCTGCTGTGGAATCTGAACGGCGCCGACGCCATGGCGAAGGCCGCCGCGCTCGAGGCCGCGGTCTACGCGACGCCGGTGCGCTGGGGCAGCTCAACATTGGTGGTCGGCGCTTCGGCCGGCGTGGCAGCCGTCGGTCCGCTCGATACGGCGGCGGACGTGCTCTCGCGCGCCGACGCCGCCATGTACGCCCGCAAAGCGGAAAAGAACCACGCCCGGATGACGGCTACGCAATAATATCCGGCGTGAGCTGATCTTCGATAAAGGTGATGCGATCGCGCAGATAGAGTTTGCGCTTCTTCAGGCGCTGAACCTGGATGATGTCGGACCCGGGCGACGCCTGCAGCGCCGCGATCGCGGCGTCGAGGTCGCGATGCTCCTGCTGCA